>DAINPA010000006.1:35696-45742 GCA_036743675.1 Steroidobacteraceae bacterium
CGCCGAGGACGAGGGAGATTACCCGGATATCGACATGCGTTTTCTCAAAGGGGACGCCGGATTCGCGCACAAGGACGGGAAGCCCTACCCCAAGCGTTAGCCGGACCCCTGGGCGGCCTTTTCGAGCTTGGCCGCGCGCGACATCCAAAAGCTCACCCCGACGATCATCAGCGTGACGACGCCGATGGTGATCGTCGCCAGCACGTTGATCTCGGGGCTCACGCCGAGCCGTACCTTCGAGAATACGACCATCGGCAGCGTGCTGCTGCCCGGACCGGACGTGAAGCTCGAGATCACCAGATCGTCCCATGACAGGGTGAATGCCAGCAGCCAGCCGGATAATATCGCGGGAAATATGATGGGCAGCGTGATGACGAAGAACACTTTGAGCGGACGCGCACCCAAATCCATGGCCGCCTCCTCCAGAGCGCTGTCGAAGGTCGCCATGCGCGACTGCACCACCACACTGACGTAGGCCATCGAGAAAGTCATGTGCGCGATGGTCATGGTGGTGATCCCGCGGCCCGCGGGCCAACCGATTGACTGTTCCAGCGCGACGAACAGCAGCAACAACGAGAGCCCGGTGATCACTTCGGGCATGACCAGAGGCGCCGTGGTCATCGCATTGAGCGTGAATCGTCCCCTGAACTGCGTGAATCGCGCCAGACCGAAGCCCGCAAGGGTGCCTAATATCACCGCTCCGGAAGCGTTGGTCACCGCAACTTTGAGCGAAATCCAGGCGGCGTCGAGAATCTCTTCGTTGTTGAGCAGCGCGTAATACCACTTCAACGTGGGGGAGTGCGCCGCATCCCACACCGTCACCAGTTTCGAGGCATTGAAGGAAAAGACCACCATCGACAGGATGGGCAGGTACAAGAACGCGAAGCCGAAGGCGAGGCAGGTAAGGATGAAATAGGTGCGGCGATAATTCATCGCGCCCCCGCCGACTCGCGCGCCTGCACACTCTGATACCACATCATGAACGGCACCAACAGGATCAACAGCAGTATCGCCACCGCGCTCGCCACCGGCCATGCACGATTCGAGAAGAACTCATCCCAAAGCACTCGCCCGATCATCAGCGCGTTCGGACCGCCGAGCAACGCCGGAATCACGAACTCGCCGACCGCCGGAATGAAGACCAGCATCGACCCCGCCAGGATCCCGTTGCGCGACAGCGGCAGCGTGATCTTGTAGAACGCCTGCCACGGCCTGCAGCCCAAATCCTCCGCCGCCTCGAGCAGCTGCCAGTCCATTTTTTCGAGATTCGCGTACAGCGGCAGGATCAGGAACGGCAAATACGAATACACGATGCCGACGTACATGGCGAACGGCGTGTAGAGCATGGTGAGCGGCTCGTGAATCACGCCGAGCCATATCAGCACGTTGTTGATGACACCGTTGGCCTTCAGCAGGCCGATCCACGCATACACCCGCAGCAGCAGCGACGTCCAAAACGGCAGCACCACGAGCAGCAGCAGCACGTTGCGGGTGGACGCGGTGGAGCGCGCAATACCGTAAGCCATGGGATAGCCGATGATCAGGCACAGGAGCGTCGAGATGAACGCCACCTTGATCGAATTCAAGAACGCATGAATGTACAGCGGGTCGGTGAACAAAAACGCGTAATTATTGAAGTTGACCTTGATGGCGAGCGAATTCTTGCCGATCCATTCGATCAGCGGCTTGTAGGGCGGGATCGCGAGATCGACGTCCGAGAAGGAGATCTTCAGGACGATGACAAAAGGCACCACGAAGAACAGCAGCAGCCACAGATACGGCAGCGCAACCACGAGGCCGCGGCCCGAGACACCCACCTTGCGCAAATAGCCTGGGCGAATCATGCGGCTAGCGGGTCACGACCACCGGGCTCGATGAATCCCATGACAGGTACACCTGCTGTTCCCAGGTGATCGCTTCGGCATGGCGCGAGGTGTTCGGCTGGGTCACGCGCACCACCTTACCGGTGGGCAGCTTGACCAGATAGATCGACAAATCCCCGAGATAGGCGATGTCCTGGACCGCACCGCGTACCACGTTGTCCGTGCCCGGCGGCGGCGCGGTGGACATGAAGATCTTCTCCGGGCGAATGGCGGCCCAAACAATGGCTTCCGGAGCCGCGCTGATCCCGTGGCTGATGAAAATCGTGCCGCCCAGCTCGTCCGAGCCGATGCGCACGTGTTCCGGTTCGTCCTCGATCAGCTTGCCTTCGAAAATATTGACCGTGCCGACGAAATCCGCGACGAATTTCGAGGAGGGAAATTCATAGATTTCCAACGGCGTTCCGGCTTGGACAATTTCGCCGTGATCCATGACGCCGATGCGGCTCGCCAAAGTCATCGCCTCTTCTTGATCGTGCGTGACGACCAGGAAGGTCACGCCGAGCTTGTCCTGCAGGCCTATCAACTCGAATTGCGTGTGTTCGCGCAGTTTCTTATCGAGCGCCCCCAAGGGTTCGTCGAGCAGCAACAGCTTCGGCCTCTTGACCAGCGAACGGGCGAGCGCCACCCGCTGCTTTTGGCCGCCGGACAGCTGGTGCGGTTTGCGCTTGCCGAAGCCGCCGAGCTTCACCAGACCGAGCATGGTGGCGACGCGCTCGGCGATTTCGGTCCTCGGTACCCGATCCTGTTTCAGGCCGAAGGCGACGTTCTGCTCGACGGTCATGTGGGGAAACAGCGCATAGGACTGAAACATCATGTTCACCGGCCGCTCGTACGGCGGCACGCCGGTCATGTCCTCCCCGTCGATCAGTATCCGGCCGGAACTCGGGGTCTCGAATCCGCCGAGCATGCGCAAAAGCGTGGTCTTACCGCAGCCGGATGCCCCCAAGAGACAAAAGATCTCGCCTTGATAAATCTTGAGGCTCACCTCGTCGACCGCTTTGAAATCACCGAACGACTTGGTGACGCGTTCGATCTGCACATAGGGGCGGGCAGTCGGATCGCTCCACGGCGTGGATTTGACGGGTTCAGCGGAGTTCGACATGAGCTATTGGCCCGTCTTGAACTTTTGCCATAGGCGGGTTATGGCACGGGTCTGCTCGGGCGAGTCGGCCAGCTGAACAGCCAGTTTTTGGCGCAATTCCAGCGGCGGATAGATCGCCGGATCCTCCCTCACGGCGGGCAGCACCAGCGCCTGAGCGGCCGCATTGGCGTTGGCATAGCGTTTGAAATCCGAAATATCCGCCATCACCTGCGGCGTCATGATGTAATTCAAGTATGCATAGGCGCTTTCCACATCGGGCGCGTCCTTCGGAATGGCGAGCATATCGAACCAAAGTATAGAGCCTTCCTTCGGCACCATGTATTTGACTTCGATGCCCTTGTTCGCTTCCCGAGCGCGGTCGCGTGCCTGCAGCACATCGCCGTTATAGCCGACCGCGATGCACAGATCGCCGTTGGCAAGCGCCTCGATGTATTCGGAGGAGTTGATGTTGCGAATATAGGGTCGGATCTTCATGAGGGTGGCCTCCGCCACCGCCAAGTCTTCCGGCTTTTGCGAGTTCGGATCGCGTCCCAGGTAACTCAGCACCGCGCGCATCATTTCCGCAGGCGAATCGAGAACGCTGATGCCGCACTTGGCGACCTTCGAGGCGACCGCCGGATCGAACACCAGCCGCCAGCTGTCGAGCGGCGCATCGGGCATCAACTGCTTCACCATTTTCTCGTTGTAGCCGATGCCGTTGGTGCCCCAGGTATAGATCACGCCGTGCTCGTTGCCGGGATCGTGCCTGGCGACCCGCTCCATCAGCTGCGGGTCCATGTTCTTCAGATTCGGCAGCTTCGATTTATCGAGCGGCAAGTAGACGCCGGCCTTGATTTGACGCTCGAAGTAGGAGGCCGTCGGCACCACGATATCGTAGCCGCTGCTTCCCGCGAGCAGCTTGGTCTCCAACGTCTCGTTGGTGTCGAAATAAGCCACGTGCACCTTGATGCCCCACTGCTTTTCGAAATCGGACAGGGTATTCGGCGCCAAATAGTCGGACCAGATGTAGAGATTCAGGACCTTGCCGGTACCCGCGGCGGCTCGCGCAGCAGCCCGATCCGCGGGTCCGGATCCGCCGTCGGAGGACTCGCCGGACGGCGCACCCGATCCCGGCTTGCCGCCGCACGCGCTTAACAACAACGAACAGCCGAGCGCCAGAATCGCCGTGCGACGAACGTTGAACATTGAACGCATCCCCCTGATTGTTAAGATCGCTACTTATATCGCAGCCGGCGTCCGGAGGACAGAGCCCGCGCGTCAAACGTTCAGCAACAGATGCTCGCGTTCCCAAGAGCTGATGACCTGCGCGAAGGTTTCGTACTCGGCTTCCTTCACCGCCGTGAAGGCGAGCACGAAACGGTCGCCGAACACATCCACCAGCGACTTCGATTCGCGCAGCAGGCGCAGCGCCTCGGCCAAGGTGCGCGGCAATGCAATTGCGAGATCGTAGGCGCTGCCGGTGATCGGCTCCGAGGGCTTCAGGCCTTCCACCATGCCGAGATAGCCGCAGGCCAGAGAGGCGGCAATGGCCAGGTAAGGATTCGCATCCGCGCCGCCGACCCGATTCTCGATCCGACGGGCTTCGGGCCCGGACATCGGAACACGCAGCCCCGCGGTCCGATTGTCGTACCCCCAATGCACGTTGATCGGCGCCGAGGAATGGCGGCTGATGCGCCGATAGCTGTTCACATTCGGCGCGAATAAAGACATCGCGCCGGGCAGATATTTCTGTAAGCCGGCGATATGACCGAAAAACAGCGCGGAAGGCGAGCCGTCGGCGTTGCTGAAAATGTTCTTTCGAGTCTTTGAATCCACGATGCTCTGATGCAAGTGCATGGCGCTGCCCGGCTCCTTGGCCATCGGCTTCGCCATGAACGTGGCATACATCTTGTGGCGCAGCGCGGCCTCGCGGGCCGTGCGTTTGAACAGAAACGCCTGATCGGCAAGGCTCATCGGATTGCCGTGCAGCAGGTTGATCTCCATTTGCGCCGCGCCGGCCTCGTGGATCAGGGTGTCGATCTCGATATCCTGAGCCTCGCAAAATGAATACATGTCGTCGAACAGCGGATCGAACTCGTTGACCGCGGCGATGCTGTAGGCCTGCCTGCCGATTTCCGGACGCCCCGACCGGCCCACCGGCGGCTTGAGCGGGTAGTCCGAATCGATATTCGGTTCGACCAGAAAGAACTCGAGCTCCGGCGCGACCACCGGCTCCCAGCCTTGCGCCTCGTAGAGCGCCATCACCCGGCGCAGCACATAGCGCGGCGCCATGGTGACCGGCGCACCGTCCCCGTAGAAGCAGTCGTGAATGACTTGCGCGGTGGGCTCGGCCGCCCAGGGGACCACGCGCACGGTCTTGGGATCGGCCTTCAGCACGATGTCGATGTCCGACGGATTCATCGCACTTTGATCATCCGGATAGTCGCCGGTGACCGTCTGCAAAAAAATCGCCTCCGGCAGCCGCATACCTTCTTCTTCGGCGAATTTTTCCGCCGGCATGAGTTTGCCGCGGGCGACACCCGCCATGTCCGGAATGATTGCTTCGACTTCCGAGATTCCGTGTTCTTTCAAGAATTGCTGGATGGTACTAGCCATGATTCACCTTGAGCGTGCTGCGCGCCGCCGGCTGGCCTCGCCAAAGGCGGTAAACAGCGCGCGAGAAAACGGATTGCTTTCAAATTGCCATTCCGGATGCCACTGCAATCCGAGCGCAAAGCTCGGCGCACCCGCCACGCGGAACGCCTCGATGAGGCCATCCGGCGCCCGCGCTTCGACCAGCAACTCGCGGCCCAGAGTGGCCACTCCCTGCCAATGCAGCGAGTTGACTTGCAGCCGATCCTGGCCGGCGATATTTCGCAGGGTTCCTCCAGGCTCCAGCAGGACCTCGTGCGCGGGTCCGTACTGCACCTCGAGCGGCGTGGATTCATCCTCGCGGTGGTCGGCGTATCCTTCGACCTCGTGCACCCGCTGGCACAGGGTACCGCCATAGGCGACATTCATTTCCTGAAATCCGCGGCAGATCGCCAGCACCGGCACCCCGGCGGCGATGGCCTGCGGAATCAACGGAATCGTCGTAGCATCCCGATTTGGGTCATGTAGCGTTCCCGGCGCGCTCGCCGGTCCTCCGTAGTGTTGCGGTTCGACATTCGATGCGCTCCCGGTGAGCAGCAATCCGTCGCACACGTCGAGCAAGGATGCCGGGTCGAGATCGGGCCCCAGGGCGGGCACGAGCACCGCCAGCGCGTTCGCACCGAGGGCGACGGCGTGGATGTACTTCTCGCCAACCATGTGGAAGTAGTGCTTCCCACACAGCCGGCGATCGGCTGGAATTCCGATGAGCGGCAAGCGAGACATGTTTAATATATTAGACGCCCAGATGAACGGCTAGGCTTCCTTAACGCTGCTATTACACCACACCGGCACCGACTCGTCCCGACTGGTCGCGCGCAATTGCCTAAGATTTAGGCATTTCCAATACTTAGCGGCGATTGGTGCATTGCGTCAATATTGCCTTACGTTCAAATAACCCGGTAGGCTCACAGGCGCTCAATCCTGTCAATACCAACAACATTTTAAACACCCAAGATCGCGCGAGTTGTCAAGTGCACCTCAATTATCCGTCCGCCCCCTCGTATTACGCCGCCTCCAGCGCATTACGAGCGCGCCCGCAGCGAGAGGCTCTCAAGGGCGAGTTCCGCGCCGACATCGGCGTGCTCGGGGGCGGCATCGCCGGCTGCTCGTCCGCGCTGCACCTCGCCAAACGCGGCTACCGAGTGGCGTTGCTGGAGGCTCGCTTCGTCGGCTACGGCGCGTCGGGACGCAGCGGCGGGCAAACAATTTTTGGTCTGGCGGCGAGCCAAAAGACGCTGGTCGCGCAAGTGGGCGCCACCGACGCGCGGCGCCTGTTCGATCTGTCGGTCGAAGCTCTCGATCTGACCCAATCCTTGATTCGCGAGCACGGCATCGACTGCGACTACCGCCCCAATCATGTGCATGTCGCGACCAAGCCGCGGCATCTCGATGAATTGGAGCAATGGATCCATGAGCTGCACGACGAGTACGGTTATGGCTCGGCGCGCCTGCTCAATCGCGCCGAGCTGCAATCGCACGTGCGCAGCGATCGCTATCTCGGCGGGATAATCGACCCGCGCAGCGGTCACCTGCACCCGCTCAAATACACTCAAGGCCTGGCGTGCGCCGCCGAAGCCGCGGGTGTGCGCATTTTCGAGAACACGCAGGCGCTTGGGTACCAGGATGGACGGGACGTCGTGGTGCGCACGGCGCATGGCAGCGTGCGCTGCCGACATCTCGTGTTATGCGGCAACGCCTATCTGGGCGCCGTCGCACCGGTACTCGCGCGGCGAATTTTGAGCGTAGGCACCTACCTGATTGCGACGCAGCCGCTCGATCCGGCGCGCGCCCGCGAGCTGCTGCCGAGCAACGCGGCCATTGCCGACATCAATTGGATCTTGGACTATTTCCGCTTGTCCGCCGATCATCGGCTATTGTTCGGCGGGCGCGTGAGCTACAGCGCCTTGCAGCCACCGCGCTTGGCTGAATCCATGCGCAGGCGCATGGTGCGCATTTTCCCGCAAACTGTCGACCTCAAGGTGCAGTACACGTGGGGCGGATTTCTGGATATCTCGCGCAGCCGCGCGCCGGATTTCGGACGCCTCGCGCCCAACGTATTTTATTTGCAGGGCTTTTCGGGCCACGGCATGGCGCTGACCGCCCTCGCCGGCAAATTGGTGGCCGAGGCGGTGACGGGAACCGCGGAACGCTTCGATGTATTTGCACGCCTACCGCACCGCGATTTTCCGGGGGGCCGATTGTTCAGGCGCCCTTCCTTGATATTGGCCATGCTTTACTACCGGCTGCGGGATTTGCTCTAGGCGGCGCCTGCCTTGTATCGCACCACGAAGCAGCGGTGGATATGCGCATTGCGTTCGAAGTCCTTGGGGATGGTTTCGGCGCTGATGTCATCCACCAGCAAGTCCGCGAGCGCCGCGGAGTCGAGCGTGAAGCGCGTGAAATTGGTCGAGAAAACCAGCCGGCCGGCCGGGCGCAACAGCTTCAAGGAGCGGCGGATCATGCCCACATGATCGCGCTGCACGTCGAGCACGCCCTGCATGCGCTTCGAGTTGGAGAACGTGGGCGGATCGACGAAAATCAAATCGAAGCGCGGCCCCCAAAGCGCCTGGCTTTCCAACCATTGCAGGCAATCCGCCCGATGCAATTCGTGCTCGGTTCCGCCGAAGCCGTTCAACACCAGATTGTCGTGGGCCCAATCGAGATAGGTGTTGGATAAATCCACGCTCACGCTGCTGCGCGCGCCGCCGGCGGCGGCATAGACCGTTGCGCTGCCGGTGTAGCAAAATAGATTGAGGAAATCGGCGTCCTTGGCCCAGTCGCGCAGCATCTGGCGCACGATCCGGTGATCGAGAAACAATCCGGTGTCCAGGTAATCGCGAAAGTTGACCCAGAACTTGAGCCCCCCTTCCTGCACGGCGTGACGCTCGCCCGTGAGCGCGCGTTTTTCGTACTGCTCGACCCCCTTCTGCGCTTTGCGCACCCGCGAATGCACGTGCGCCAGCGGCACCGACAGAACCTCCGGCAACACCGCCAGAACCTCGCGGCGGCGCTCGCGCGCGCTCTGCTGATTCACGGTCCTTGGCGCAGCGTATTCCTGAACGTGAACGTGGCGCGCCTCGCGGCCGTAGAGGTCAATGGCGAATGCGTACTCCGGCATGTCGGCATCGTAGACGCGAAAGCAATCGATGTGTTCGCGTTCGGCCCACGGCTCCAAGCGCTGCAGATTCTTGCGCAGCCGATTGGCGAACATCTGCGCACCGGAGCGGTTCGACCAGTCCGCACGCACTTCTTCCGCCGGACGCTGGGCGCTCGCTTCATTCAATTCGAAGCGCAGCAGCCGGCACTCGATGGCGCCGTTGAACACGCGGTGCGTGCGTTTGGCGTAGACGCCTAAATTGCGGGCAAGCTGCGGATTACCGGTGAGAATTGCCGCCTGCCAGCCCCGGAACCGTTCGCGCAGAGCGCGCCCGAGTTCGCTGTACAACTCGGGCAGACCCGATTCCGCGCCGATGCGCTCGCCGTAGGGCGGGTTTGCCACGACCAGCCCGACCTCGCCCCGCGGGGCGGCGACTTCGCTGAGCGCGCGCTTTTCCACGTGCACCCACTCGGCGACGCCGGCGCGCTCGGCGTTGGCTACGCCGGCGCGCACGGCGTCCGCGTCGATGTCCGAACCGGTGATGCAGCGCCGCGGCGGGCGCGCAGCCCGGCGCGCGCGCGCCTCCCCGCACAGGCGCTCCCACAGCGCAGCGTCGTGACCGCCCCAGCCACCGAAGCCGAAATACTCCCGCGCGAGCGCCGGGGCGGCATCGGCCGCGATCAAGGCCGCCTCGGTGAGGAATGTGCCGGAACCGCACATCGGATCGACGAGAACGCCGCCTTGCTCGCAAATGCCCGGCCAGCCCGCGCGCAGCAATACGGCCGCCGCCACGTTCTCCTTGAGCGGTGCACGGCCGCCTTCGATGCGGTAGCCGCGGCGGTGCAGGCTCTCACCCGAAAAATCCACCGACAGGAGCGCCTTGGACCCCTCGACGTGCAGGTGCAGCAGCACATCGGGCCGCTCGGGCCGGATGTTCGGCCGCTCCCCGGTGGCATCGCGCAGGCTGTCGCACACCGCGTCCTTCAGCAACTGCGAGCCGTAAATCGTGTGCCGGATCGATGCATTGCCGCCGCTGCAGTCGCACGCCAGCGTCGCGCCCGGCGCGAGATGCTCGCGCCAATCGATGCGCTTCACCGCCTCGAACAGGCTGCTCGGACTGGCCGCATCGATCGAGCCCAAGCTCAATAAGACACGCGATGCGGTGCGCGACCACAGGCAGGCCCGATAGCCCACCTCGAGCGTACCCTGGAATTTCACGTCGTGACTGCGTTCGCGGATGTCGCTTGCGCCGTAAGTCGCCAATTCCTCCGCCAGCACCGAAGCTGCGCCCACCGGTGCCGTGGCGATCCAGTAGCGCACGTTGTTCGACATC
>DAINPA010000006.1:45842-49118 GCA_036743675.1 Steroidobacteraceae bacterium
GGCGGCGACCGTGACCGTGCTCATGGAACCGTATGCTACCTGAAGCCCGATCTAAAACGTGGGCGGCGAACTCGCGCTCACGAGCTCGCAATCCTCGCGGCCGGGATTGCGAAATCGATGCGGAATTGAACTCTTGAAGTAATAGGCGTCGCCCGCCCCGAGCAGCCGGGTGTCGGCGCCGACCGAGAGCTCGATCGTCCCCTTGACGATCACCCCGCCCTCCTCGCCGGCATGCGTCAGCATCTCCTCGCCGGTATCGGATTTCGGCGCATAGCGTTCGTGCAGTATCGACATGCTGCGCTTGGCGAGCCGGCCGCCGACGAGGCGCAGTTCCACGGACCCGGCACCGATGTCCGCGAGCTCGGCCCGCGGGAAAAACACCTCGGGCTTGCCGGCCAAATCCAGCGTGAAGAAATCGGCGAGCGCCATGGGGATGCCGTCGAGAACCTTCTTGAGCGAACTCACCGACGGACTGACGCGGTTTTGTTCGATCAGTGAGATCAGCCCGTTGGTCACGCCCGCGCGTTTCGCCAATTCGCGCTGCGACAGACCGTACATCTGCCGCACGGCTTTTAAATGGGTGCCCACATCCAATGACATACTGTGCATTATATTAAACACTTACCGCGAAGATGCAGCTAAAATTGAGGAATCTGTTGAATTTCCTTATCATCTGGCGCTGCCGTTGGTAAAAGCCGCGTGCCCCAAACAGCCGAAGGATCCCGCATGAACGCCCGAATCTCTCCTGCGCCCGCACCTAGCGATCTTGAGGCTTTTTGGATGCCGTTCACGGCCAATCGCCAGTTCAAGGCCCATCCGCGGTTATTGGCGCGCGCCGAAGGCATGCATTATTGGACCGCCGATGGCCACCAGGTGATCGATGCGGTCGCCGGCCTGTGGTGCGTGAATGCCGGCCACGGCCGGCGCGAAATCAGCGAAGCGGTGGCTCGGCAGCTCAGCGTCATGGAATATGCGCCGGCGTTCCAAATGGGCCACCCGATCGCGTTCGAGCTCGCGAACCGGTTGGCGGCAATTGCACCGCCGGGTATGGATCGCGTGTTCTTCACGAATTCAGGCTCCGAGTCGGTCGACACCGCGCTGAAAATTGCGATTGGCTACCATCGCGCCCGCGGCGCCGGCCAACGCACCCGCTTCATCGGCCGCGAGATGGGCTACCACGGTGTCGGCTTCGGCGGCATGTCGGTGGGCGGCATGGTCAATAATCGCAAGTTCTTCGGCTCCTCCATGCTGCCGGGCGTGGACCATCTGCCGCATACGCTCGATATCGGCCACAACGCGTTCTCGCGCGGCCTGCCGCAATGGGGCATGCACCTCGCGAATGAGTTGGAGCGTCTGGTCGCTTTGCACGACGCCTCGACCATCGCGGCGGTGATAGTCGAACCGATTTCCGGGTCCGCGGGCGTGCTGCTGCCGCCGGTTGGGTATCTGAAGCGCCTGCGCGAGATCTGCGACAAACATGACATCTTGTTGATATTCGACGAGGTGATCACCGGTTTCGGCCGCGCCGGCAAACCCTTTGCCGCCCAAGCCTTCGATGTGACTCCCGACCTCATGACGACGGCCAAAGGGCTTTCCAACGGCGCCATTCCGATGGGTGCGGTGTTCACGCAGCGCAAGGTATACGACGCTTTCATGCAGGGTCCGGAGAACACCATCGAGCTGTTCCACGGTTACACCTACTCAGCGCATCCGGTTGCCTGCGCCGCCGCTCTCGCGACCCTCGATATCTATACCAAGGAAGAATTGCTGACGCGCGCGGCAGCGCTCAGTCCCACATGGGAGGACGCCGTGCACTCGATGCGCGGACTGCCGCATGTGATCGACGTGCGCAACTACGGTCTGATTGCTGCGGTCGAACTTGAACCGAGCGCCGGTACGCCGGGAGCTCGCGCATTCGAAGTGTTCCTCAAGTGCTTCGAGCGCGGCGTCATGGTTCGCCAATCCGGGGACGTGATCGCGCTGTCGCCGCCGTTGATCGTCGAGCGCGGCCACATCGCGCAGATCGTCGAAACGCTGAGTCAAGTGATACGCGAAACCGCTTGATGCAAGAGCCGCCGGCCGCATTCGAGCAAGCCCGCGCCTAGACGCGGGCCGGTTTCATCGAGCCGGGGCCGGCTCCTTGGTCGGGCTCTTCGGTTCGAAGATCGCGTACCATTTCTTGCACGGCTCGACGACTTCCCACGTGCCCTCGAATCCGGCAGGCACCACGAAAGCATCGCCGGCACGCAGCTCGTGCTTCTCCCCGGTAACCGACTCGAGGCGCACACGGCCCTCGATCAGCACGCAAAATTCGTGCTCGGTGTAGCGCACCCGCCACCTGCCGCTGGTGCTGGTCCACAGCCCGCAGAAAAATTGCTGTGACGCGTCGGCATATTGATTCGATACTCGGGTACGCGGAATGCCGGCGAGTATCTTCTCGGGCGAGGGATTCGCCGATTCGCCGCTTTGCAGTCGGTCCAGTATCACGATTCTTGGATGGTCAGCCATGCGCTATCGTAAGCGCGTGCCGGCAATGGAAACAAGTGCGGCGCTGATTTCAGACCCGCAGCGAGAATGGCGTGAAATTCGTGCCGATGTCGTAGTAGTCCTCGTTCTCGGCCCGCTTCAGGAATGCAACGACCCGATAAGTGAGCGGCGTCGCGAGGATTTCCCAGCCGCTTTTCAACGCATATTGCGTGAACACGAGCTCCACCAGATGGCCCTGAGGTATCCGGCCGTAAAAGGCGACTAAATAGAAAATTATCGAATCCACCAGCTCGCCGCACATCGTCGAGCCGACGATGCGAGTCCAAAGCCACCGGCCCAGAGTCCAGATCTTCATCTTCGCGAGCACATAACTGTTGACGAAGGTGCCGCACAGAAAAGCCGCGACCGACGCCGCGACGATGCGCGGTGTGTTGCCGAATATGGCTTGGACCGCCGGCTGAGTCGCGCGCGAGCTTGCGGAGGGCGGCAAGTGCACGATGACCGCAGCCATGAACGAGGCAAACGCCAACGCCGCGAAACCCGCCCATACCACGCGCCGGTCGCGGGCGTAGCCGTAAACTTCGGTCAAGATATCGCCGAAGATATAGGAAATGGGGAAGAACAGGACGCCGGCCAAGAAGGTGACCGTGCCCAGAATCGGCACCTGGATCGACGTTTCCTTGGCGGGACCGATCAAATTGGAGCACAGCAGGATACAGACATCGGCCGCCATCACGAAATCGTAGTAGCGATATTGACGGTGTTCCGACATTCGGGTCATGGGTACGG
>DAINPA010000007.1:0-34284 GCA_036743675.1 Steroidobacteraceae bacterium
CTCGGCGGCTATTGAACGTTACCGGCGGGAGCGCCCGGTTGCCTGGGGGGAACGAAGATGGCGCGTGCCTGCGCGCTCTTCTTGAAAATACCCAGCGATCCCCCCACTCCCACGCCAACCGCTGAGTTGCCCGAAAAGGAGGTGGATCCGCTGCCACCGCCGAGCGACCCGGTTTGTTGCTCGGACATGCCTTCCAAGATGACGCCGTTCGCACCGAGTTTCGCGGCCTCTTCTTTCAAGCGCTGGATGACCTTATCCACCGTGCTCTGTCCGCCGGTGCCGAACATACTGTGCGCCGAAGCATTCAGAACCGCGATTTCTTCAAACGCAGGCGGTGGTTGCAGATAAATTTTGACTTCCGATGGGGATATTGCCGGGCGCACCGTGCCCACCACGATGTGCGAGGACGGCGCGCATGCCGCAAGCCCTAGAGCCAACATGGTCGCGAGAGTTATTAAACGGATCAAGACTTTCCACCGCCCATTGTTTGCCGCACGATCTTGGAGACTGGATTCAGCGTCCTACAGAAGGTATTCTACCATCGAAACCGCGCGGACGTTGCGGGCCCGCACGCGAGAGTCGTTATCGCCAACGCAGAAAGAACTGCCGCGTGCATGGGTGTCATTGCAACTCCGCCTAGACATTGAACCGAAAGTGCATCACGTCGCCTTCGCGCACCACGTACTCCTTGCCCTCCAAACGCAGCTTACCGGCCTCCTTCGCGCCGGCCTCGCCCTTGTAGGCGATGAAGTCCTCGTAAGCGATGACTTCGGCGCGTATGAACCCGTGCTCGAAGTCCGTATGAATCACACCCGCCGCCTGCGGTGCCGTCGACCCCGCGCGCACCGTCCAGGCCCGAACCTCTTTCACGCCGGCGGTGAAATAGGTCTGCAGCCCCAAAAGCGCGTAGGCGCCGCGAATCACGCGATTGAGTCCGGGCTCATCGAGCTTGAGCTCCTTCAGGAAATCGGCGCGATCGGCCTCCTCGAGCTGCGATATCTCCGCTTCGATCGCCGCGCACACCGGCACCACCACGGCGCCCTCCGCCTTGGCAATCTCCCGCACGCGATCGAGTCTTGGGTTGTTGATGAAGCCTCCCTCATCGACGTTCGCCACATACATCACCGGCTTGTCGGTGAGCAGGTGCAGGTCGCGCAACAGTGCCCGTTCGTTGACGTTGAGACCGAGCGTGCGTACCGGCTGCGTGTTGTTCAGCGCTTCGCGCACCCGTTCGAGCAAATCGCGGATTTTGATCGCGTCCTTGTCCGAGGTCTTGGCCGCCTTGAGCGCCTTCTGGTAGGCACGTTCGACGCTGTCGAGATCCGCGAGCGCGAGTTCGGTGTTGATCACCCCGATGTCGTGCGCGGGATCGATCTTGCCCGACACATGAATGATGTCGTCGTTCTCGAAGCATCGCACCACATGCGCGATCGCATCCACTTCGCGAATGTGCGCCAGAAATTTGTTGCCGAGCCCCTCGCCCTTCGAGGCGCCCGCGACCAGGCCGGCGATATCGACGAACTCCACGGTGGTCGGCAGAATTCTTTCCGGATGCACGATGGCGGCGAGCTTATCCAGCCGCGGATCGGGCACCGGAACCACGCCGACATTCGGGTCGATGGTGCAGAACGGGTAATTCTCGGCCGCGATCTGCGCGCGCGTGAGCGCGTTGAACAACGTCGATTTGCCGACATTCGGTAGACCGACGATTCCGCAATGTATAGGCATTAGGTCTTTCCCGCACGACTGTGCAATTTGGTCATGGCGCGTTCGGCGCCTTGTTCGAGCAGCAACGGAATGCAATCCGCCGCCAGGTTAACCGCCTCCATGATGAGGTCTTCCTCGGAGCGCGGCGCACGGGTCAATACGTAGTCGATCACGTCGGTCTTGTTGCCCGGATGACCGATCCCCAAGCGCAGCCGCCAAAAGCTCTCGCCGATGTGCGCGATGGTGTCGCGCAGACCGTTGTGTCCGCCGTGGCCCCCGCCGTGCTTGAGGCGCAGGCTGCCCACCGGTAAATCAAGTTCGTCATGCGCCACTAATATGTCGTCCGCGGCGATTTTGTAAAACTCGCTGAGTTGCCGGATCGAGAGCCCGCTGCGATTCATATAGGTCGTCGGCTTCAATAGAACGATCTCTCCGGTGCCGACGCTGACGCGAGCGGTTTCCCCGGAATACTTGCGATAATCACGGAACTCGCCGCCGTGGCGCCGCGCGAGCACGTCCACGAACCAAAAACCCGCATTGTGACGGGTCGCCTGATGTTCGGGTCCCGGATTGCCGAGACCGACGATTAAACGCAACGGTAATCCAGGCATCATGGATGCACCTACCCAGCACTTGACTCAAAAAAAACAGGGGCCGCCAGCCACTGACGGCCCCTCCTGTACAGACGCGTTGTACGGATTATTTCTTTGCGTCTTTCTTGGCCGGCTCCTTCTTGGCTTCGGTTTTGGCGGGCTCGGCCTTCTTCGCCGCATCGCCGCTCGCCGCCGCAGGCGCCGCTGCCCCGGCCGCTGCCGGCGCACCCTCCGCTGCCGCGGGTGCCGCCTCCGCCGCGGTCGGCTCCGGCTCTTCGGCTCGCGGGCTGTGGATGGCCACGACCGCCGCATCTTCCTTCGCCAAATCCACGAGCTGCACGCCGTCCGGTATCTTCAGCTGCGACAAATGGATGCTCTCGTTGAGCGAGAGCCCCGAAATGTCGACCTCGATGAATTCCGGTAGATCTTTGGGCAGGCAAGAGACTTCGACTTCGTTACGCATGTGCGAGACGAGGCCGCCCTGGGATTTGACACCCGGCGAAATCGCCTCGCCCTTGAAATGCAGCGGAATGCTGATGCGGATTTTCTCGTTCTCTTCGACCCGTTGAAAATCGATGTGCAGCACCGAGTTCTTGAACGGGTGGCGTTGCACATCCTTCAAGATCGCGGCCTGCGTCTCGTCGCCGACCTTCAAACTGAGAATGGTCGAATAAAAGCGCTCGTTCTCGAGCAGGATCGAGAGCTTCTGATGGCTCAAGGTCAACGTCCGAGCATCCGAATGCCCGCCATATAGAATTGCCGGCACTTTTCCTTCGTAACGCAGGCGGCGGCTCGCACCTTTGCCTTGCATCTCGCGGAACTCTGCCACGAGTTCAAAAGAGGTTTTCATAAATCTTCTCCAATTGCTTTACTAACACGAGCTCCCCGCACCGCGACCAGTTGCGGGAAACCGACCAATTGCATCGACGATTCAGTCGACATACAGTGAACTTACCGATTCCTCATCGCTGATGCGCCGTATGGTTTCCGCCAACAATCCCGCGACGCTCAGCTGGCGAATGCGTGTACACGCCTTGCCCTCCGCCGACAGCGGGATCGTATCGGTGACCACCAATTCGTCCAGCACCGACTTCGAAATGCGCTCGATCGCCGCGCCCGACAACACGGCATGCGTGATGTAGGCGACCACCCTCGTCGCGCCCTCGTCTTTGAGGGCCTGCGCCGCCTGGCACAGCGTCCCGGCGGTATCCACCATGTCGTCGACCAACATGCAGGATTTTCCCTCGACTTCGCCGATGATGTTCATCACCTTCGACTCGTTCGGCCGCGGACGCCGCTTGTCGATGATGGCGAGTTCTGCATCGTCCAGCCGCTTCGCGAGAGCACGCGCCCGCACTACACCGCCGACATCCGGCGACACCACAATCATGTTGTCGTGCTTCTGCTTCCAGGCATCACCCAGCAGAACGGGCGAGGCGTACACGTTGTCGACCGGTATGTCGAAAAACCCTTGAATCTGATCCGCGTGTAAATCCACCGTCAACAACCGGTCGACGCCCGCGCTCGCGACCATGTTTGCCACGAGTTTGGCGGCTATGGCCACGCGCGTCGCGCGCGGCCGCCTATCCTGGCGCGCATAGCCGAAGTACGGCACCACCGCGGTGATCCGCTTGGCCGACGCCCGCCGGCAGGCGTCCGACATCATCAACAATTCCATCAAATGGTCGTTCGACGGCGGACAGGTCGGCTGCACGATGAATATATCGCGGCCGCGCACGTTCTCCATCAATTCGACGTTCACCTCGCCGTCGCTGAAGCGGCCCACGTGCGCGCGTCCCAACGGCACGCGCAGGTGATGCGTGATTTCCTGCGCCAGCAACGGGTTCGCGTTACCGGTGAACACCGAGATGGTCGGAGAATCGAATTCTTTACTTCGCGACATATGACGGAACACCAAGACTCAAAGTGGCTGGGGTGGAAGGATTCGAACCTCCGTATGGCGGGATCAAAACCCGCTGCCTTACCACTTGGCGACACCCCAACTTGAAAATCAATCGTCGGCGCTTCTAAGAAGCGACGCCGCTCAGCCGGCCGCCAACCTCTCAAGTAAGGGCGAGTCGTTCAGCCCGCGAGCCAGGAACGCTTCAAATGCCGGCGGCAACTTGCCGACAATCTCCCGGGCTTGCGTCGGCTCACAGGCCATAAAGACACAGGCCCCGGTTCCAGTCAGGCGCGCTGCGCCGAAGAGCGACAGCCAATCGATCGCGCGGGCCACCTCGGGATATCGGCGCCGCACCACCGCCAAACAATCGTTCCTACCGCCAGAAGCCAGGAAACCGTGAATTGTGATGGGCGGAGAATTTCTTGTCAATTCAGGGTCCTGGAACACGTCCTTGGTGCTGACGAAGGTATTTGGCTTGATTATCAAGTAGTTACACTCTGGCGGTGCGAGCGGCGTGTACAGCGGGGTCAGGCGTTCCCCGACCCCTTCTGCCCAGGCCACGCGGCCGTGGACGAAGACAGGCACATCCGCCCCCAATTTCAATCCAAGCTCGGCAAGTTTCGCGATGGACCAGTCCAAACCCCATAACCGATTCAGCGCCACCAGGCACGTGGCCGCGTCCGAGCTGCCGCCGCCCAGTCCCGCGCCCATGGGAATGCGTTTGATGACACTGATATCCGCGCCGAGCGGACATCCGGCCGCCGACTTGAGAGCCTGTGCCGCGCACACACATAAATCGGCCTCCGCGGCGACTCCCGCGGCACCGGCACCGCGCCGAATGCTGCCGTCGGAGCGCACCCGGATTGAAATGTCATCGCACAGGTCGACGAACTGAAAACAGGTTTGGAGCTCGTGATAGCCGTCGGCTCGGCGCCCTAGAATGTGCAAGAACAAGTTGAGCTTGGCCGGGGCCGGCCACGGCCGCGCCTCACGCGCCGTCACTTCAACCGCTCCCAACGGTCCACCGCGATGCGCACCCGCGCATCCGCGCGGCGCAGCACCAAACGTGCCGGCAGCAAGTCGCCGTTGTTCGGCATGTACCCATCGTATTTGATGCTCCACCCAGCTTGCGTCAACTCGAGCGCGCGATCTTGCTTGTTGCGGGTCAGCTCGAAAGCGCTGCTTGGGTCGGGAATGCCCTGCAGCCAGAAACGTAGGCTGTCGATCGGCAATTCAAAGCCCAGTCGGTTGCGCAGTTGCGCCGCCATCTCCTCGCTCGGCGGTGCGCCGTTCAGCGAGATTCCCGCGGGCGTCGCTTTGAGCACCAGCGCCCCCGCGCCGAAGGGACCCGCCAGATGCACTTCGCTCGAATCTCCGCGCTGGCGCCAATCCAAGCTGGCCTGCCAACCCTGCGTGCCCAACGAGACCGCCGCTCGCCCATCGAGCTGCCAGGCGCTCGCATGCTCGAGCTCGGACAGCCGTTGCTCCCACGGCGCGGGCGCAATCGCAGGGCGCGTCGTCGCGCAGCCGGCCAGTACGGCGCACCAAGCGATGTAGCCGATCAGTCGACGCACGCCGCTCATCTAGAAGCGTGCAGGCGTTGGCGCGTTGCCTTCAGCAGGTGATTCTCGGAATCGACGCCGGCAGCCTCGGTCCAAACACGTTCGGCGTCGGCATGCCGGCCGAGCCGCCACAACACTTCGCCCAAATGCGCCGCGATATCGCCGCTCCGATCGTCCGCATACGCGGCGGTCAAATACGGCAAGGCCCGCTCATCCTCGCCCTGCCGGTAGAGCACCCATCCCAGACTATCCAGAATCGCGGCATTCTTCGGCGCCGTCGCATAGGCCCGCTCGATCAGTTCGCGCGCGTGCCCAAGCTCTCGCCTGTGATCCGCCAGCGTATAGCCGTAGGCGTTCAACGCCGCCGGATCGTCCGGGCGCGACTTGAGAATCTGCTTCAGCTCGCGCAGCGCCGCATCGGTGCGTCCCTGGTCCTCGTAGGTCGAAGCCATGGCGTAGCGGATATCCACGCTGTCCGGATATTGCAGCATGCCGCGGTTCAGCACTTCGATCGCGTGGCGCGGATCGCCGGAGTCCGAGTAGATCCGGGCGCGCGCCGCCAGAATTTCGGGTGCGCGCTGCGGTTCATCCTCGATGAGATGCTCGAGCAGCTCCTGGGCTTCGGCAGCGGCTCCGTGCGCCTGCAGAATGCCGCATGCGCGCAGCAGCGCGGCAACCGCGTTGTCGCCGCTCTGCGCCTGGGCGAACAAGCGCAACGCCCGCGCCAGATCGCCGCGCCGTTCGGCGATCAAACCCAAATAGTAAAAAGCATCGTCGATGAACTTACCGGTCGCCAATAATTCCGTGAACCGTCTGCCTGCCGCATCGAGCTTGCCGTCTTGATATTCGATCAAGCCCAACAGGCGCAAGGCAACCGGCGCGGACTCGGTTTCGCGCGCGAGCGTCTCGAACTCCGCAACGGCGGCGGCCTCGCGTTGCGCGGCCCACAGCAGCAGTGCATAGTCGAGCCGATTCTCGGGCGTGGCGTCGCGCTCGGCGAGCGCTCGCGATTGCTCCAAAGGTTCCTCGGGATCGCCAGCCAGAATCTGCGCGCGCCATAGCCCCTGAGTGAGTGCGCGGCGCATGTCGGCCGCCGCACCGGCCCCGCCGCCGGTGAGCGCGAGCGCCGAGGAGAAACTGCGCACCGCGGCGGCCGGGTCGTCGGCGCGCAGGGCGGCAAAGCCCTGCAAGCGCAGCGCGGCCGCCGAATCGGGGAAGGACTCGACCAGCCGGTCCGCCAGCTGGCGGGCGCCGAATACGTTATCGATCGGTTCGATCTCCGTTTCGAGATCGGCGAACTCAGCGTCCGCCCCGCGCGGCGAGCCGGCCACGACGATTCGATAGTGATCGGCCGATTGTTCGATCTTGTGCAGCGCCAAAGCCGCTTTGGCCGCCGCATGTTGCGCGTCCACAGAACTCGGATAGAGCCTGATCCAACGCGCCGCGATCTCGGCGGTCAACGACGGTTGCAAGGAGTCGGCGGTGACTTCGGCGGCTCGCTTGAGCAAAGTCGGCTCATTGTCGGTCGCGGCCGCGGCCGCGTACTGAATCGACGCCACGCGCGGTTCATGCCGAGCAAGGGCTATCTCGCCCGTGACAGTATAAAATACCTGCGGGGCTGCTATGGCATCGGGTTTGGGGTTGGAGCCGGCGCAGGCGGCGCAGGCGATGGCACCTGACCCGACCAAAGCTTTTGCCCAGTGTGAAATCGAGAACACGGCCGCACTATAGCTAAATGCATAGTCCGATGCCGCGGATTCCCGCTTGATCAGGCGATGTTTCTTCACGAAAATCCGAGGGTTATCATCCAAGGCGCGGCAATGCCATTCAATATCCTCGGACTCAATCACAAGACCGCACCGGTCGCCCTGCGCGAGAAGGTCGCGTTCAACGAGGGCCGATTGATCGATGCCCTGCTCGCGCTGCGGCGCGAAAGCGGGGTCGCCGAGGCCGTGATTCTGTCGACCTGCAATCGCACCGAGGTCTATTGGTCCGGGACCGCGAGCGGCGAGGAATTGTCGCAGTGGCTGGTGCGCCATCACGGCAACGAGGCCGAGATTGCCTCCAGTTTGTACGTGCATCGGAATCGCCTCGCGGTCGAACACGCTTTCAGCGTCGCCTCCGGACTCGACTCCATGGTGCTCGGTGAAGCGCAGATTCTCGGTCAATTGAAGGATGCCTACCGCATTGCGCATGAGGTCGGTAGTACCGGACCGTGGCTCAACAAATTGTTCCAAGCGGCCTTTTCCGCCGCCAAGCGCGTGCGCTCGGAGACCCTGATCGGCGCGAATGCGGTCTCTCTCGCCTCCGCGACGGTGCGCCTCGCGCAGCGCATGTACGCCGATTTGCACGCCCGCTCGGCGCTCATGATCGGCGCCGGCGACATGATTGCGCTCGCCGCACGGCATTTCGCCGCCGCCGGCATCAAGCGCACGGTCATAGCCAATCGCACGCTCGGTCGAGCGCAGACCCTGGCAGCCGAGATCCAGGGCTATGCGGTCGATTTGAACGCTCTCGACAAGGAGTTGGCCGATGCCGATATCGTCATCAGCTGCACCGCGAGTCCGATGCCGATCATCACCAAGCAGGCGGCGGAGGCGGCGGTGCGTGCGCGCCGCCATCGCCCCATATTCATGGTGGATCTGGCCGTTCCGCGCGACATCGAGCCCACCGTCGCGGATCTCGAGGATATCTATCTATTTTCGATCGACGATCTGCAGCAACTGGTCGACGAAAACCGTCAACAGCGGGAGATCGCGGCCGGCGGCGCTCGACTGCTGCTCGAGGAGGAGGTAGCGCGTTTCCTGGCCGAATCGCGCGCCCACGATGCGGGACCCTCCATCCGGGCGCTGCGCCACCAAGCGGACGCGATCCGCCTGCAAACCGCGGAGCAGGCCCGGCGCATGCTGGCTGCCGGCAATTCCGCCGAACAGGTCATCGACTATCTTGCCCATACTCTGACCAATCGGCTGCTGCATTCCCCGACTCAGGCGCTGCGGCGGGCCGCCGAATCGGCCGATCCGGCGCTGGCGGAGGCGCTCGCTCGCTTGCTCATCGAGGAACGCAACCGGCAATAACCCCCAAGAGCCGCTGCGCGGGCCGCTATAATTCGCGGCCATGAAAGACTCCATCAGACGCAAGCTCGAGAAACTCGACGAGCGATTCGAAGAAATCAGCCGCCTGCTGGCGGACCCCGGCGTCATCGCGCGGCAGAACCAATTCCGTGAGTTGTCGATGGAGTATGCGCGTTTGGGCCCGCTGATCGAACGCTACCGCAGATTCATCGCGCTCGAGGCCGATGCGGCGACCGCGCGCGAACTCGCCATGGAGGATGAATTGGCGCAATTGACGCCGCGCATCGTGGCGGAGGAAGTTGAACTGCAGCGCCTCCTCGTTCCCAAGGATCCGCAAGACGACAGCAACATTTTCCTGGAGATTCGCGCCGGCACCGGCGGCGACGAGGCAGCGATATTCGCCGGAGATCTGTTTCGCATGTACGCACGCTATGCCGAATCCAAGCACTGGCTGGTCGAGGTGTTGAGCGAGAGTCCCGGCGAGCACGGCGGGTACAAGGAAATCATCAGCCGCATCATCGGACGCGGCGCCTTTTCGTTGCTCAAATTCGAGTCCGGTACGCATCGGGTGCAGCGCGTGCCGGCGACCGAAGCGCAGGGGCGCATTCACACCTCCGCGTGCACGGTCGCCATTTTGCCGGAACTGGAACAGCTCGAAGCGGTGGACCTGAATCCGGCGGACTTGCGCGTCGATACCTTTCGATCCTCCGGGGCGGGCGGCCAACACGTCAATAAGACCGATTCGGCAATCCGCATTACGCACCTGCCGTCCGGCATCGTGGTCGAGTGCCAGGATGAACGGTCGCAGCACAAGAACCGCTCGCGCGCCATGTCGCTGCTGAAGGCGCGGTTGCTCGCCAACGAAAGGGCAAAGCAACAAAGCGAACAGGCGCAGTCGCGTAAACTCCAGGTCGGCTCCGGCGATCGCTCGGAGCGCATTCGAACCTATAATTTTCCGCAAGGCCGCGTAACCGACCACCGCATCAACCTCACCCTGTACAAGCTCGACGATGTCATGAAAGGCGGCCTGGACGAACTCATCGGCGCCTTGAACCAGGAACATCAGGCCGAAGAACTCGCTCAGCAGGTCGATTGACGCCGATGAACACCGTCGCCGAAACTCTGAAAATCGCCGCCCGCGCGCTCGCGTCCCACAGCGAATCGCCGCGGCTGGATGCCGAGCTTTTACTCGGCAAGGTGTTGGGGGTGGCTCGCCCGCAACTGATCGTGTGCGCCGCGGAGTCGATCGCGGAAGAGGCGCTGCGCAGGTATCGAAATCTGATCGACCAGCGCGTGCACGGCGCACCGATCGCGTATTTGACCGGCACGCGCGAATTCTGGTCGATGAGCCTCAAGATCACCCCCGCGGTGCTGGTGCCGCGCCCTGAAACCGAGACTCTGGTCGAACGGGCGTTGGCGCTCCTTGGAGCGGATCAGCAGCGCTCGATACTCGATTTGGGCACGGGGAGCGGCGCAATCGCGCTCGCCATTGCCTCGGAGCGACCGCACGCGCAAGTCACCGGCGCCGATATCTCGCCTGCGGCTCTGGGCGTTGCCAGGGAGAACGCGGGTGCTCTTGCACTGCGGCAGGTCAACTGGCGTCAGGGCTCCTGGTTTGAGGCCGTGCCCGGCGAGCGCTTCGACATGGTGGTCTCCAATCCGCCCTATGTCGCGGCCGGCGATCCGGCGCTTGCGGCGCTGGCCGCCGAACCCGCACTTGCGCTCACGAGCGGCCCGACGGGTCTCGAAGCGCTCACCGCGATCGTCGAACAGGCCGCCTCGCACCTTGAGCCGGGAGGCCATCTGCTGCTCGAACATGGCAGCAGTCAGGCCCACCAGGTCGCGCGGCTGCTCGAGCGCCACGGCTTCAGGGACGTATGCTCGTATCACGACTATTCAGGCAGCCCCCGCGTTACGCTGGGAACCGTAAACTCGCAAAGGGAACTCTCATGATCCGTTTTGAAACCACGCTCGGCGACTTCACCGTTGAAATGTTCGAGAAAGAGGCGCCGGAGACGGTGGTCAATTTCTTGAAATATATCGACTCGGGATTCTTCGATGGCACGATTTTTCACCGCATCGTCCCCGGGTTCGTCATCCAGGGCGGCGGCTTCACCGAAGACATGTCGCAAAAGCGCACGCAGCCGCCCATCAAGAACGAGGCCGACAACGGCCTGAAGAACCTGCGCGGCACCTTGTCGATGGCGCGGACCAACGACATCAACAGCGCCACCTCGCAATTCTTCGTCAACTTGAAGGACAACGATTTTCTCGATCACAAGCCCGGCAATTTCGGCTATGCGGTATTCGCGCGGGTGACCGACGGCATGGATGTGGTCGATAAGATTGCGGCGGTGGCAACCGGCCGGCGTCGCGGCTTCGACGATGTGCCGACCGAGGCCGTCATCATGAAGCACGTGCACAGAATCGTCCCGAAGCAAGTCAAGCAATAGCGGCGCGTCTTTAGAACCCGCTGCCCCTGAGCACGCCGGAACTGCGCAATGGCGCGCACACGATCCTGGATGAGCCGCGTTGGCCGGGCGTTGCTCTTCGCAGCGCTCGGCCTTGTGGCCATATCGATGGCGGCGGTGTTGCTGCTGCGCTGGATTGATCCGCCGTACAGCGCTTTCATGGCGGAAACTCAAATCGCGGCCTGGTTGAACCGCGACCGTAGCTACGTGTTTCGCCACGATTGGGTTGACTTGGCGCGCATCTCACCCAATCTTGCCCTCGCGGTGGTCGCCTCCGAGGACCAAAAATTTCCCGAACACTGGGGCTTCGACGTCGACGCCATCGAGAAGGCCTATCAACTCAATCAGCACAGTCATCGGGTGCGCGGCGCGAGCACCATCAGTCAGCAGGTCGCCAAGAACTTGTACCTGTGGTCCGGACACAGCTATTTGCGCAAAGGGCTCGAGGCCTATTTCACCATCCTCATAGAAGGCTTCTGGCCGAAGCGGCGCATCCTGGAAATCTACCTCAATATCGCCGAGTTCGGCTACGGGGTGTACGGCGCCGAGGCGGCGGCGCAGAGATTTTTTCACAAGCCGGCGGCGCGTTTGACGCGCGCCGACGCGGCCATCCTCGCGGCCGTGCTGCCGAGCCCGCAGCGCTTTTCGGCCGCTGCGCCGTCGCGCTTTGTGCGCGAGCGGAGCGACTGGATACTGAACCAGATGCAGGCGCTCGGCGGACCCGAGATGCTGGACGAAATCGACGCCTATCCGAACCGCCGCCGCTGAATGCTTACCGACAGGATAAAATGAGCCGCAATGAAATATGAGCGGCGTTCGAGCTTGGCGTTGGCGAGACTCCTTGTGGCGGGTGGCATCGGTTGCGCCACACTCTGCGGTGCCGCGCCCGCGCCGGATGCCCTGCACGTGAGCCACGGCCGATTCAAGAATGTGGCTGTCTATGCGCCCAGCGGGACACCGAACAGTTTTGTGCTGTTTTTGTCCGGTGACGGCGGCTGGAACCAGGAGATGGCCGAGATAGCGCGTGAGCTGGTGCGCCATGGCGCGATGGTGGCGGGCATCGATCTGCCGAAGTTCCGCGCCGATTTGGAAGCCGATGACGCCGACTGCGTCTTCCCGGACGGCGATCTGGAGAATCTGAGCCATTTTCTGCAGGCTTACTATCATCTGCCGACGTATCGCACGCCCTTTTTCGTCGGCTACGGCGCAGGCGCCGGCCTCGCGTACGCGACGCTCGTTCAGGCGCCGGTCAACACCTTTGCCGGCGCGCTGACCCTCGGATTTTGTCCGGCCTCGAGTATGCGCAAGTCGCTGTGCAAGGGTTCGGGAGTCGAATTCGTCCGTCGCCCGGGCCAGCACGGGGTCGAATATTTACCGGCGAAGCAGCTCGCGAATCCGTGGGTACTCTTACAGGGTGACCTCGACCATGAGTGCGATGCGGGCACCGCGGGCGCATTCATTGCCAACATGCCGGGCGCCGCGCTCGCGGTGTTGCCGCAGGTAGGACGCACGTACAAACCGCCCGGGCGCTGGCTGCCAAGATTTCTGGCAGCATTCGACACCTTGGTGCAGCGGTCTTCGGCCGCGCTGACTCCGCCGGCGCCCGTGGACCTGGGCGACCTGCCGGTCGTGGAAGTCCCTGCGCAGCCGGCCGGCCCCACGCCGCCCGGTGCCGCTGCGCAGCTCGGCGCCGCGACGACCGATACGTTCGCGATCATTCTATCGGGCGACGGCGGATGGGCGGGACTCGACAAGGACGTTGCCCTCGCGCTGAGCGTCCGTGGCATCCCCGTGGTCGGCCTCGATTCGCTGCGCTATTTCTGGACCGCGCGCACTCCCGACGGGCTTGCGGCGGATTTGGACCGTATGGTCCGCTACTATGCGGCGCACCTGAACAAAAAGAGAGTGCTGCTCATCGGCTATTCGCAGGGAGCCGATGTGCTGCCCTTCGCGGTCAACCGCCTGCCTGCGGCAACACGCGACCGCGTCGCATTGGCCGCGCTCATGGGCATGTCCGAACACGCGTTGTTCGAATTTCACGTGAGCAGCTGGGTATCGAATGATACATCCGGTCCGGCGACCATGCCGGAAGTGAACCGGATCAGCGGCGTGCCGGTGCTGTGCATTTATGGCGAAGACGAAAGCGACTCGCTGTGTCCCAA
Source organism: Steroidobacteraceae bacterium (assembly GCA_036743675.1). Classification (GTDB taxonomy): domain Bacteria; phylum Pseudomonadota; class Gammaproteobacteria; order Steroidobacterales; family Steroidobacteraceae; genus Bog-1198. Next base: position 13,473 of record DAINPA010000007.1, read on the forward strand.
GCTCGATCCCAAGACGGTGCACATCGTGAAGCGCAAGGGTGGTCATCATTTCGACGGTGACTATGCCGGGTTGGCGCACGACATCCTCGCCTCGGCCAACCGATGAGCCGGCCGTCCCGCGCGTAATGCCCGCGCGGTCTCGAGCGCGTGGAACCGTCGGCGCCGCAGGTCACGGAGACAAAGTCGGGTTGCAAAGGCGCCAGGCGCTGCACCGCCGCCCATAGTTGGGCGGCCATCTCATCATCGGTCGGTGGAAAGAACTCGAACGACACCCGTACCGCATTCGACATTTACCGCCCCCGGGCATCTTGCTGCTCGACCACGAGCATGCGAGCGCCTAAGCTATGACTCAAGCTCATTATCTTCATGAGGAGGTTGAAATCAGTTCATGGCAACCTCGGCGCTCGAGTTGCGGCACCTGGAGACGCTCCTGGCACTCGCCGAATGCGGCAGTCTGTCGAAAGCCTCCGCGCGCCTGTTTCTGACCCAATCCGCGCTGTCCCACCAGCTCAAGGCGCTGGAAAGCCACTATGGCGCGGCCCTGGTGGAAAAAAATATACGGCCGCTGCGCTTTACGGCCATTGGCCAAAGACTCGTCACCTTGGCTCGGACCGTGCTGCCTCTGGTAGCCGAAGCGGCCCGGGACGTCGCTCGGCTGGCGCAAGGCCATGCCGGGCCCTTGCGCATAGCCGTGCAATGCCACAACTGCTTTGATTGGCTGATGCCGGCCATGGATGCCTACCGGTCGCTGTGGCCCGAAGTCGAACTCGACATCATCTCAGGATTTGTCGTCGACCCGCTGCCGTTGCTCGACCGGGCGGAAGCGGAGCTGGCGATCATCCATGACAAGCCGCAACCGCACCCAAACGTGGCGTTTAGTCCGCTGTTTCGCTACGAAAGCGTCGCTCTGATGAGTCCGCGGCACCGCTTGGCGGCCAGGCCTTGGCTGGAAGCCGCCGATTTCGCCGATGAAACCCTCATTACGTATCCGGTGCCCGACGAGATGCTCGACGTCATGAAGCACTGTCTCACACCGGCGGGCATCAATCCCAAACGCCGAACCGCGGAATTGACGGTCGCAATTCTGCAGCTGGTCGCGAGCGGCCGCGGCATTGCCGCTCTGCCTTCCTGGACGGTCGGCAACTACATTGAACGAGGCTATGTCGTGTCGCGTCCGATCGGTCACGGAGGACTGCGCTGCGAGCTGTATGCCGCAACCAGCCGCGCGGCCGCCGATGCCCAATATATTAGTGAGTTCATCGCCCTGACGCGCACACTGAGCCTCACGAACTTGAGCGGAGTGTCCGCTCTTTGAGGCCGAATGCCCGCCTCGCTCAGTGAACCGAGCGGCCGATATCGCCTGGAACGCCGGCGTTGAACAGTTGGGCGACATCCACCGCGTCGAATACATAGGCACGATTGCAGAAATCACAGCGCACCTCGACCTCGCCTCGGTCGGCCAGAACCGCACTCGTCTCCGCTTTGCCGAGACCCTGCAACATGCCGGCGACGCGCTCGCGCGAACATCGACAGCGAAAGTAAACCGGCGAAGGCTCGAATAGCCGCAGGTCGTCTTCGTTGAACAGCCGGTGCAGAATTTCCGCATCGGCCAGCGTTCCGAGCTCCTCCGGCGTCAACGTGTCGCCGATCAATTGCACGCGTCGCCATGCGTCATCGACCGCCGCCGACACTGCCTCGCCGCTGCTGTCCGGAAGCCGCTGCAACAGCATGCCGGAGACACCGTTGCCGTCGGCATGAAGCCATAGACGCGTCGGCAGCTGCTCGGAATTCTCGAAATACCCTTGCAGCGAATCGGCCAGCCGGTCGCCATCGATGGGTACGATACCCTGGTAGCGTTGTGCACCGTCGTCCGTTTCCAGCGTCACGGTCAGGTTGCCCGGACCGATCAGATCGCCGATGCCCGCCGCAGCGACTCCGGCGGGATCCTTTGCTTCACGGTAGCGGGCCAACCCCCTCACCCCGAGGCCGCTGGTGCATTGCGCCAGCAGCAAATACACCGATCCCTCGCCCTGCAATTGCAGCGACAGGACACCTTCGAATTTGATGGTGGCGGCCAGTAGCAGCGACGCCGCAACCGCTTCGCCCAAGATATCGCGCACCGGCGCCGGATATCGCTGATGTTCGATCAACGCCTGCCAGGCGGCGTCGAGATGCACCAGGTGTCCGCGAATGGGAAACTGTTCGAATACGAAACGGTGCAGGCAGTCGCGGTCATGCATGGCGGTCGCGGCCACGCGCAATGCTCAGACAGACTCCCCTGCCAACTTGGCTTTCAGCAAGTCGTTTAGCTGAGCCGGGTTCGCCTTGCCTCCGGTGGCTTTCATGACCTGCCCTACGAAGAACCCGAATAGCTTGTCCTTGCCGGCGCGATAGTCCGCGAGTTGTTTGGGGTTGGCTGCGATGACGGCGTCGATCACGCTCTCGATCGCACCGGCGTCGGTGATCTGGCGCAGCCCGCGCGCCTCGATGATGGCGTCCGCCGTCTTGCCTTCCGACCACATGGCCTCGAACACGTCCTTGGCGATCTTGCCGGAGATCGTCGCATCCACGATTCGACCCAGAAGAGCGCTCAAATCGGCGGCCGACACGCGCGCAGCCGTGATATCCACGTTGTCTCGGTTGAGCGCGCTCGACAATTCGCCCATGACCCAATTGGCCGCGAGTTTGGCATGCGACGCCCCCAATGCTTGGGCCAGCGACTCGAAATAGGCGCCGAGTTCGCGGCTCGCGCACAGCACGCCGGCATCGTATGCGGAGAGGGCGAAATCGCGCTCGAACCGAGCGGCCTTCTCGTCCGGCAATTCGGGCAGCGTGGCGCGCACCCCGTCGATGAATTCCTGCTCGATCTCCACCGGCAATAGGTCCGGATCCGGAAAATAGCGATAGTCGTTCGCCTCTTCCTTGGAGCGCATCGAACGCGTTTCGTTCTTGTCCGAATCGTACAGCCGCGTCTCCTGAACCACCCTGCCGCCGCTCTCGATCAGCTCGATCTGTCGCGCGACCTCGAATTGAATCGCCTTCTCGAGAAAGCGGAAGGAATTCAAGTTCTTGACTTCAGCCCGGGTGCCGAATTTATTGGCGCCGCGCGGGCGCACCGACACGTTGGCGTCGCACCGAAACGAACCCTCTTGCATGTTGCCGTCGCAGATTTCGAGATAACGCACCAAGGTGTGGATCTTCTTCATGTACGTCACGGCTTCCTTGGCCGAGCGCATGTCCGGTTCCGATACGATCTCGAGCAGCGGCGTACCGGCGCGATTCAAATCGATGCCGCTGGCATTCGCGAGCCCCTCGTGCAAGGACTTGCCGGCGTCCTCTTCAAGGTGCGCGCGCGTCACGCCGATGGTCTTGATGGCGCCGTCATCGAGCACGACGGCAAGCGAGCCCTTGCCGACCACCGGCTGCTCGTATTGGCTGATCTGATAACCCTTGGGCAAATCCGGATAAAAATAGTTCTTGCGCGCGAATATCGAGCGCCGCGCAATCGTCGCTCCGATGGCCAGTCCGAACTTGACCGCCATGCGCAGCGCTTCGGCATTGAGCACCGGCAACACGCCGGGATAGGCCAGATCCACGAGGTTGGCCTGCGTATTGGGCTCGGCGCCATAGGCGGTCGCGGAGCCGGAAAATATCTTCGACTTCGTGGCCAGTTGAGCGTGTATCTCCAGGCCGATCACCACTTCCCAGTCGGCCATCACTCGTACCCGCCCGGAATTTGCTCGTGCCAGCGGGTGGCACGCTGGAATTGATGCGCGGCGCCGAGCAAACGGGCTTCCGAAAAATGCGGCCCGATCAACTGCAGGCCCATCGGCAACCCGTCGATGAAGCCGCAAGGCGCCGACAGGCCGGGCAATCCGGCCAGATTCGCACCGATGGTGTAGATGTCGTTCAGGTACATGGTGACCGGGTCATCGATCTTCGCGCCGATGGCGAATGCCGGCGTCGGCGTGGTGGGCCCGATCAGCAGGTCGACCTTCTGGAAGGCCGCGCGAAAATCATCGGTGATCAAGCGGCGCACTTTCTGCGCCTTCAAATAATACGCATCGTAATAGCCCGCCGACAGCACATAGGTGCCGGTCATGATGCGTCGTTTGACCTCCGCGCCGAAGCCTTCACCGCGCGACCGCTTGTACAAATCGGTCAGGTCCTTCGGCTGCGCGCAACGGTAACCGTAGCGCACGCCGTCGAAGCGCGAGAGGTTCGCGGAACATTCGGCCGGCGCGACCACATAATAAGTGGGTACCGAGAGCGGCAGATGCGGCAGGCTCACCTCCAGGGTCTCGGCACCGAGCGATCGGTAAACCCGCAGCGCCTCCTCGATGAGCGCCGCGTTGCGGGCCTCCAAACCCTCGAAGAACTCGCGCAGAAGGCCGATTCGCAGGCCTTTCAGCGGCTGCTCAAGCAACGCCGGAAAATCGGGCACGGGCGCGTCGACACTGGTCGAATCGCGCGGATCGAAGCCGGCCATGACCTCGAGCACCGCCGCCGCATCTGCCGCGGTCCGGGCGAATACACCCGCCTGATCGAGGCTCGATGCGAACGCGACCATCCCGTAGCGGGAAACCCGTCCGTAGGTGGGCTTGATTCCGGTCACCCCGGTCAGTGCCGCGGGCTGACGTATCGAACCGCCGGTATCGGTGCCGGTGCAGAACGACGCGAGCCTCGCGCCCATGGCCGCCGCCGACCCACCCGAGGAGCCCCCGGGCACCCGGGTGGTATCCCAGGGATTCCTCACCGGACCGTAGAAGCTGGTCTCGTTGGAGGAACCCATGGCAAATTCGTCCATGTTGGACTTGCCGAGCATGACGGCACCGGCGGACTTCAGGCGCGTGACGACGGTGGCGTCGTACGGTGCGACGAAATTATCGAGGATCCGCGATCCGCAGCTGGTGCGGACGCCATCGGTGCAAAAAATGTCTTTATGAATGAGCGGGATGCCGAGCAACCGGCCCCGTTCCCCGGCCGCCAGACGCCGGTCGGCGGCAGCCGCGCTGTCGAGCGCCTGCTCGGCGGTGAGCGTGATCAGGGCGTTCAGGCTCGGGTTCAAACGCTCGATTCGCGCCAAAAAATGCGCTGTGAGCTCGACGCTTGAAATTCGCTTGGCGGCCAGGCGGTCGGCGAGTTCGCCGATGGAAAGATTGTGCAGCATCGTCATGGGACTCAAACGGAGCCTTACTCGATGACTCGCGGAACGACGTACAACCCCGCTTGCACACTCGGCGCGTTGGCTTGGTACTTGTCACGCTGATCGGTTTCCGTCACTTGGTCGGGCCGCAAACGCTGGCGCTGCCCATCGAGGGGGTGGGCCATCGGCTCCACGCTGCCGGTTTCGACGCGGGACAATTCGGCGACGAAATCGACGATGCTCGACAAGCTCGAGACGTAGAGCGGCATCTCGGCATCGGTGATCGACAGGCGCGCAAGATGCGCGATCTTTTCGACGTCTTGACGGGTTAGGCTCATATGAATGCAAAAGTGCGCGCGAGTGCGCAGAAAATAAGCACAAGAGATGATACACGTTGCCTTGCTGAAAGTCGTGTCGGTTGTTACATTAGCGCAACTTTTTTCACCCCCCTAGTTCTAGAAAAAGACCCCATGTTCAAACGCCTTAGAGGTTATTTTTCCAATGATCTCTCAATCGATCTTGGAACCGCCAACACGCTGATTTACGTGCGCGAGCGCGGTATCGTGCTCAATGAGCCATCGGTCGTCGCGGTGCAGGACGAGCCGACGCGCGGCGGCAAGATCATCGTCGCGGTGGGCGTGGAAGCCAAAAACATGCTGGGTCGGACCCCGGGCCACATCACCGCGGTGCGTCCGATGAAGGACGGCGTGATTGCGGATTTCACCTACACTGAAAAGATGCTGCAGCACTTCATCAAGAAGGTGCATGGCAACCGCTTTTTGAGTCCCAGTCCGCGCGTCCTGGTGTGCGTGCCCTTCGGATCCACGCAGGTCGAGCGCCGCGCCATCAAGGAATCGGCTGAAGGCGCCGGCGCGCGCAGCGTCGATATCGTCCCGGAGCCGATGGCCGCGGCCGTGGGCGCCGGCCTGCCGGTGCAAGAAGCTCGCGGATCGATGGTGCTCGACATTGGCGGGGGCACCTCGGAGGTGGCGGTCATCTCCTTGAACGGGATCGTCTATGCGGCGAGCGTACGCATCGGCGGCGACAAGTTCGACGAAGCCATCACCAACTACGTGCGGCGCAATTACGGCATTTTGATCGGCGAGGCCACGGCCGAGCGCATCAAACTGGAAATCGGCTCCGCCTATCCGGGACAACAGGTGCGCGAAATCTCGGTCAAGGGGCGCAATCTCTCCGAGGGCGTGCCGCGCAGCTTCACGCTCAACTCGAACGAAATCCTCGAAGCGCTGCAGGAGCCTTTACAGGGTATCGTGGGCGCGGTGAAGCAGGCGCTCGAACAGACCCCGCCCGAACTCGGCGCCGACGTAGCCGAGCGCGGCATCGTGCTCACCGGCGGCGGCGCATTGCTGCGCGATGTCGACAAATTGCTCATGGAAGAGACCGGCTTGCCGGTGGTGATCGCCGATGATCCGCTGACCTGCGTGGCGCGCGGCGGCGGCCGGATTCTGGAGCTCACCGAGGAGCACGGACCGGGCATCTTCGGACTGGAGTAATGACCGCGACACGGGAAGCCTCTGCCCATGGTCGCGTTTCGTAATTCCGACTCGTCCGGCCGAACGACCGGACTGCTGCTGCGTTGTGTACTCTATTCCCTGCTGGCCTTGGGCTTGATCATCGTCGATAAGCGCTACGATCAACTGGGGAAGATTCGGCGCCTGCTGTCGATCGCCGCCTATCCGGTGCAAGTCGCGGTCGAGAGCCCGTTCGAAGGTTGGAATTGGTTTCGTCAAAGCGTCTCGTCCCGCGGTGCTTTAGCCGCGGACAATGCCAAGCTCAAGGCGGAGTTGCGGCTGGCGCAATTCCGTCTGCAGCGCTACGAGGCGCTGGAGGCCGAAACTCAGCGCTTGCGCGGGTTGCGCGACAACACGGCCGGGGTCTCGAACCGATTCATCGTCGGCGACATCATGGACGTGGATCTGGACGCCTTTCGAGCCCGGGTCCTGGTCGACAAGGGTGCGGGCGACGGAGTCTTCGTGGGACAAGCCGTACTCGACGCGGGCGGCGTGTTCGGCCAAGTCGCCCGCGTTGAGCAGCTCACCAGCGAGGTGATTCTCATCAGTGACCCGACCCATGCAATACCGGTTCAGATCAATCGCAACGGCCTGCGCACCATCGCCGTGGGCACCGGCGATTCGAACCGCCTCAAGCTTCCCTACCTGCCCACCAGCGCCGATGTGGTCGCAGGCGACCTGTTGGTCACCTCGGGGCTCGGTGGCGTGTTTCCGGAGGGTTATCCGGTCGGCACCGTCGCCGAGGTCAAACGCGACCCCGCACAATCGCTGGCCGATGTCGATATCCACCCGGCCGCGTCTCTCGACCGTTCGCGGGAACTGATGTTCGTCTGGCTGAAACCCGGCGCCGTCCTGCCCGCGGCGCCTTCCGCGAAAACCCCGGCACCCGCGGCGACTGCGGCGGCCGGAGCCACGGCCACACCGCGCGCGAGCGCACTGCCCGCGGCGACCGGCCCGGCCAAGAGCCCACCCGGTCAGACGGGGGCAAACGACGAATGATGCGCGATGACCGCATCCGCCGGTTGCCGATGGTGCTGTCCGCCCTGCTGACGCTGGCGCTCGCCGTGATTCCCTTGCCGTCCGTACTCGATGCGCTGCGCCCGGACTTCTTGGTGCTGGTGGTGCTTTACTGGTCCATTGCATCGCCTCGCGCCGGCGGGCTCACATTGGCCTTTTTCGCGGGCATCGCGCTTGATGTGATCAAGGGCGTGGTATTGGGTCAGCATGCCTTGGCGTTGACCTTGATGGCCGCGTGGGCCACGTATTTGCGGCTGCGCCTGCGGGTATTTTCGGTGCTCTCGCAATCGCTTACCATTTTTGCGTTCCTGACCGGCTATCAGTTCATCTTGTTCTGGGTCGACGGCGCCACCGGAAATCCCGTCACCAGCTTCAGCCGTTGGCTGGCTCCGGTGGTCGGCGCGGTGATTTGGCCGTTTCTAGCGGGTACCCTGGGTCGTTTGCATGAGCGCTAACCGCAAGAGCGAAAGCTTGATTTAAGGACATGTAGATTGCCTCGCCGCGTTCGCATCAAGGATCACTGGGCCGAGCAGCGCATATTCACGCTGCGCGGCATCGTCGCCGGCGCCCTCGTCGGTGTGCTGCTGTTGACCGTCGCCTCTCGACTCTTTTATTTGACGGTGTTGCGGCACGAATACTATGCCGAGCTCTCGCAGGGCAACCGGGTGCACACCGACCCCATTCCACCCAGCCGCGGATTGATCCTCGACCGCCATGGCGTGGTGATGGCGGAAAATTTGCCGGCGTTTCAGCTGGAACTGGTGCGCGAGCTGGTCGGCGGCATGCCCGAACTCAATGCAACCCTGGCCCACTTGGTGGCGATCGGTTTACTCGAGGCGGACGACATCGGCAGCATCAGACGCACGATCCTGTCGCATCATGTCTATGAAAGCGTGCCGATCAAGCTGCAGCTCGACGACCAGGATATGGCCCGCTTCGCGGTGCATCGCCATGAATTCATCGGTGTGGACATCCGCGCGAGACTATCCCGGCATTATCCGTTCGGGCCGATGGCCGTGCACGCGCTCGGCTACGTCGCCGCGATCAGCGAGCAGGACTTGAAGCGCATCGACTTGGACTCGTACGCCGGCACTTCCCTGATCGGCAAATTGGGCGTCGAAGGCGCGTATGAGAGCGAACTGCACGGCACCCGCGGCTACCGAGAAGTGCTGGTCAATGCGGCGGGCAGGCCGGTGGAGCGTCAGGGGGCGTACACCCCGAAGCTCGCCACGCGCCAACCGGTAGCGGGAGCCGATCTGATCCTCAGCGTGGACATGCGCGTGCAGCGCGCCGCGGAGGATGCGTTATCGGGCAAACGCGGCGCGGCCATCGCCATCGATCCTCACAGCGGCGATGTGATCGCCCTCGCCAGTACCCCGGGCTTCGACCCCAATGCCTTCGCTCGCGGCCTGACGACCAAACAATACGACGCCCTGCAGAACGACATCGACAAACCGCTGATCAATCGCGCCCTGCGCGGCGCGTACCCGCCGGGCTCGACGGTCAAGCCGTTCTTCGCCCTGGCGGCGCTCAAGTACGGCGTCATGACTCCGGATCAAACCATCTTTTGTCCCGGCCACTTCAGCCTTCCGGGCAGCCGCCACCAATTTCGCGACTGGAAGCCGAAGGGCCACGGCACGGTATCGATGCGCCATGCCATTCAACAATCGTGCGACGTCTATTTCTATACGGTCGCGAACCGGCTCGGCATCGATCGCATGCACGATTTCATGATTACTTTCGGCTTCGGCGAGCTCACCGGGATCGACATCCCGGGCGAAAAACCCGGGCTCATGCCATCGACCGAGTGGAAGCGCCGCACCTACAAGCGAGCGGCCGAGCAAGTCTGGTTCCCCGGCGAAACTATCAGCGTGGGCATCGGTCAAGGCTATATGCTGGCAACACCCATGCAGCTCGCGCACGCGATATCGGGCATCGCCTCACGCGGACAGATTTTCAGGCCGCGGCTGGTGACGGGCGTGCGGCCTGCCGGATCCATGGCGGTCACGCCGCGCGAGGTGCAGCCGGAGCCGCCGCTGACGGCCGTGACCGCGGATCAGTGGAGCGTCATCGTGGAAGGACTGGAGCTCGCGACCGGGCCCGGCGGCACCGCCGCCGCCGCGACCGCCGGGTCGCCCTACAAGATAGCGGGCAAGACCGGATCGGCGCAGGTTTTCACCATCGGGCAGAACGAGAAATACAATGAGAAGCACGTATCCGAGCGGATGCTCGATCATGCCTTGTTTATTTCGTTCGCTCCGGCGGAGGATCCCAAACTGGCCGTCGCGGTGTTCGTCGAGAACGGAAAACACGGCGGCAGTACGGCGGCGCCGATTGCGCGCAAGATATTCGATGCTTATCTGTTGCCGGACAAACCCCATTGAAGCGGCTCCCGTCCCATGATCTTTGACGAATTCTCACCGTCGCGAACACGCCGCACTTTGACCGCCGGCGGACGCACCCTGCGGGCGCTCGGACTGGACGGGCCGTTGACCGGAGTGCTGGCGATCATCGTATGCATCGGCATATTGGTGGTTTACAGCGCATCAGGACAGAACCTGAAGATGATCGAGCATCATTTGGCGAATATCGCCATTGCGGTGGCCGCGCTGATCGCCCTCGCGCGGCTGGCGACCCCGCAATATCTGCGGCTGTTCGCCCCGATCGCCTACGTCATCGGAATTCTGCTGCTGCTGGTGGTGGCCGTGACCGGCCACATCGGCAAGGGCGCACAGCGTTGGCTCGACATCGGCTTCATCCGCTTTCAGCCCTCCGAAATCATGAAGCTCGCGGTGCCCATGATGTGCGCGTGGTACATGCACGAACGGCCGCTGCCCCCGACGTTCAAGGATTTGGTGGTCATGGGCCTCATGATCGCCGTTCCGGCAGGGTTGATCGTGATCCAGCCGGACCTTGGAACGGCGCTATTGATCGCCGCCTCGGGTCTCATCGTGATGTTGCTGGCCGGCATGCACTTTCGGATCATCCTGATATCGCTGCCGCTGCTCGCGGGCGCCGCCTGGGGAGCCTGGCATGTCATTCACGACTACCAGCGCCAGCGCATATTGACGTTCTTGAACCCCGAGACCGACCCGCTGGGCGCCGGTTATCACATCATCCAGTCGCAAATCGCCATCGGTTCGGGCGGCATATTCGGCAAGGGGTACATGAACGGCAGCCAGGCGCAGTTGGAATTCCTGCCGGAACGTTCGACCGATTTCATCTTCGCGGTCATCGGTGAGGAGTTCGGGCTGCTCGGCCAGTTGCTGATTCTGTGCCTCTACGGCGTGGTGATCGGTCGGGCGCTGTACCTGGCGATGCAGGGGCAGGACACCTTTTCGCGCCTCACCGGCGGCGCCATTGCACTCAGCTTCTTCGTGTACGTATTTGTGAATTCCGGCATGGTGAGCGGCATACTACCGGTGGTCGGCGTGCCGCTGCCGATGATCAGTTACGGCGGAACGTCCATGGTCACGCTGTTGGCGGGGTTCGGAATATTGATGTCGCTGCATTCGCATCGCAAACTCATTGGGTCCTGAGGGAGTGCGCCCTCTGCCCCGGTGCAAAGCGTTGCTGCTCGCCGCCGCGATCTTGGCAGCGAGCGCCAATCCGGCCGCGGCGCTCGACACGCGGCGCCCGGAGGTCAAGGACTTCATAGATCAAATCGCGGATCAATATTCCTTCAAGAAACGCGCGCTGCGCAAATTGCTGGCCGCCGCGCAATATCAGCCGGCGATCCTCGAAGCCATGGATCGGCCCGCCGAAAAGGCCAAGATGTGGTACGAGTACCGCCCGATATTCGTGAGCGACCGACGAATTCGCGAGGGCGCGGAATTCTGGCTCACGCACCGGCAAGACCTCGACCGGGCGAGCATCCGCTCGGGTGTCGCGCCGGAATATTTGGCGGCCATCTTGGGCGTGGAGACCTATTACGGCCGGCAAACCGGGAACTACCGCGTGCTGGACGCGCTGGCGACCCTGGCGTTCGACTACCCGCCGCGGGCGAAATTCTTTCGCGATGAGCTCGAACAATTCATCCTGCTCACGCGCGACTTGAAGATGAACCCGCTCGCCATCAAGGGATCCTATGCCGGCGCGATGGGCGCCCCGCAATTCATGCCCTCGAACTACCGGCGCTACGCGGTCGATGCCAGCGCGGACGGCCGAATCGATCTTTGGAACAACTGGCCGGACGTGTGCGCAAGCATCGGCAACTATTTGAAGGAGCACGGCTGGAATCCCGGCGAACCGGTCTTAAGCGAAGCCAGTGTCGAGCCCGACAAGGCCGCCGATTTGGACGGTCGCAAGCTTGCCCTCGCAGAGACCGTCGGATCCTTGAAGGAGAAAGGCGTGAGCTTCGACAGCTCCCTGCCGCCGGATTCGCCCGCGCTGCTGATTGCGGCCGATGAAGCCGACGGTGTCCATTGGCGCGTGGGCTACAATAATTTCTATGTCATCACACGCTACAACCACAGCCCACTGTACGCGATGGCCGTATACGAGCTCGCGGCGGCGATCAAGCAGCGGGTTCTGATGACCGATGCGGCGCATCCGATCGATGCGCCCTCCGGCGAAAATCCATGAACGCCGCTCACGCAAGGTTAATCCTCGCGATCGGGATCGTGGCCTTGAGCGGTTGTTTCAGCTCACCGCAACGAACCCGCCCGATACCGCCCAGCGCCGCGCCGGCGCCGTCGCCGGCGGCTCCCCAGGCGCCGCCTCCTCAGGTGCAGGCGGTTCCCGACGCGGTTCCACGACTCGAGCCGCGTTCACCCTACGGCAATCCGCCTTTCTATGGGGTCTTTGGCAAACGCTACTACGTATTGCCCTCGAGCGCCGACTACGTCGAAATCGGAGTGGCCTCCTGGTACGGCCCCGGATTTCACGAGATACGAACCTCGACCCACGAGCCCTATGACATGTACGGCATGACGGCGGCGCATAAAACACTGCCGCTGCCCGCCTATGTTCGCGTCACGAACCTGCAAAACGGACGCAGCGTCGTGGTGCGGGTCAACGACCGCGGCCCCTTTGTCGGCAACCGCATCATCGATTTGTCGTACACGGCCGCGGCAAAGCTCGACATGCTGCGCAACGGCACCGCCATGGTCGAAGTGCGCTCCGTTGGGCCGACCAATCCGGCCGGCGAACCCGGTATGCCGCCGGCTGCGGCCTCAACCCCGACTAACACCGATCCCTCGCCCACTACCGTGGCCACAGCCGCGGCCGCACGCAGCGCCGCGCTGTATGTGCAGGCCGGCGCCTTCGCCGATCCGGCGAACGCGGATCGTTTGGCGATGAAATTGCGGGGCGGCGGCTATGGAAAGGTCTTTGTGCGCGACGATGTGATCGCCGGACGCAAGTACTATCGCGTGCGCATCGGGCCGGTTCCGGACGTCCCGGAATTCGACCGCATCGTCTCCGCCCTCGAGCAGGCGGGTGTGCACGATGCGCACCTTGCCATGAATTAACGACCGCCGCAGCTTCTGTGCGCCGTCAATCATCGGTACACTCAGCCACTTTTTATTCAAGGGTCTCGTCCATCATGCATCGTTCCCTGCCGATCTTGCTGCTGATCGTCTCGTTTGCCGCTGCTCCGGTCTTTGCCGCGACGCCCATCCCGAGCGCCCCCGCCGTCGACGCGAGGTCCTACATTCTCGTCGATTACCGCACCGATAAGATTCTGGCGGCGCAGGACCCCGACGCGCGCATGGAGCCCGCGAGCCTGACGAAGCTGATGACCACCTACATCGTGTTCGAGCAGCTGGCGGCCGGAAAGCTCAAATTGGAAGAACCCGTAATGGTCAGCGAACACGCCTGGCGCTCGGAGGGCTCCCGCACCTTCATCGAATTGGGAAAGCCGGTGTCGGTGCAGCTGTTGATCCTGGGTATGATCGTGCAGTCCGGCAACGATGCCACGATTGCCCTGGCGGAACGAGTCGCGGGGACCGAAGAGACTTTCGTGCAGCTCATGAACACCTATGCCAAGCGTTTGGGTATGGTGGGCACGCATTTCGAGAACAGTTCGGGACTGCCCGCTCCGAACCACTACACCACGGCCCATGACATGTCGCTGCTCGCCATCGCCATGATCCGTGACTTTCCTCAGTACTATAAGTGGTACTCGGTGCGCGAATTCGAGCACAACGGCATCAAGCAACAAAACCGCAATGGCCTTCTGGAACGCGATCCCAGCGTCGATGGATTAAAGACCGGTCATACCGATTCGGCCGGTTATTGCCTGGTGACCTCCGCTGTGCGCGACGGAATGCGTTTGGTTTCGGTGGCACTCGGTTCCACCAGCATGAAGGCCCGCGAGAACGCGAGCACAGCGCTGCTGAATTATGGCTTTACATTTTATGAAACCAAATTGGTGGTCAAGGGCGCCGCCACGCTCGCCACGGCGCCGGTATGGAAGGCGGCCTCATCGCCGGTCGACGTGAGCATCAGGGACGATCTTTACGTGACCGTGCCGCGCGGCGAGGTCGCCGATGTCAAGACGGCGCTCGAGCTGCAGCCGCGCTTGATCGCACCGCTGGCGCGCGATGCCACTGTCGGGCAGCTGCGTGTGAGCGCCGGCAATCAGGAGCTGGCGACCGTGCCCCTGCACCCCTCGAGGAACGTCGCGGCAGGGGGCTGGTGGCGCCGGCTGATAGACACCGTTCGGCTTTGGTTTGCCTGACGTGCCGCTGCCGATCTGCCATTTGAACGGCGAATACCTGCCCTTGAGCGAGGCGCGCGTTTCGCCGCTCGACCGCGCGTTCCTGTTCGGCGATGGAGTCTACGAGGTGGTGCCCGTGTTCGGCGGACGCCCATTCAGGCTGCGCCAGCATCTCGACCGGCTCGCGCGCAGTCTTGAGGGCATCCGTATGGCGCCGCCGTTATCGCATCCGAAGTGGGGCGACCTGTGCCGCGAGCTGGTGGAGCGCAACGGCGGCGGCGACCAATACCTTTATATTCAGGTGACTCGCGGCGCGGAATTCGGCCGCAATCACGCGTGGCCGGACGGGCTTATGCCGACGATCTTTGCTTATGCGACGGCGCTGCAGACTCCCTCCCCGCAAATGCTCGAGCGCGGCGTATCGGCGGTGACCGCGGCCGACACCCGTTGGGCGCGGCGCGACATCAAATCGACGGCGCTGCTCGCGAATGTTCTGCTCAAGAAGCTCGCCGTCGATGCCGGTGCGTTTGAAACCATCCTGATCGAGCGCGGGGAACTCACCGAAGGCTCCTCGACCACGGTTCACGTCATCGCCGGGGGCGCGATTCGAACGCCGCCGAACGGCGCGCGGATTCTGCCCGGCACGACGCGCGACGTGGTGCATGAACTCGCAATTCGCTTAGGGATAAACAGCCTGAACGTTCCAGTCAGCGAATCCGAGCTGCGCGCCGCCGAGGAGATATGGCTCGCGTTCTCGACGCGCGGCATCCTGCCGGTGACGACGCTCGACGGCAAGCCCGTGGGCGCCGACCGGCCCGGGCCATTGTTCAGGCGCATGCACGCCGCCTTCCTCGAGTACACGCGCGAACTCGCCGGAACGCCCGCGCTATGAGCGGCTCGACACCCGCGCAATTCCCGAGCGACTTTCCCATCAAGGTGATGGGCCGCCACGACAGCGCTCTGCGCACCCTGACCCAGGAGATCATCGAACGGCATGCGGGGCCGGTGCCGGAATCCAGCGTGCGGGTGCGCACCAGCACGGACGGGAATTTCCTCGCGGTGACGTATGTCGTGCGCGCGCAAAGCCGCGCGCAGCTCGACGCCATCTACCGCGAACTCACCGCCTGCAAATCGGTGCTGATGGCACTGTGATATCCCAATTGCCGCAGCAGGTGCGGCAAGAGCCCGGCCGCGGCCGCCGCCACATCGACGCCGGCGATCCAATCGACAAGCCGCGTCACGGCCAATCCCGGGTAGCCGCATACGTTGATGCGTTCGAAGGGCTCGAGATCCAGCGACACGTTGAGCGCCAGGCCGTGGTAGCTCGCGCCGCGGCGAATACGCAGACCGATGCTCGCCATTTTCGCGCCCCCCACATACACCCCAGGGGCCTCACGCGATCCGCTTGCCGCCACCCCCAATTCGGCTGCGTAGGCGATGACGGCATTTTCAAGCGCCACGACCAGCCGGCGCACATCGAGCGCCCGACGTCGCAGGTCGATAAGCGGGTAGACGACGAGCTGACCCGGCCCGTGATAGGTGACCTGCCCGCCACGGTCGATCTGCACCACCGGAATCTCGCCCACCGATTTGAGATGCTCGCGACTTGCGTTCAGACCCAGCGTGAATACCGGCGGGTGCTCGAGCAGCCAAATCTCATCGGGAGTCGATGCGTGGCGCTCGTCCGTGAAGCGCTGCATCGCCCGCCAAGTGGATTCGTACGGCACGAGCCCGAGATGCCGTATCAGCGGCGCATCATTCATTTGTCTAGGTGGCGGGCCAGCGTGGATTCGGCGCGATAGCTCGAGCGCACCAAGGGCCCCGACACGCATTCCAGGAATCCCGATTCGAGGGCCCAATCGCGGTATTGCGCGAATTGTTCGGGGGTCACGAAACGCTCGACCTGCAAATGATTCGGCGTCGGCTGCAAATATTGCCCCAGGGTGAGGATATCGACCGCTGCCCCGCGCAGATCTTTCATACATGCGCGCAGTTCATCGTCTGTCTCGCCCAAGCCGAGCATCAAGCTCGTCTTGGTCAGCACCGCCGGCCGGCAGCGCTTGGCGGCTTCCAGCACGTCGATAGTCTGCCGATAGCCGGCGCGCGGATCCCGCGCTTTGTGCGTGAGCCGCTCCACGGTCTCGATATTCTGCGCGAACACATCCAGTCCCGAATCCATCACGGTTTCTACGTCGCGCATTACGCCCGCGAAATCCGGCGTCAGGGCCTCGACCGCAGTGCCGGGATTGCGTCGCTTGATGGCGCGCACCGCCGCCGCATAATGAGCGGCTCCGCCGTCCGCCAAGTCGTCCCTGTCGACCGAGGTGAGGACCACGTACTTCAGGCCCATCAACTCGACCGAGCGCGCGACGTTGTCGGGTTCTTGGCTGTCCAGCCAGCCGCGCGGATTGCCGGTATCCACCGCGCAAAACCGGCAGGCGCGCGTGCAAACGGCGCCCATCAACATGATCGTCGCCGTCCCCGCGTTCCAGCACTCGCCGATGTTAGGACACTTGGCTTCCTCGCAGACGGTGCTCAGCCGATGTTCCCGAACGATCCCCTTGACCGCGGCGAACGCATCGCCCATTGGCGCACGTGCCCGCAACCACGCGGGCTTGCGTGAATTGCCCGGGGTCCCGACCGCCGCAGCCGAAGCCGCAGCCACGGCCGGCTTGATGCCGTCCTTGATCGCGGTAAATCCCTGGGGCGTCACGTATTTTTCCCCGCTTCGGGCCGGGCGCTGCGGCTCGACGATGGGGATGCCCTTGAATTCCGACATGGCGCCAGTGTACCCCAGCTACGCGTCTGTCTGAGTATTCACTCAGACAGGCTCCTACGCGTTCAAAGCCTGCAGCCGCTCCGCCGTGCCCACGTCCTCCCATATCCCCGAATACAGCTGTGCCGAGCAGCGCCGCGCCGCCATCGAGCGCAACAGCAGCGGCTTCAGCGGGAACGCCCCGTCGACGCAATTATCGAAGAACCGCTCCCGGAACACGGCAATGCCGGAATAGGTGTATTGCACCGCGGCGCTCGGCAGCGCGAGTCCGTGTTCCAACCCAAAATCGCCGCCGGGATGCTGCGGCGGATTCGGTACCAGCACCAGGTGCGCATCCCGATCCGTCGCGATAGCCGCCTGCGCGAATGGAAAGTCCGTGAACACATCCCCGTTCACCACCAGAAATGGCCCGGGGGTCAAGTACGGCAACGCTCGGAATATGCCGCCCGCGGTCTCGAGTGCGTGCGGCTCTTCGACGCTGTATTTGAGCGCTAAACCGTAGCGCGAGCCGTCGCCCAGGTAATCGCGGATCATCGACCCCAGCCAGGCGAGATTGATCACGATGCGCTCGATGCCGGCAGCCGCCAGCCGCTCGACGTGATGCTCGATCAGCGCTTTGCCGCGCACCCGCAGCAGCGGCTTGGGACAACGATCGGTCACGGGCCGCATGCGCTCGCCGCGGCCGGCGGCCAGAATCATTGCGACGCGGGGTCGCGCGGCCGCCGTGCTCATGTCGGCACGTCGACCGGCGCGCCGGCGCGCCTCTGTGCCGCGTCGAATCGCGGACCGATGTGCGTCTCGATGTACTCGGCGAATTCCACCGTCTCCGGATAGCGGGAGGCGGCGGCTTTGGTGTAGGCGAGCACCCGCGGCAGATCCTTCAAGTATCCGGACTTGCGGTCGCGATAGTAAAGCCGCGCGAATATGCCGAGCACTTTGATGTGCCGCTGCAGCCCCATGAGATCGAACCAACGAATGAACTCGGCTTCATCGGCGCCCAGATCGAATCCGGCTTGCAGCAGCTGTCCGCGATAGCGCAACGCCCAGTCGTTGACCCGCGCAGCCGGCCAGACGATGTAGCAATCCTTGAGCAACGAAACCAAATCGTAGGTGACGGCACCGGATACCGCATCCTGAAAATCGAGGACTCCGGGGTTGGCGTCCGCGCTCACCAGCAGATTTCGCGAATGATAATCCCGATGCACGAACGTCGCCGGCTGCGCCAGCGCGGACCGCACCAGCACCTCGAACACAGCGTCGAGCATCGCGCGCCCGGCACCGGCCTCGAGGCCCAGGTGGCGGCCAAAGAACCATTCCGGCATCAGCTCCATTTCGCGCATCAACAGGCTGCGGTCGTAGGGCGGCAGCGAGCGCGCGGCGGCGCGGCCGCGGGTCTGCATCGTGATCAGGGCGCCCAAGGCATCGGCATAGAGCCGATCGACGTCGCGTTCCGCGGCCAGCTCATCCAGGTACTGCCGGGTGCCCAAATCGGACAGCAACAACAGGCCCTGGCGCAGGTGGCGCGCCAAAATCACCGGCACGTTCAATCCGATGCCCTTCAGCGTTTGCGCGACGCCGATGAACGGTCCGAGCGCCTCCTTATCCGGCGGGGCGTCCATGACGATGTAGGTATCGGCTCCGCGGGTGAGGCGAAAGTAGCGGCGGAAACTCGCATCGCCGGAGGCCGGCTCGATCCGACCCGCGCTGAATCCGAGGTCGTCCGTGACCCATCGAGTCAGCAGCGCCAGACGGGAATCGCTTGCATCCGGTACACCCATGCTTGACCATTCGTACACCGCTAATGCGGCGGTTCAAGTATACCGACTAAGGCGATTCACTTTGCCCATGGCTTTTCACGCTCGAGCCGCATTGGCTGTCATTTTCTGCCTTCTGGCAACTTCCCGGGTCCGCGCCGGCGATATGTGCCCCGCTCCTCCCAAACGCCACGCACCGACGGCCGCCGCCGCCGCCGCGGGCGATCATCGCATCCGGATCGACAGCGACGGCGCCTCGGTCGATGTTGAGGGCTCCGCGGTATTGACCGGCCACGTGCAGGCTCATCAGGATGCGCGCAGCGTTTCGGCGGACTCGGTCACCTATGACGAAAATAGCGGCAAATTGGTGGTCACGGGCGCGGTCGACTTCGAGGATCCGCAGTTGCGCGTCCGCAGCGACAGCGGCGTGTACGATGCGCTGGGCGGCGCGAGTTTCGACAAGGCCAATTTTCAGATCTTCGACCGCAATGGCCGCGGTTTCGCGCAGCAAATGGCGGTGCAGCCCGACGGCAAGGTCAATCTCGAGAAGGTGCGATACACCACCTGCCCCGTGGGCAATCAGGATTGGATGCTGCAGGCGTCATCGATCACTCTGGACACCGACCAGCAACAGGGCACCGCCCACGGCGTGGTCATGCGGTTCAAGGATGTGCCGATTTTCTACTCGCCGTATTTGGCGTTTCCACTGGGCGCCGAGCGCCAGAGCGGCTTGCTGTTCCCGAGTTTTGGGCATTCCGGCAGCAGCGGCTACCGGCTCGAGGTGCCTTATTATTTCAATTTGGCGCCGAATTACGATCTGACCCTGACCCCGGGCTATTTGTCCGCGCGTGGGGTGCAGCTCGCGGGAGAATTCCGCTTCTTGACGGCGGGTTCGCACGGTCAACTCGAAGAGAATTTCCTGCCGAACGATGCCATAACGCACAGTGATCGCGCCTATGTGCACTTCATCGACATCACGGATCTACGCCCGGGACTGCGTTTGGATGCCGACGTCGCCAGCGTCAGCGACAGCAGCTACTTCGAAAACTTCGGGGCCGGCACCGATCAAACCAGCGTCACCTTCCTCGAACGCCGCGCCGACCTGCTGTACTACGACGATGCGTGGCGGGTGCGCGCTCAGCTGCAGAACTTCCAGACCATCGATACCTCGGTCGATGCGGGCGACCGGCCCTATTCGCGTGTGCCGCGTGTGGAAGCCTTCGCCCGGTGGCCGATCCTCGACAGCAAATTCGAGTTTCTGTTGAACAGCGAGGCCACCAATTTCGTGCGCGAAGTCGGCCCCGCGGGCGTGCGCGTGGATTTCTCTCCCGAGATCCGCTGGTCGAATCGCACGGCCGGATATTTTTTCGAGCCTGCGATCGGATACCACTATACGCAATACGACTTGGAGAACGCCTCGTACGGCGAACCGAGCACGGCCACCCGCACCGTGCCGTACGCAAGGCTCGACACCGGTCTGATATTCGAGCGGGATGCGGGTTCGCGGGGGCAATTCACCCAGACGCTGGAGCCGCGCATGGTGTACAGCTATGTGCCGTACCGCAATCAAAACCAATTGCCGATTTTCGACACCGGCTTGCCGGATTTCAATCTGGTCGAGCTGTACCGCACCAACCGATACGTCGGCAACGACCGCATCGGCGACGCCGATCAAGTTGCGCTCGGCATGACCACGCGGCTGATCAATCAAGCCACCGGCGTACAGTACCTGTCGGCAACCGTGGGTCAGATCCGCTACCTGACCCTGCCCGAAGTGACGCTGCCCGGGGAAACCCCGCAGACCACACACGCCTCGGACATCATCAGCGAAGTGTCGTTGACGGCCTACAAGCACTGGCGGGTCAACCTGGATTACCAGGTGAATCCCTACACCTCGCAAACCGACAAATCGGAGGTGCTGATCCA
>DAINPA010000007.1:34384-47328 GCA_036743675.1 Steroidobacteraceae bacterium
CAATACGACGGCTCGTTTGCCTGGCCGATAGCCAGCCATTGGAACACCGTCGGGCGCTGGGTTTACTCGACCGACAACCACCGAACCATCGAACAATTGGCTGGAATCGAATATAAGAGCTGCTGCTGGCGCATTCAGATCCTGCAGCGCCGCTATGTCACCAACCGCAACGGGGGACTCGACACCTCGATTGCATTACAATTGGAACTGACGGGCTTGAGCTCGGTCGGAAAGCCTGCAAATGCGTTTTTATCTAAAGAAATCAGCGGATATTCAACCCGCGATCCCAATGCCGAGTAGCCTAACTTCATGAAAATTGGCGATTTATGCGTAAATTAGCGGCCGTTTGCGGCCTCTTGTATGCCTCTCTCCTGGTCGCGCCGGCAGCCTTCGCGCAAACCCGCGACATCAGTGCGCACGGAGAGCTCCTTGACCGCATTGCGGCCATCGTGAACGACGGCCTGGTGCTTAAAAGCGACTTGGACGGGCAGATGGATGCCGTGACCAAGCGGCTGCAGGAGCAGAAGATCGAAATGCCGCCGCAGAGCGTGTTGCGCCAGCAGGTGCTCGACCGCTTGATTTTGCAGGAAATTCAGATGCAGCGCGCCAAGCATGTGGGCCTCACCATCTCGGACGAGCAGCTCAACAGCGCGCTGCAGGATATTGCGCAGCGCAATAAAATTCCTTTCGACCAACTGCCCACCGCCCTCGCCGCTCAGGGCGTCGACTACAAGCTGTACCGCGAATCCATGCGCCGGGAATTGACTCTGACCACGCTGCGGCAGCGCGATGTCATCGCCCACATCAACGTGACGCCGCGTGAACTCGATCAGTATCTCGCGCGCCAGCAAACTGCCGCGGCGAACGATGAGTTCAATGTGTCGCATATTCTGCTGTCCCTGCCGGAGGCCGCCACTCCGAAACAGCTCGACGAAATCGCCCGCAAAGCGCACGACCTGGCCGCACGCGCCTCCAAGGGCGAAGACTTCGGCCAGCTGGCGATCGCCAATTCGAACAGCCAGACGGCGCTCGACGGCGGCCAGCTCGGCTGGCGCAAAGGCAATCAGCTGCCGCAGTTCATTCTCGAACTGGTAGTCAAGATGAAGCCCAGCGATGTCAGCGAACCGGTGCGCACGCCGAGCGGCTTTCACATCGTGAAACTCAATGAACGCCGCGGCGGGGAAGCCAAAGTGGTCATCAACCAAATCCACCTGCGCCACATTTTGATGAAACCGAACGAGCTGGACGATGATGAAACCGTCCGTCAAAAGCTCGGCAAGCTGCGCGACCGCATTTTGAAGGGCGAAGACTTCGCCGGCATTGCCTCGACGGCGTCCGAAGATCCCGGCTCCGCGCCGGACGGCGGCGACCTCAGCTGGGCCGGCCCCGGCACCTTTGTGCCGGAGTTCGACCAGGCAATCGCGGAGCTGAAGATCAACGAGATCAGCGAGCCCTTCAAGACCCGGTACGGCTGGCACATCGTGCAAATGCTGGGTAGCCGCACCTACGACAGCACCGATGACGTGCGCCGCCAACGGGCGTTTGCCGCGATCCGAGAAAGCAAGGCGGACGAGGAGACCGAGCTTTGGCTGCGCAGACTACGCGACGAGGCTTTCGTCGAAACCAAGATGTAGTGTACGTACCGCGCATCGTCATTACCTCGGGCGAGCCGGCCGGGATCGGGCCGGATGCCTGCGTAGTTCTCGCCCAGCGTGATTGGCAGGCCGATCTCGTGGTGGCCGCGGATACCGCTCTTTTGGCGGCGACCGCAGCGGCGCTCGATCTCCCGCTCAGGATAGAAAGGTACGACTCCTCGCTCACCGTGGCCGCGCACCGGGCCGGCGTACTCAAAGTGCTGCATCTGCCGACCGCGCAGCCGGTGATCGCGGGTGCACCGGATCCGCGCAATGCCCGTTACGTTATTGAGATGCTCGATCGCGCATGCGACGGGTGCATGAACGGTGAGTTCGCCGCGATGGTGACGGCTCCGGTGCAAAAGAGCACGCTCATGGACGCCGGCTTCGCATTCACCGGGCACACCGAATATCTGGCCGGCAGATCCAGAGCGGCGCTGCCGGTCATGATGCTGGTGAGCGGTTCATTGCGGGTCGCGCTGGTAACCACCCATTTGCCGCTTGCCGAGGTGCCTCGCGCAATCACAGCGGAGCGCTTGCGGGCCACGCTGCGCGTCGTGCACACCGATTTGGGACGACACTTCGCCATCGGCGCACCGCGTATCGCCGTTTTGGCTCTGAATCCGCACGCCGGAGAATCCGGGCACCTGGGTCGCGAGGAAATCGAGGTGATCAGTCCGGTGATCCGCGAATTGCAGGCCGAGGGCTTGAACGTGTTCGGCCCGATACCGGCCGATACCGCTTTCACGCCGCAGTTTCTCGCAACCGCGGATGTGGTGGTAGCGATGTATCATGATCAGGGCCTGCCGGTCATCAAACATGCCGGCTTCGGCAATACAATCAATGTCACGCTCGGATTGCCGATTCTGCGCACCAGCGTCGATCACGGCACGGCGCTTACTCTGGCGCGCACCGGCAAAGCGGACGCGGGCAGCCTGCGGGCCGCGTTGGCTCTCGCGATCGGCTTGGCGGGCCTCAGTACGGGTCATGGCGGTTCGTAAACGCTTCGGACAGCATTTCCTGCACGACCCGGGTGTGATACGCCGCATCGTCGAGGCGGTGGCGCCCTCGAGCGGCGAACGCGTGGTCGAGGTGGGGCCGGGCCGCGGCGCCCTCACCTGGGGCCTGCTGGAGCGTGCCAAGCAACTGGACGTGATCGAGATCGACCGCGACCTCGCGCATTCGCTCGCTGCGGATCCTCGCGCACAGACCCGATTGCGCGTGCATCTCGAGAACGTGCTCGACACCGACTTCGAGCGGCTGCGCGCCGGCGGACCGCCACTGCGGATCGTGGGCAATCTGCCCTACAATATTTCCACCCCGCTGCTGTTTCACCTGCTGAGACAGCGTGCCGCGATAGCCGATATGCATTTCATGCTGCAAAAGGAGGTCGTGGATCGCATGGCGGCGGCGCCCGGCGGCAAGGATTATGGGCGACTGACCGTGATGCTCGCGGCCTACACCGAGGTGCAAGCGCTGTTCGATGTGGGCCCCGGGGCATTTCATCCGAAACCCAAGGTGTGGTCCGCCATCGTGCGTATGCGGCCGAGCGCGCAGCCGCGGTTCGACATCGGCGACGACCGCACGCTGGGGACGCTGGTGAATGCCGCTTTTTCCCATCGCCGCAAAACCCTGCGCAACGGACTGAAAGGCCTCCTGACCGGCGAGGAAATCGAGGCTTGCGGCATCGATCCTCAATTGCGCCCCGAAACCCTGGCTCCGGCGCAATTCGGGCTGCTCGCGGCTCATTACCGGCGGCTGCGGCCCCAACCCGGCGCTTGAGCCGCGATGCACTCCGCTATACTGGCAATCGCATGGCCGGCTACCAAAAAGTCTTGATCCTCTCGGATCTGTCGAACGACGGCGACCGGGTCATCATCGCCGGTCGCGACATTGCGGCGTACTCGAACGCCGCCATCGTCACGCTCCACGTGGTGGAGTTCGTGCCGGTCGAGCCGATGGGTGAAACATTGATGCCGACGATGCAGATTGAGGCGGATCTGGCCGCGCGCTCGCGCGAATGGCTCGATGAGCTCGTCGTACGGCTCGGGCTCAAGGGCGCCAAGCGCAGGGTCGAAATCGGCAACACCAAGGCGGAGATCCTGCGGGTGGCGGCGGAAGAACGCGCCGATTTGATCGTTCTAGGCAGTCGCGAGCGCCACGGCCTGGCGATCCTGGTCAATTTTACCGAGGACACGGTCCTGCACGCCGCGCATTGCGACGTGCTGGCGGTGCGCCTGAACTAATTCATGGCGTCCGTACCGACCAATCCGCGAATTCACGTCGAGGTCGAATCCTCCTATATCGAGGAGCAGTCGAGCCCGGACGACAAGCGCTTCGTATTCTCGTACACCATCACCATTCGCAACGAGGGGCAGGTTCCGGCCCGTCTGCTCACGCGCCATTGGATCATCACCGACGCCAACGGCAACGTGAAGGAAACGCGCGGCGAAGGGGTGGTCGGCGAGCAGCCCTACCTCAAGCCCGGCCAGGGATTTCGCTACTCCAGCGGCGCGGTCATCGAGACTCCCGTCGGCACCATGCAGGGCAGCTATCAGATGCTGGCCGACAACGGACAGCAATTCGATGCGCCCATCGCACCGTTCAGGTTGGCGATGCCCGGAGTTCTGCACTAGGCTCCTGACGCCCAATGGCCCTCTATGCAATCGGAGATGTGCAGGGCTGCGACACCGAGCTCGGAGCGCTGCTCGAGGCGCTCGGCTTTTCGGCGGATCGCGACCGGGCTTGGTTCGTGGGGGATCTGGTGAATCGCGGCCCGGCCTCGCTGCAAGTCTTGCGCCGTGTCCGCGCGCTCGGGGATGCCGCCACGGTCACGCTCGGCAACCATGACCTGCACCTGTTGGCAGTTGCGCTCGGCTGCGCACCGCTGCGCGACGACGACACTCTGGCGGAGGTGCTGGCCGCGCCCGATCGCGATACCCTGCTGGAATGGCTGCTGCAGCAGCCGCTGCTGCACGAGGATCGAACGCTCAGGCTGTGCATGCTGCACGCGGGCTTGCCGCCGCAGTGGGACCTGCGCACGGCGCGGGACTGCGCCCGCGAGCTTGAGCGCGCCTTGCGGCACAATCCCGAGAAATTGTTCAAACAGATGTACGGCGACAAACCCAATCAATGGGACCCTGCGCTGCGCGGCGCGGAGCGCCTGCGATTCATCGCCAATTGCTTCACCCGCCTGCGCTACCTGGACGCGCAGGGTCGATTGGCACTGCGCGAAAAGCATGCGCCGACGGAATCGCCGCGTCCGTCGCTGATCCCCTGGTTCGAGGCCGAGAACCCCGCCTGGCGCGGCACGCGCATCGTCTTCGGTCATTGGTCGACGCTGGGTTTTTTCAGGAGCGCGGATGTCATCGGACTCGATACCGGATGCGTCTGGGGAGGAAGCCTCACGGCGCTGCGCTTGGACGTGCCGGATGCGCCGCCCGTACGCATCGAGTGCGCGACCTCGCTATAATGCCGCCATGCACCTATCGGCGCCGTTCAACCTGCGCGAGTGGATCGATCGGAACCGCGGCCTGCTCAAACCGCCGGTCGGCAACAAGCTTCTGTTCGAGGACAGCGAATTCATCGTAATGGCGGTGGGCGGCCCGAACTCCCGCAAGGATTTTCATCATGACCCCGGCGCGGAATTCTTCCACCAGATCGAGGGCGACATGGTGCTCAGAACCATTCAATCGGGCCGGCTTACGGATGTGCCGATACGCGCGGGCGAGGTCTTCTTGCTCCCGGGCGAGGTGCCGCATTCGCCCCAGCGGCCCGCGGGCAGCGTCGGAATCGTGGTCGAGCGGCGCCGCGGCGCCGACGAAATGGACGGATTCTCGTGGTACTGCGAAGGCTGCGGTCATTGCCTGTACCTGGAGCGGGTCGCAGTGAGCAACATCGAGACGCAGCTGCCCGGGATATTTTCGAGATTTTATTCGAACCTCCAACTCCGCACCTGCACCTCCTGCGGCTCGGTGCTCGAGCCGCCCGCCGGATGAGCGGCGCCGGCCGAGCGTAGCCTGAGCAGCGTGGGTTTAAACGCGGCCGGCGCGCACCAGCAGGATGCGCACGATCCGCTGGCGGCATTTGCCGCCGAATTTCATCATCCGCATGACACGACCGGCCGTCGCCTGGTGTATCTGTGCGGTCATTCGCTCGGACTGCAGAGCAAATCGACCGCGGAATACGTGGCGCAGGAACTGATCGACTGGCAGCGCCTCGCGGTGCTCGGTCATCACGCAGCGGAGCGTCCGTGGCTCAATTATCACCAGCGGGCGAGCGCCGGCCTTGCGGCTCTGGTCGGCGCCGGCGAGACCGAAGTCATCGCCATGAATTCCCTGACCGTGAATCTGCACCTGATGATGGTCAGTTTTTTCAGGCCGGGCGGCCAGCGCAACCGCGTGCTGATCGAGAAATCGGCGTTTCCGTCCGATCGATACGCCATCGTCTCGCAACTCGAATTTCACGGGCTGAATGCGGCGGAACATCTGATCGAGATCGCGCCGCGCGCCGGCGAACGCTGCCTGAGGACCGAGGATCTCATTGCTTGCCTCGAGCGCGAGGGTTCCCGCCTGGCCCTGGTGCTGTTGCCCGGCGTGCAGTATCTGACCGGCCAGGCATTCGATCTCGCTCCGCTCATCGCCGCCGCGCGCGGCACCGGCGCGAGCGTCGGCCTCGACCTTGCGCACGCGGTCGGCAATATCCCGCTGTGCCTGCACGATTGGAATGCCGATTTCGCGGTTTGGTGCAGCTACAAGTATCTGAACGCGGGGCCCGGCGCCGTCGGCGGCTGCTTCGTCCACGAGCGTCATGGCGAGCGCCACGATTTGCCGCGATTTGCCGGATGGTGGGGGCACCTCGAATCGACGCGCTTCGAAATGGGACCGCAATTCACTCCCATTGCCGGCGCCCAAGGCTGGCAGATCAGCAACCCGCCGATACTCTCCACCGCTCCGTTGCTCGCTTCGCTCGATGTGTTTCAGCGCGCCGGCATGGCGCGGTTGCGCGAGAAGTCGATTTTGCTCACCGGATTTTTACGCTCCTTGATCGAACATCTGCTGCCGCGGGCGGTGCAGATCGTCACGCCCGGCCAAGCGAGCGAGCGCGGTTGTCAGTTGAGCCTGCGTCTCGCCCTTCCCGCGGCGCAGGCCAGGCACTGCCACGAACGCCTGATCACCGCGGGCGTGATCGGCGATTGGCGCGAACCGGACATACTGCGCTGGGCGCCGGTTCCGCTCTACAACTCGTATCACGACGTGTTCACGGCCGTCGAGGCGCTGGCGCAGGCGGTCGGCTCGTGAAATTCCCGGGCGATTCCGCCTCCATCGTCGGCGCCGGACCCACCGGCGCGCTGCTCGCGATACTCCTGCAGCGCCGCGGCCTGCGCGTGACGCTCTACGAAAGCCGCGCCGACCCGCGCGACGGCGCCGGCGAATCCGGCAGATCCATCAATTTGGCGCTGGCGGACCGCGGCATACATGCCTTGAAGCTCGCCGGCGTCTTCGATCGGATCGAGAGTTCGCTGGTGCCGATGCGCGGCCGGTTCGTTCATCCGCGCGACGCATCCGGCTCGCTGCAGCCGTACGGACAGCGGCCCGGCGAAGTCATCTACTCCATTTCGCGGCAGCAGCTCAATCAGGCGCTGCTCGGCGTAGCGCAGCGCGAATCCGGGGTCGTCGTGAATTTCGAGCATCGCTTGGAGAATGTGGATTTCGAGGCCCGCGCGGCGCAGTTTCGGGATCTGCGCTCCGACCGCATCGTCGAGGTGCCGATGCAGCCACTGGTGGCCGCCGACGGAGCCGGCTCGGTGATGCGTCGGCGCATGGCCGAACGCGGCCTGATCGAGGCGCGCGAGCGTGACCTCGAACACGGCTACAAGGAGCTGTCGATTCCGCCGGGGCCGCGCGGCGCTGAGCGCCTGGATCGAGAGGCCCTGCACATCTGGCCGCGCGGCGATTTTATGTTGATCGCGCTGCCGAACGTGGACGGCAGTTTCACGGCGACGTTGTTTCTGCCGATGCGCGGCACCGTGAGCTTCGCAAGCTTGGACACGCCCACGGCGATCGATGAATTCATGTCGGCGAACTTCCCCGACGCGCGCGAGTTGATGCCGGGTTGCCTGGCGGAATTCCAGTCGAACCCGACCGGATTCTTAGGCACCGTGCATGCGCAAGGCTGGCACGTCGGCGCAGCGGCCGCTCTGATCGGCGATGCCGCGCACGCCATGGTGCCGTTTCACGGCCAAGGCATGAATTGCTGCTTCGAGGATTGCATCGAGTTCGACGCCTGCATGGCCCGCTGCGCATCGTGGGAGTCCGTGTTCGGCGAGTTTTGCGCCATTCGAAAGCCCAATACCGACGCCATCACCGCGATGGCGCTCGAGAATTATCTGGAGATGCGCGAACACGTCGCCGACTCGGCGTTCCTGATGCGCCAAGCCCTGGCATTGGAGCTCGAGCGGCGCTTTCCGGAGCGTTTCATACCCCGTTACTCGATGGTGATGTTTCATCACGAGATTCCGTACAGGATCGCGCAAGAGCGCGGCCGCGTTCAAGCCCGGCTGCTTGCCGATCTGACCTCCGGCGCCGCGACACTGGCCGATGTCGATTACGCCCACGCCGCGCGCGAGATCGAATCCCGGCTCGCGCCGCTTCAGGACCTGTCCAGCGTGACGAAACTGTAGGCGCAGGAGTTGTTGTCGTCCGACTCGTGCCGTTCGCGCCCCGATTCGCGCCATTCCGGACTCCGCCAGCCGCCGAAGAACGCATCGCCGTCCTCGATCCGGGTGTGCACCAGAGTGAGGTGAATGCGCGAGGCCAGCGGCAGGCATAGCCGGTAAATCTCGGCACCGCCGATCACCATGAGCGCGGAGGCCGTTCCGGCCGCGATGCGCGCGGCCTCCAGCGTCGCGACCACGGTGCAATCGCCCGGGGCGAATTCGGGCGAACGGCTGAGCACCAGATTGGTCCGGCCGGGCAAGGCTCGGCCGATCGATTCGTAGGTCTTGCGGCCCATCAGCACGCAACTGCCGAGGGTGAGCGCCTTGAAGCGGCGCAAATCCGCCGGCAGCCGCCACGGCAGGCGGTTGCCGCGCCCGATGACATCGTTCTCCGCCGCCGCAACGATCAACTCCATGCGAATTTATACGCCGGCGGCGCACAACTCGCTAGCGCGACGCCAATGGTCCGCGGCTGCGGAACCAGCCGGTGACGCTCAATCGATCGCAGTGCACGGGCATCACGGCGTGCTCGCGCCGCTCGGTCAAAAATGCCACCACCCGCCCGCCCACCGGTTCGATATCGGTGTACCGCCCACCGTCGGTAAAGATCCTGAGCACGCCGCCGTCGGAGGCTTTCCACTGCTCGTTGAGATAGAGCACCAGCGACACTCGCCGCTGGTCGCGCCCGTGCGGCTGATCGACATGGCGGGCATAGCCGGCTCCCGGGGGATACCACGCGTAGTGCCACTCCGATTCGAACAACCCCAAAAGGGCGCTGCGGTTCAATTGCAGACGCAGCTCCTCGAGGGATTCCAAGAGCTCGCGCTCCGGCGCGAATAACGGCTCGCTCAGCCAGCAAATCGAATCGCCGCGAATTTCCGCGCGGCGCTCCGGCGCCCGACCGGCGCCGATGCGTGCCGCGGCGAAATCGCCGCGTTCGCGGCGCATTTCGGCGCAATTGACCAGCGCCCCGACCTGTTGCGGCGTCAGGAACTCATCGCGAACCGCGAAGTCGCGGGTGCGAAGGTCGATATCCGTCATCGCGGCGCGTGGCGCCGGGCTTTGCGGCGGGCCGCCTTTTTCGATTTGGCGCGTCCCCGCGCGGCGCGCTTTGGGAGCGCTTCGAGCATGCTGCCCCGGCAGTTTTGCACGCCGCAGCGGCAGGCGAACACCTGGTCGACATCGGGCGCATCGTCCGGGTCGCGCTGAATCTGATAGTCGTAGGCCAATTCCTCGCCTGGCTGAATCGTACGGATGGATTCGACGAAGATCCGCCGAGCCACGCTGATGCTTTGGCAATTCGGATCGCAGCCATGGTTGATGTAACGCGCCTCATTGCCGTTGAGGCCAGCGTCAATGACGGTCTTCGCGTCGACCGTGAACAGAAAGGTGTGGTTGTCCTGCGAGCCCTTGTCCACGTATCGCGCGTCGGCTTCCTCATGGCTGATCCGCTCCCCGAGATACTCGACGATGCGCGTGCCCTTGCGAATCCGGCGCAGTACGAAAACCCCATAACCGTGAATGGGCGAGTGGCGAACCTCGATCATCGGCCGCTTGTGCACGCGCTTCTTCTTCATGAACCCTCAAACGGCGATCGGCGCCTTGATCGACGCATGGTGCCGGTAATTCTGGACCTCGAAATCCTCGAAAGCGTAGCTGAACAGGTCCGCCGGCCTGCGCCGGATCTCGAGCCGCGGCAACGGGTACGGTGTGCGCGACAATTGCAGGTCGGCCTGGGCCAGGTGATTCAGGTACAGGTGGCAATCGCCGCCGGTCCAGATGAACTCGCCGACCTTAAGGTCGCATTGCTGCGCCACCAGGTGAGTGAGCAGCGCGTAGGATGCGATGTTGAACGGCACGCCGAGCAGCGCATCGGCGCTGCGCTGGTACAGCTGACACGACAACCGGCCGCCGGCCACATGGAATTGAAACAATGCGTGGCACGGCAACAGCGCCATCTTATCCAGTTCGCCGACATTCCACGCGCTCACGACCAGGCGCCTGGAATTCGGGTTCTTCTTGATTTGATCGAGCACATCGGCGAGCTGATCCACGATGCGCCCATCGGCGGTCGGCCAGCTGCGCCACTGTTTGCCGTACACCGGACCCAGATCGCCGCGCTCGTCCGCCCATTCATCCCAGATCGTCACCTTGTGGTCGCGCAGGAACTTGACGTTGGTGTCGCCCTGCAAAAACCACAGCAGCTCGTAGATGATCGAGCGCAGGTGCAGCTGCTTGGTGGTTACCAGAGGGAAACCGGCATCCAGGTCGAAGCGCATCTGGTAGCCAAAGACGCTCAAGGTGCCGGTGCCCGTGCGGTCCTCTTTACGCGCTCCAGATTCGCGTATGTGGCTCAGGAAATCGAGATATTGCCGCACCCTAGCAGCCTGCCTGGACCTTGGCGGCGCTCAAATTGCCGCTCGGCCGGCCCGATCGATAGGCGTAAATCATCATCGCGGCGCCGCCGAGAATCATGGGTATGGTGAGCAGCATGCCCATGGTCAGCCAATCGCCCGCCAGGTAGCCGATGTTGGCATCGGGCAGCCTTACCCATTCGACCGTAAAGCGCGCGCATCCGTACACCACCAGGAACACACCCAAGGGCGCCAAGCGCGGCCGCGGCTTGGAAGTGAACCACCAGATCACCAGGAACAGCACCAGACCCTCGAGGGCCGCCTCATAAAGCTGCGACGGGTGCCTCGCGATCAATGTTCCCTCGGCATTCGGTACTCCGAACCCCCACGGCAGGTCGGTGGGCTTGCCCCAAAGCTCGCCGTTGATGAAATTTCCGAGGCGTCCCGCCATCAAGCCGATACCGGGAAGGGGCGCCACGAAATCCAGCACATCGCCCACATGCTTGGCCTTGGCGCGCGCAAACAGCAGCGTCGCCACCAGCACGCCGAGCATGCCGCCGTGAAACGACATGCCGCCGTCCCAAATGTGAAAAGCGTTCAGCCAATTCTCGGCGATGACGTCATGGCCGTAAAACACGCACCAGCCCGCCCGCCCGCCGGCAATGACGCCCACCGCGCAATAGAAGATCAGATCGTCGATATCGAGCGGCGTCCAAGTCGAGCCCGGCTGCCGGGCGCGGTATCTCGCCAGCCACCAGGCCGCGGTGAATCCGATCAGGTACATGATGCCGTACCAATGGATGCGCAATGGACCGATGCCGAAGAGCGGCCCGATCGAAATGGCGACGGGATCGATATGTGGATAGGTCAGCACGCGCGCTACTTTAAACTGTCGTGCACGCGACAGAAATAGGCTTTGAGATAGCGGGTTTCCGCAATCGCCGGATGCACCGGATGGTCCGGCGCCTGTCCGCCCATTTCCAGCAACTGCACGTGCTTGTCGGCGCCGCGTGCCGCCTTGGCGATCGCGTCCTGCAGATCCTCCGCGCTCACATGATAGGAGCACGAGCACGACACCAGAATCCCGTCGGCGGCCAGCAGCTGCATGGCGAGCTGATTCAGGCGCTTATACGCCGCCAGAGCCTTCGGCAAGTCCTTTTTTCGCTTGGCGAACGCCGGCGGATCGACGATCACGATATCGAACCGGGCGCCCTCGCCGGCCAACGTTTCCAGAACCGTGAAAGCGTCGCCTTTGCGCGTGGCTATGCTGAGCCTGTTGCGCTCGGCGTTTTTCGCGGCCAGTTCGAGCGCGAGCGCCGAGCTGTCGACGCAGATCACCTCCGCCGCACCGCCTCGCGCCGCGCGTATTCCCCACGCGCCCACGTAGCTGAACACATCGAGTACCCGCGCGCCGGCGCGTACATATTTCGTCAACGCACGACGGTTGGCCGCTTGATCGAAGAACCATCCGGTTTTTTGTCCCGCAGCGAGCGGCAGCGCGAATATCAGGTCCTCCTCGACCACCGACCCGTATTCATCGATGCCGCCCTTGGCCGCCTCGACATAGGGCGGCAAACCCTCCAATTCGCGCGCAGCGCCGTCATTCTTGAACAGCAGCGTTTCACACTCGAGCACTTGCAGCACGGCCTCTTGAATCTGCGGCTTGAGCCGTTCCATCCCGGCCGTGCCGATTTGCACCACACATTGCGCGCCGTAGCGGTCGATCACCAAACCCGGCAGCCCGTCGGCTTCGCCGTAGACCACGCGGTAGTAAGGCTGCGCATACAGCCGCTCGCGCAACGCAAGAGCGATCCGTATGCGCGCGGCAAACCACGCGGCATCGGGCAGTGTCCAGGTGCCGAGCAGCCGCGCGCAGATGAGCGACTGCGGATTGACGTAAGCCAAACCAAGGACGCGGTCGTTGTGGGCCAGCACGCGCACCAATTCGCCGGGCTTGAACTTGGGCAGGGGCGTTTGCAGCGCGTCGACTTCGTTGCTGAACACCCACAGATGCCCGGCATTGAGCCGGCGGTCTTCATTGCGCTTCAAGCGCAGCACCGGCAATTCAGCAAACTCACGCATAGGAATGGCTCAGCTAAGGCGAAGGCGAAGGCGCGCATTCTAACCGACGCGCACCTCAAGGATAGAGCGCATTCGACTTGGCCGAAAACTCTTCGAGATACGCGGCGATTCGGCGCTGCAACTCGCCGTGCAGGGAATCCGAGTAAGCCGGCGCGA
>DAINPA010000008.1:0-27966 GCA_036743675.1 Steroidobacteraceae bacterium
GCTCACAATAGGCGGATGAACTCCTACCCCGAACCGCGGGACGATTCCGACCCCGAACTGGCGCCGGTCGTCTACGAGCAGCCGCTCAATGAGCGCATGCGAACCTTCCTGCGCCTGGAATTCCTCTACACGCAGGCCACCTATCACAGCGAATTGGAAAATTCCTGGAGCACGCGCGCGGCCATGTCGAGCCTGCTCGAGATCCTCGCCATCACCGCTCGCGGCGACTCGCGCAGCGACGTGCTCAAGGAGCTCGAGCGCCACGTCAACGTACTCAAGGAATATCAAAGCAAGACCGGCGTCGATCCAAGCCGATTGAGGTCGCTGATGTCTAACCTCATCAAGCTGCGCGAGGATTTATCGACGGTCGGCGGAAACTACATGGCGCCGTTGCGTGACTCGGAATTCTTGAGCGCCATCAAGCACCGCAGCGCCATCCCCGGCGGCACCTGCGACTTCGATTTGCCGGATTACTCGTATTGGCTCAATCGGCCCGCCTACGTGCGCGCCACCGAATTCGGCAACTGGTTGGCATTGATCCGGCCGCTGTGCGACAGCATTGCGGAGCTGTTGTGGTTGACTCGGCAAAACGCCAAGCGCAAGGCGGAAACCGCGGTCGGCGGAATTTATCAATTGCAATTCGATCGCGAGAACCCTTGTCAATTGGTGCGCGTCACATTGCCTGCGGACAGCGGGTTGTTTCCCGAGATCAGCGGCAGCCAGCATCGCTGCACCATACGATTCCTGAATTGGACCGATGCCACCAGCCGTCCCGTACACGTGGAAATGGATGTGCCTTTCCTGCTCACCTGCTGCTCTTGATTAGGGCCGCCGCCATCGATGGCAACCTTAGTGAAATGCCCGACCTGCGGCCGGCCGGTCGTGTGGTCGGAGGCATCGGTGTACCGGCCGTTCTGCAGCGACCGCTGCCGGCTCATCGACTTGGGAGCCTGGCTCGACGAGAGGCACCGGATTCCGGGCGAGTCGGGTGCCGCGGACGAAAGCGCCCCGGACTCATCGGACGAACCGCACGAGAACTCCTGATCCGTGCGGCCTGAGTTCTGGCACGAACGCTGGCGCACCGGCCAAATTGGATTTCACCAATCTTCGGTTGACCGGCAATTGATGCGCCACTGGGCCGCCCTGCGCCTTGGGGCGGGCAGCCGCGTGTTCGTGCCTTTGTGCGGCAAGAGCCTCGATATGCTCTGGCTGCGCGAGCACGGGCATTGGGTGGTGGGCGTGGAACTCTCCGCCGTCGCGCTCGAGGCGTTCTGCATGGAGAACGGCATTGCGGCGAGGCGCCGACTGTGCAATGGCTTCGAGGTGTACGAGGCCGCGAATCTCGAGTTGTTCTGCGGCGATTTCTTTGCCCTCACAGCGGCCATGCTCAAAGAAGTGGCCGCGGTCTACGATCGCGCGGCGCTGATTTCCTGGAGCGAGGAACTTCGGACACCGTACGTCCGGCACCTGGCCGAGCTGCTGAAGCCCGGCACGCAGATACTTCTGCACGCGTTGGAATACCCGCAGGAACAAATGGCCGGTCCGCCCTTCTCGTTGGAGCACGGGGAAATCGAGCGCCTGTTCGCGCCCTACTGCAGCATCCGCGAACTTGACCGGCAGGACATTCTGACGACCGAGCCGCGCCTGCAGGCGCGCGGCGTCAGTGCGTTATTCGAGGTCTGCTATCTCATGGTTCGCCGTTGAGCGCTCGAGGGTTGAAAGGCCATGACTGAATTGCGTTCGTCGGGGCGTTATCTGGGGCCCGCCCTGGTTGCCTGCGCGGCCGCCACTGCCTCTCAGGCGGCGGAGCTCACGATCGATCGCCTATTCGACGCGCCGGCACTGTCCGGGCCCACCCTGGTGGGATTGAAGATATCGGCCGATGCCACGCGCGTGACCTACCTGCAAGGCAAACCGGACGATAAGGATCGACTCGATCTGTGGGAATACAATCTTCTTGAGCGGCGGGCGCGGCTGTTGGTGGACTCGAAAGTCTTGGCGCCGGCCGACGAGAAGCTGTCGGCCGAGGAATTGGACCGCCGCGAGCGCCAACGGACTGCGGCGCTTTCCGGCATTTTGGAATATTCCTTCGCGCCCACGGGTCGCGCGCTGCTGTTCCCACTGGACGGTCGTCTGTACTACTACGATCTCGCCAAGCCGGCCCAGAATGCCTTGGTGCAAATCGCGCCCGGCAAGGGCTTTGCGACCGATGCGGCGATTTCACCCCCCGGCCGTTACGTGTCCTATGTGCGGGATCAAAATCTGTTTGCGTACGATCTTGCCGCCAACCTGGAAAAGGCGTTGACCCACGATGGGGCCGGCCCGATCAAAAACGGTGTGGCCGAATTCGTGGCGCAAGAGGAAATGGATCGCCACACCGGCTACTGGTGGGCGCCCGACGAGCGCCATATCGCGTTCGCTCGCATCGATGAGAGCCCGGTAAAGGTGTGGCAGCGCTTCGAGATAGCGGCCGACAACGTCTCGACCTTTGATCAAAGATATCCCGCTGCGGGCGAGCCCAATGTGTTGATCCGCCTCGGAGTCAGCGATCTGGCGTCCGGCGCCGTGACATGGATCGACTTGGGATCCGACCAGGACATGTATCTTGCCCGCGTGAACTGGCTGCCCGACGGCAAGACCCTGGCCATTCAGCGCGAATCCCGCGACCAGCGCCGCTTGGATCTGCTGTTTGCGAACATCGAGACCGGCGCATCGCGCGTTGTTCTGACCGAGACCAGCAGCAGCTGGATTGAATTGAACGATGAGCTATCGTTTCTCAAGAAATCGCCACAGTTCATCTGGGCATCCTCTCGCGACGGCTATCGGCACCTGTATTTGTATGACTACGACGGGCGCCTGGTGAGGCAGCTCACCGCCGGCGAGTGGAACGTCGATGATTTTCGGGCGCGTGCCATCAAGGGAATCGACGAAGCGCATCGCACGATTTTCTTCACGGCGACCGAAAAAAGCCCCGTCGAGCGCCATCTGTACCGCACCTCGCTCGATACGCCGGACCCGCGATCGGTATCGCGCATCTCGCGCGATGACGGTCTGCACGGCATCACCATGTCGCGCGATGCGCGCTTCTACGTGGATGATTTCAACAGCCGCACGCAACCGCCTCAGGTGAGCTTGCGCGCCGCGAACGGCGATCTCGTCACGTACTTGATCGAAAACCGCCTGGACAAGCAGCATCCGGATGCCCCCTATCTGGCGGACAATTCGATGCCGGAGTTCGGCACGCTTGCGGCCGCCGATGGGCAATTGCTGCAATACCGACTGTTCAAACCCGCCCGCTTCGATGCGACCAGGCATTATCCGGCGATCGTCGAAGTCTACGGGGGCCCGAGCGTGCAGCGGGTGCTCGATAGCTGGACCGGGAGCTCATTCACGCAAATCCTGACGCGCGCGGGCTACGTGGTCTTCCAGCTCGACAATCGCGGCAGCGGGTTTCGCGGCACCGCATTTCAAGCGCCCGTTCACGGTCGACTCGGCGAAATCGAAGTCACCGACCAGGTGCAGGGTGCGCGCTGGCTGGGTGCGCAGCCCTACGTCGATCCGTCGCGCATCGGCGTATGGGGCTGGAGCTACGGCGGCTATTTGACGCTCATGTTGATGTTCAAGGCGCCGGAGGTATTTCGCGCGGGAGTCGCCGGCGCCCCGGTGACCGATTGGCTGCTGTACGACACGCATTACACGGAACGTTATCTCGGCCTGCCGTCCGACAACGCCACGGGCTACCAAGCGAGCTCGGTACTACCGTATGCCAAGGACCTGCGCGGCGATCTCTTGGTCATGCATGGCATGGCCGACGACAATGTGCTGTTTCTGCACAGCACCAAGCTGTTTCGCAGGCTGCAGGATCTCGGTAAACCGTTCGAGGTGATGGTCTATCCGGGCGCGAAGCATGGTTTGACACGCCAGCAAGTGGGTCGCCATGCCTATACAACGATCCTGCGGTTCTTCGACCGGAACCTGAAGCCCTAGCCCGCTATGGCGTTGATGCCGCTCGCGCCGAGCGCCCATGCCCGCGCGAGGCCGATGCCGCGCGCGAACAGCGGCACCGCCGCCACGCCGCACGAAGCCGCCAATTCGCTGTCCGATACGGCCTCGCGCATGACCAAAAAATCCGCCCCGGCCGCCGCCGCGCCGGCTGCCTCCGCGGCGTTCCGGCAGAATACGCCGAGCAGCTCCGAGCTCTTGGCGTCGTTCGAACCCCGGCTGGCCGGCAGCCCACGCAAGCGGCGTCTGCGCACGGCGTTCATGTCGCCGACGCGGTAATAGCGCGTGCCAATCCGCCGCAAGCGCTCCGGCAGCCGCAGCGCCGCGAGTATCGGGCGATCCGCCGGCAGGAGTTCAACTCCGGACAGTTCATCGCGGCGGCACCAGCGCAGTTGCTGACCGTCCAAGCCCTGGGGCTCGCCGCGGTAGCGCCGCACCACCCACACGTCGAGCAGGACTTCCCCATAGGGGTAGGCGTGGCGCAGCCGTAGCAACGGCCGGGGCTGCCCGATCACGATGCCAAGCTCTTCGCGTAACTCGCGCGCCAAGCCCGCGGAGCGGCTCTCTCCCGGCTCCAGCTTGCCGCCCGGAAACTCCCAGCCGCCCGCCAGGTGCTTGCCCGCCGGCCGCTGCGCGATCAACACGCGCCCGGCACCGTCGATCAGTACGCCGGCGACGACATGAACTCGCGCGCTCAACCGCTCGCTTGCTGCAGGGCGCCGTGGCAATGCTTGTATTTCTTTCCCGAGCCGCACGGACACGCTTCGTTGCGGCCCACCTTGGGCATCGAACGCACGAAGGGCGCGGCTACCGGCGCCGCGGCTTGACCCTGCTCGGCCGCACCGGCAATGCCCGCAGCGGCGCCCTCGAGGCTCGATCCCGCTTGAATCGGCGATATCGCCTCGGCATGCTGCAGCTGCAGCGCACGAGCGAGGCGCTGCTGCCGCTCGAGATCCTCGCGCTCGATCTCGGCCTGGCTGCGCACTTGGATCGTCGACACCTTGGTCAAGGTGTCGAACTTGATCCGGTCCAACATGCCGGAGAACAGCTCGAACGCCTCGCGCTTGTATTCCTGCTTCGGGTTCTTCTGCGCATAGCTGCGCAAGAAAATGCCCTGACGCATGTAATCCATCGCCGCAAGATGCTCGCGCCAATGTTGATCCAGCGAGCGCAGCATCACTTCCCTTTCGATGTAGCGCATGAACTGCGGGCCCACACCGGCCTCTTTCTGTTCGTACGCCGCTTCGAGCGCCGCCAAGATCTTTGTCCGGAGGCCCGAGCCGTCGCCGCCTTCTTCGACGCCGAGCCACTCGCCGATCGGCAGTACCTGGCCAAGGTCCCGCTCGATGGCCTGGGCCAGTCCCGCGACATCCCACTGCTCTTCGGGTGCGCCACCGGGGACGTATTGGTCCACCAGATGCGCCACCACCTCCTCGCGAATGCCTTTGATCGCTTCGGCCACATTTTCCGCGGCCATCAAATCGGTTCGCTGCTGATAAATGACGCGGCGCTGGTCATTGGCGACGTCATCGTATTCAAGGAGCTGTTTACGCGCATCGAAGTTGTGCTGTTCGACGCGCCGCTGTGCACGCTCGATCTGGCGCGTCAGCATGCCGCTCTCGATCGCTTCACCCGGCTTCATGCCGACGCGGGTCATGAGCGCCTTCATGCGCGTCGGATCGCCGAAGATACGCATCAAATTATCTTCGAGCGAGAGATAGAAGCGGCTCGACCCGGGATCGCCCTGGCGCCCGGAACGGCCGCGCAATTGGTTGTCGATGCGCCTGGATTCGTGGCGTTCCGTGCCGATGATGTGCAAGCCTCCGGCTACAATCACCTGCTCGTGCCGCTTGCGCCACTCCTCTTGGATCTTCTGCAGCGCGGCTTCGTTCGGATTCTCGATGGCGTCGATCTGCGTCTGCGGGCTGCCCCCCAGCACGATGTCGGTGCCGCGGCCCGCCATGTTGGTGGCGATCGTGATCGCACCGGGCCGCCCGGCTTCGGCGATGATGTGCGCCTCGCGCTCGTGCTGCTTGGCGTTCAGCACTTCGTGGGGGATCTTGGTCCCCACCAATAGCTTTGCCAGCCGTTCGGACGTCTCGATCGAGGTCGTGCCGACCAGCACCGGCTGGCCGCGCTTCACGCAGTCCTCGATGTCCTCGAGAATCGCCTGAAACTTATCTTGCTCGGACAAGAACACCAGGTCCGAATGATCCTTGCGGATCATCGGCTTGTGGGTCGGGATCACGACCACTTCGAGGCCGTAGATCTGCTGGAATTCGAACGCCTCGGTGTCGGCGGTACCGGTCATGCCCGACAATTTCGAATACAGCCTGAAATAATTCTGGAAAGTGATCGACGCGACGGTTTGGTTTTCCTCCCGGACCTTCACGCCCTCTTTCGCCTCGACCGCTTGATGCAAGCCGTCCGACCAGCGTCGTCCCGGCATGGTGCGGCCGGTGAACTCATCGACGATGATGACTTCGCCCGCGCGCACGATGTACTCGACATCGCGCTTGTACAGCGCATGCGCGCGCAGGGCGGCGTTCAGGTGATGCATCAGGCGGATGTTGGTGGCATCGTAGAGGCTCTCGCCGTCCCGCAACAAGCCGATCTCCGCCATCAATTCCTCGACTTTCTGATGGCCCTCTTCGGTTAGCGTCGCCTGCTTGGTCTTCTCGTCGACGGCATAGTCGCCCGGGCCGTTTTCCTCCTTCTGTTTGGTCAGCCGCGGTATCAAGGTGTTGATCTTGATGTAGAGTTCCGTGCTCTCCTCGGCAGGGCCCGAAATGATCAGCGGGGTGCGCGCCTCGTCGATCAAAATCGAGTCGACTTCGTCGACCACGGCGAACGACAGCTTGCGCTGCACGCGGTCCTCGAGACGAAATGCGAGGTTGTCGCGCAGGTAGTCGAAGCCGAATTCGTTGTTGGTGCCGTACGTGATGTCGCGGGCATAGGCGGCGCGCTTCTCGTCCTGGGATTGAGCGTTCTTGATGACGCCCACATCCATTCCGAGAAACTGGAACACCGGACCCATCCACTCCGAGTCGCGCTGCGCCAAGTATTCGTTGACGGTGACCACGTGCACGCCCTCGCCGCTGAGAGCGTTCAGATAGACCGGGAGCGTCGCCATCAGGGTCTTGCCTTCGCCGGTGCGCATCTCGGCGATCTTGCCGGCGTGCAGCGCCAAACCGCCGATGAGCTGTACGTCGAAATGCCTTAAGCCCAACTTGCGGCGCGACGCCTCGCGCACCAGCGCAAACGCCTCGGGGACCAGGCTCTCGAGCGGCGTGCCCGCCGCAAAGCGCGCCTTCAGCTCCCGCGTCTTTTCTGGAAACTGCTCATCGGCCAGCGCCAGTACGCTCGACTCGAGGGCGTTGACGGCCGTAACCGTGCGGCCTAATTCTTTAATGAGGCGCTGATTGCGGCTGCCGAATATTTGCGTCAAAAGCTTCCACACGCGAGGGGAATCCTTGAAAAGCTGGGTATTGTACGGATAGACCGCAAAAGCGGGAAATCGTTTTGCTTTGGGCTTCCGGGGCGCGCTCGAGTTCCCGCTCGCTTAAGGTCCCGTGACTCGCCGATCGGAGCAGCTCAAGGATCCTCGCCGCTCAAGGTTCCTGGCGGACTGAAGGATCCCTAGGACTCAGCGATCCTCGCCGATGAAGCGCAAAGGATCCACCTGCGCGCCGTTCTTGAGCACTTCAAAATGCAGATGCGGGCCGGTCGAATGGCCGGTCGAGCCCATCAACGCCACGTCTTGGCCCTTGCGCACCATGTCGCCCTGCTTCACCAGCAGCTTCTCGTTGTGGCAATAGCGGGTGGCCAGGCCATTGCCGTGGTTGATCTCCACCATTTCCCCATAGCCGGCGCGCTCACCGGCGAAAGTCACCAACCCCGCCGCCACCGAGGACACTTTGGAACCTTCGGGAGCTGCGAAATCGACGCCCTTGTGGACAGCGGAATAGCCCGTGAAAGGATCGGATCGCTGCCCGAAATACGAGGATATCCAGCCGTCCTGGACCGGGCGGCCTTCGGGGTAGACCTGTTTGTTCAATTCACGGGTGAGAATCAGGTTCTCGAGTACGCCCAACTGTTGCTCGCGGCTCGACAGCTGATTCTGCAGCTGGTCCACCATGGCGGTCAGATTCGGTATCTGGGCCGGTTGGCCGTCGGCGCCCTCGGCGCCTCCCATGGCCGGCGGGTTGCCGAAATCGAACTCGCCGTCATTCAAATTTGCCATGCGCGTCAAGCGCTTGCCGAGCGCGTCCAGGCGGATCACGTTGGCGTTCATCTGCCCGACGCGCATTGCCAACGCGTTGACCTTTTCCTGCAGTACGCGCCGCACATCTTCAATCTGCGCCTGCTCGCGCAACAGACCAGCGGACAAGCCGCCCAGCTGATCAACCGGGTTCGTGCTGCCGTGCCGCGAACCCAGACTCACGCCAATGGAAAATGCGCCGCCCACGATGGCGAATACCAGCGCGATGGCAGTCCCCAGCACCAACGGGTGGCGCAGGTCCAGTTGTTTGACACGGCCGGTCTTGCGGCCAACGAATATGACATTCATAGGGAAACGGGTTCCGAAACTGTCATCGAATGCACAGCTCCCGGCAGATTGATCCACGAAGAGGATAGACTATGCAGAATAAGGTCGCTCAAAACAAGGAAATTAAACACGCTCTAAACACAGATTGTTCGGGCTCATGGCTGTAGTGCAGTGCAAAAGTGTAAACACCTCAAAGAGTTACTGGCTGGAGAGGGTAAAAGGCTCACCGACCTCAAGCGCCAGGTCCGCGACCGCACCGTGGTGCTCGAGCACGTCCGCTCCGCGCTTCCCAAGGAGCTGGCCCAAGCCGTCGCCAGCGCCGGTATCCTCAAAGGGACGTTGACCATCGGCGTGGCCAGCGCGGCCTTCGCATCACGGCTACGTTATGTCACACAGGAACTGACCAAACGGGTCAGCGAATCGCGCGGCGTCGATATCCAAGCGGTACGCATCAGGGTCGTGCCGCCCCGCTCTTGAAACTCGCCGTGCGGTAGGGTTCAGGCCTGGGCGGCCGCGGCCGCGACATAGGAGATCGGCGCTTGCGCCAAACTCTCGAAAGTCACCTCTTGCCAGGCGCTCTGGGTATTGATGAGCGTCCGCAGCAGTTTATTGTTAAGTGCATGACCGGACTTGTAGCCGCTGAATTCGCCGATCAGGCTGTGTCCGAGCAGGTACAGGTCGCCGATCGCATCAAGAATCTTGTGTTTGACGAACTCGTCCTCGTAGCGCAACCCATCTTCATTCAACACGCGGTAGTCATCGAGCACGATGGCGTTGTCCATGTTGCCGCCGAGAGCCAGATTCCGAGCCCGCAGTCCCTCGAGGTCGCGCATGAAGCCGAAGGTGCGCGCACGGCTCACCTCGCGTAAAAACGACGTGGTCGAAAAATCCATCGAAGCGACTTGCGAATGCTTCTTGAAGGTCGGGTGATCGAACTCGATCTCGAAATTCACCTTGAAGCCGTCATAGGGATCGAACCGCGCCCACTTGTCGCCGTCATCGACCTTGAGGCTCTCGAGAATGCGAATGAAACGCTTCGGCGCCCTTTGCTCCTCGATGCCCGCCGATTGCAGTAAGAATACGAAGGGCCCCGCGCTGCCGTCCATGATGGGCACTTCTCCCGCACTGACTTCCACCAGCGCGTTGTCCACCCCCAAACCGGCCAATGCGGACAACAAGTGCTCCACGGTCGATATCTTGGCCTCACCGCTGTGCAACGTCGTACCCATCGTGGTGTCGCTGACGTTCTGGGCGCGAGCTTTGATGTCGACCGGCGGTTTCAAATCGGTGCGGCGGAACACGATCCCCGTGTCGGGCGGCGCCGGACGCAGGGTCATGAGCACCTTCTTGCCCGTGTGCAGGCCCACCCCGGTGGCACGAATCGAATTCTTCAGTGTGCGTTGATTCAGCATCTATTAGATAACCGGACTCTGGAAACACTATGTTAACCGGCGCAAAGGTACCACAGGCGGGACTCAAGCTTAAAGCTGCAAAAAAGTCATGCCGCACAAAACTCCCGCGCTGATAGCAGATATCGGTGCAGCGCCTTCAATACGGCGCCCTCGGGAACCCACCGACTCCCCCGGGCGCCATTATTTAACGCCGCCGGTCGTTAATCCGCCTGCCGGCGCAAAAACGCCGGAATATCCAGCAAATCCTCCGATTCGACATCCGCGCGCAAGCCATCGCCCACCGCACGCTGCCGCTGGACGGTCGGCTTGTCCAGCATGGCGTAATCGGTCGGCGCCATCGGTGACTTTTGGCGCACCACACGCATGGTGGGCGACGGTGCGATCGCCGCGGCTACCGACTGAGGAGCGATCCGCGCCGCCGGCTTGCCGAGCCCCGTCGC
Source organism: Steroidobacteraceae bacterium (assembly GCA_036743675.1). Classification (GTDB taxonomy): domain Bacteria; phylum Pseudomonadota; class Gammaproteobacteria; order Steroidobacterales; family Steroidobacteraceae; genus Bog-1198. The sequence continues at coordinate 10,404 of DAINPA010000008.1, forward strand.
GACCACCGTGACCCGGATTTGGTTGGCCATTTCCGGATCGATGACGGTGCCGACGACCACGGTCGCATCATCGGAAGCAAACTGCTTGATGACATTGCCGACTTCCTGGAATTCGCCGATGGACAAGTCCATGCCCGCGGTGACGTTGACCAAGATGCCCTGGGCGCCGGCGAGATTGATGTCTTCGAGCAACGGGCTGGAAATCGCCGCTTCGGCCGCTTCGCGCGCCCGGTCCTCGCCCGAGGCGGCGCCGGAACCCATCATGGCCATGCCGGTTTCCGACATGACGGTGCGCACGTCGGCGAAGTCGACATTGATCAATCCGGGCCGCGTGATCAGCTCCGCGATGCCCTGGACGGCACCCTGCAGCACCGTGTTCGCCGCCTTGAACGCATCCAGAAGCGTGGTGTTGCTGCCGAGCACGGTCAGCAGTTTCTGGTTGGGAATCGTGATCAACGAATCCACGTATTTGGAAAGCTCCAGCATCCCTTGATCGGCGACGCGCGAACGCTTGTTGCCTTCCATCTCGAACGGCCTGGTGACCACCGCCACCGTCAGGATGCCGAGCTCCTTGGCGACCTGCGCGACCACCGGGGCCGCACCGGTGCCGGTGCCCCCGCCCATGCCCGCGGTGATGAACAGCATGTCGCACCCTTCGATCAGTTCGATGATGCGGTCGCGATCCTCCATCGCGGCCTGACGGCCGACTTCCGGATCCGCGCCGGCGCCCAGCCCCTTGGTGATGTTGCAGCCGATTTGCAGCGACGTGCGCACCTTCGAGTGCTTCAGCGCCTGCGCATCGGTGTTGATGCAGATGAAATCCACACCCTCGAGACCTGCTTGCACCATGTGCGAGACCGCGTTGCCGCCGCCGCCGCCTACGCCCAGCACCTTGATGACGGCGCTTTGACTGAAAGAGTCCATTAGTTCAAACATTCAAGTTCTCCTATCGGTTGAAATCATTTTCATCGGTTGCAATCAAAAATTTCCCTGAAACCACGCCTTCATTCGCTCAATAATCGACTTCATGCCGCCCGCGAGCAGCGGCGCTTCCGTGCGCTGCATGTCCAAATTGCTTTTCGCATACAGCAACAATCCGACGCCGGTGGCGTGAATCGGGTTGCTCACCACATCCACCAGACCGCTCACGTACTGGGGCACGCCGAGCCTCACCGGCATGTGAAACACTTCCTCGGCGAGCTCGATCGCGCCTTCCATTTTGGCGCTGCCGCCGGTGAGCACGATGCCGGTCGCCACCGACTCCTCCAAACCGGCGCGGCGCAACTCATCGCGCACCAACCCGAACAATTCCTCGTAGCGCGGCTCGACGATCTCGGCGAGCGTCTGGCGCGCAAGACGCCGCGGCGGCCGATCGCCGACGCTCGGCACCTCGATGGTCTCGTCGGGATTCGCCAATTGCGACAATGCGCAGGCGTATTTGATCTTGATGTCCTCGGCGTACTGAGTCGGCGTGCGCATGGAGACCGCGATGTCGTTCGTGACCTGATCGCCGGCGATGGGAATCACCGCGGTGTGGCGGATCGCGCCGCCGCCGAATACCGCGATATCCGTGGTTCCGCCGCCGATGTCGACCACGCAGACGCCCAGGTCCTTTTCATCCTCGGTGAGCACGGCGTAGCTCGACGCCAGCTGCTCGAGCACGATGTCATCCACCGCGAGCCCGCAGCGCTGCACGCACTTGACGATGTTTTGCGCCGCGCTGTCCGCGCCGGTGACGATGTGCACCTTCGCCTCCAGACGTACGCCGGACATGCCGATGGGATCGCGGATCCCCTCCTGCGAATCGATGATGTATTCCTGCGGCAGCACGTGCAGGATCTTCTGATCGGCCGGGATCGCCACCGCCTTCGCCGCATCGATCACGCGCTCGACATCGCCCTGTAGGACCTCTTTATCCTTGATGGCGACGATGCCGTGGGAATTGATGCTGCGTACGTGGCTGCCCGCGATGCCGGCGTACACTGAATGAATCTCGCAGCCCGCCATCAACTCCGCCTCTTCGACGGCGCGCTGAATGGATTGCACGGTCGATTCGATGTTGACCACGACCCCTTTTTTAAGGCCGCGCGACGGATGACTGCCGATGCCGATGATTTCCAGCGCCCCGTCGGCCTTGATCTCGCCGACGATGGCGACGACCTTGCTGGTGCCGATGTCGAGGCCCACTAGTAAATTGCGGTCAGAACGCTTAGCCATGTCTTTTCAAATATTCCTTCAGGCGTCGCTGTCGTCGGGGCGTTTGGCGGATACCGGCGCCTGCATTACCGGGCTGCGCCAGCCGATGGCGAAGCCATTCGAGTAGCGCATGTCCACATAGGTGATCTCGTTCCAGCGGTGGGCGGCCACCTGCGAAGCGGTGCGGATGAACCGGGCGATTCGCTCATCGACGTCGCGCCGGCCGAGGCGCACGGTCGCGCCGTTGTCCAGATCCATTTCCCACGCGCCGCGCTCGTCCAGGCGCAGCGCCGCGATGCGCATGCCGGCTTCCAGCATCCGGCCCTGCGCCGACATATAGCGCTGTGCGACTTGGGATTCGGTGCCCTCGGGGCCGCTCAAGCGCGGCAGCTCCGCCGGAACGTGGGCGGCCGCCTTGACGAACAATTCGCCGCGGGTGTTGAGCAGACCCGATTCGCCCCAGCGTGCGGCGGCGGTTTGTTCAATCACGGTGACGTGCAGGCTGTTCGGCCAGCGGCGCTGGATTCGCGCATGCATCACCCACGGCAGCGCCTCCACCGCGCGCTGGATTTGATCGAGATCCGCCGACATGAAGCCCGTGTGGGCATAGGGCGCGAGCGCCTTTTCGATCTGTCCGGGCGAGACCCGCTGGAAGCTGCCGTCCATCGAAATGACCTGAACCGGCCGGTCGAGCGCCCAGGCAAGCGCGGCCAGTGCGCCTCCGGTGAGGGCCACGGTCGCCGCACGCCGCGCGTACTTGCGCCATTCGAGGACGAATGCCGGCCACTGCCACCCGGGCTTGTCATTCTTCGCCCGATTCTTGAATCGATTGCGGCGGATGAGCCAATTGAGGTTCATATGCGCTCCCTCGAAAAGCTGGTTTCAAGCACGCGCCACACCAGTTCCTCGAAATCGATCCCAGCGCGACGCGCCGCCATGGGCACCAGGCTGCGATCGGTCATGCCGGGCGTGGTGTTGATTTCGATGAAATAGAATTTGTCGGTCGCCGCCTCGCGCATGAAGTCGACGCGCCCCCAACCGCGGCAGTCGGTTACCCGGAAGCACTCGAGAGCGGCGGCTTGCAGCTCGCCTTCGTGGCGTTCGTCGAGTCCGCTCGGGCAGTGATATTGCGTATCCTTGCGGCGGTACTTCGCCTCGTAGTCGTAGAACTCGTTCGCCGGCTCGATGCGAATCGAGGGCAACGCGCGGTCGTTGAGCACGCTCACCGTGAATTCGCCGCCCGCGATGAACCGCTCGGCAAATACGACGGGGTCGACGCTTCTGGCTGCCTCGAACGCCGGCTTAAGCTCGGCGGATGTCTTCACTTTCGTGATGCCGACGCTCGAGCCCTGCGAGGCCGGCTTGACGATCATCGGCAGACCGATGGCGGCGAGCGCCTGCGGGAAATCCGCTGGGCCGTTGAGCACCGCATACTCCGGGGCGGCCAAGCCCGCGCCCATCACGACGCGCGTGGTCTTGAGCTTGTCCATGGTGAGCGCGGAAGCGAGCACCCCGCTCCCCGTGTACGGGATTCCCAACCACTCGAGAGCCCCCTGCATCACTCCATCCTCGCCCCCCGGCCCGTGCAGCGCGAGCCACGCGCGATCGAATCCCCCGCTCACCAGTTCCTGGACGGGACGCTCGCCCGGGTCGAACGCGTGCGCATTCACCGCGCGTCGCTTGAGCGCCGCCAGCACCGCATTGCCGCTCAAGAGCGATATCTCCCGCTCGGTCGAATCGCCGCCCAAGAGCACGGCGACCTTGCCGAAGTCTTGGGCGCGCTGTGTGCGCCGCGGCTCGGACCAAGCTTTGAGCCGCGTCATGCCGGATCTCCCACGATACGAACCTCGGTGGCGAGCCCGATGCCGTGCACCGCGGCCACCGTGCGCTGCACCTGCAGGATCAGCGCTTCGATATCGGCTGCGCGTGCGGCGCCATGGTTGATGATGAAATTGGCGTGCTTTTCGGACACCGATGCATCGCCGATCCGCAATCCCTTCAGTCCCGCACTTTCGATCAGGCGCGCGGCATGCTCGCCCGGCGGGTTGGTGAATACCGAACCGCAGCTCCATTCGCCGATCGGCTGGGTCTGCCGGCGGCGCTCCAAAAGCTCGCGTATGGCGGCCTCATTGACCCCCGGCTTGCGCTCGAACTCGAGGCGCGCGCCGACGAACCATTCGTCGGCGGGTCCGCGCACCCGGCGGTACCCGATCTCGTAGTCCGCGGGCGTGCGCGTGCGGCGCGCACCGCGGCGATCCATGACCTGCACCTCGATCACGTGGGGCCAGGTCTCGCTGCCCCAGGCCCCTGCGTTCATCGCGAGCGCGCCTCCGAGGGTCCCGGGGATGCCGGCAAAGAACTCCGCGGGCCCCAATCCCCATTTCACGCATTGCCGTGCGATGCGCGCGCAGGGCACTCCGGCGCCGGCATGAATGCGCGTCGCGCTGCTGCGCTCGAGCGTGCCGAGCACGCCGTGCGTCGATATCACGGCGCCGCGCACGCCGCCGTCACGCACCAGCAGATTGCTGCCGAGACCGATCCACAGCAGCGGCATATCCGGCGGCAGCTGGCGCATGAACGCCGCCAGATCCGCGGTGTCGCGCGGAACGAAGAACAGGTCCGCCGGACCGCCCACATGCCAGGAGGTGTACTTGGACATGGGCACGCCGCGCAAAACGCGGGCGGCAAATTCCGGCGCCATGTCCTGCGTGCGCGGCGAATTGTTGGCGCCGCCGCTCAAGCCGCCGCTCCCGCCGCAAAGCGGCTCTTGAGTTCCTGCGCAATCGCGCCGATGTTGCCGGCGCCCATGGTCAGCACCAGGTCGCCGTCATGCAGCACTCCGCGCAGCGACTCGCCGAGATTGTCGACGCGCTCCACAAAGACGGGCTCGATGAGTCCGCGGCTGCGCACCGCGCGGCAGATGGCGCGTCCGTCGGCGCCGGCGATCGGCGCCTCGCCGGCCGCATAGACCTCGGTGACCAGCAGCACATCGCACTCGCTGAGCACGCTGCCGAAATCGTCGACCAGGTCGCGCGTGCGCGTGTAGCGATGCGGCTGAAACGCCACCACCAGGCGGCGCGACGGCCATGCTTGACGCACGGCATCCAGAGTCGCGGCCACCTCGGTGGGGTGATGCGCGTAGTCGTCCACCAGCAGAGCGGACCCGCCCGGCCAATGAATCTCGCCAAGCTGCTGCAGCCGCCGATCGATGCCTTGAAAATTGGCCAGCGCCTTCTGAATGGCGACGTCGGCGACGTCGAGTTCGGTGGCCACCGCGACCGCCGCCAGCGAATTGAGCACGTTGTGCCGCCCCGGCAAATTGATGGTCAGATCGAGCGGCGGATGCCCCTCGCGAATCGCCTGGAAGCGCGATTGCAGTCCGCTCCTCTTCATGGCGACCGCGCGCACATCCGCACTCGCCGCGAATCCGTAGGTGACGAACGGCCGCGCCACGGATCCTTGGATGCCCTGCACGTGGCTGTCGTCGGCGCACAGAACCGCGAGGCCGTAGAACGGCAGGTTGTGCAGAAAATCCACGAAACTCTGTTTGAGCCGCGCAAAGTCGCCTTCGTGGGTCCCCAGATGATCGGTATCGATGTTGGTGACCACGGCGATCATCGGCTGCAAATGCATGAAGGAGGCATCGCTCTCGTCCGCCTCGGCGACCAGGTAGCGTCCCGCCCCGAGCCGTGCATTGCTGTCGGCGCTCTTGAGGCGGCCGCCGATGACGAAGGTGGGGTCGAGGCCGCCTTCGGCGAGCACGCTCGCGATCAAACTGGTGGTGGTGGTTTTGCCGTGGGTGCCTGCGACCGCTATGGAGTACCGAAAGCGCATCAATTCGCCCAGCATTTCGGCGCGCGGTACTACCGGCACGCGGCTCGCGATCGCGGCCGCCACCTCCGGATTCGCGCGGTTGACGGCGCTCGATACCACCACCACGTCCGCCTGGCCCAGATGCTCGGCGGCATGACCCAGGAAGATTTTCGCGCCCAATCGCTCGAGGCGCTGCGTCACGGCATTCGCCTTCAGATCCGAGCCCTGCACCTCGTAGCCCAGGTTGAGCAGCACCTCGGCAATGCCGCCCATGCCGCTGCCGCCGATGCCGACCAGATGTATGCGATGAATGCGGCGCATGCGATCGTTCATGCCCGGACGCTCCCCGCCGCAATGCACAGCTCCGCCAGCCGCGCCGCCGCATCGACGTTGCGCGCCGACCGCGCCGCGACCGCCATCTTGAGCATCTGCGCTCTATCCGCCGTGAGTTCGCCGATCGACGCGCTCAATGTCTCCGGCGTCAGATCCCGCTCGCGCAGTAAGCGCGCCGCGCCGATCCGCACCATCGCATCGGCGTTCTTGGTCTGGTGGTCATCGGTGGCTTGCGGCAGCGGCACCAGCACTGCGCCCAAGCCGGCGGCCTGGAGTTCGGCAATGGTCATCGCGCCGGCGCGGCACAGCGCCAGATCCGCCCATGCGTACGCCGCGGCCATGTCCTCGATGAAGGGAAGCACCTCGGCCTCGACTTCAAGCGCGAGATAGGCGGCGCGCGCCGCTTCGATTCCGCGCGCGCCGGCCTGATGGCGGACCTGCGGGCGGCGCTCGGGATCGAGGCGGGATAATGCCTGCGGCACGGCGGCATTCAGGCGCTGCGCGCCCTGGCTGCCGCCGAACACCAGCAGGCGCGCCTTGGGTTCGCGGCCCGCAAAGCGCGCCGCCGGCTCCGGGATGGCCGCGATGTCGGCGCGCACCGGGTTGCCGATGGCGCTGGCGTGGGCGCTTGGGCGAAAGCTGCCGGGAAACGCCTCGAGCACCTGGGCTGCGAAGCGCGACAGCCAGCGATTGGTCAAACCGGCAATCGCGTTCTGTTCGTGAATCAGCAGCGGAATGCGCAGCAGCCATGCGGCGATGCCGCCCGGCCCGCTCACATAGCCGCCCGCGCCTAGCACCACGCTGGGACGTACGCGGCGCAAGATTCTGACCGACTGCAGCACCGCGCCGATCGCACGCAGCGGCGCCAGCATCCATGCCCAAAGACCCTTGCCGCGAACTCCCACGATCCGCACCCACTCGATCGGGAAGCCGTTCGCCGGCACCAGGCGCGACTCCATGCTCGCGGGCACGCCGAGCCACACCACACCGACTCCTCGATTGCGCAATTCCTTGGCTACCGCGAGCGCGGGGAATACATGCCCGCCGGTGCCGCCCGCCATGATCAGCACCGGACCGCCGATGACGGATCCGCGGATCATCGCGCCGCTCCCGGCACGCGCATCACGGCGGAGCGCGAGCTGCAGCGGATTTCGTGATGGATGCGCAGCAGCACCCCGAGCCAGGCCAGGCTCACCAGCAAACTGCTGCGGCCGTAGCTGAGCAGCGGCAGCGTCAGCCCCTTGGTCGGCAGCACGCCCATGTTGACGCCGATGTTCACGCTCGCCTGCAGACCGAGCCAAACGCCGAAGGCGAGCGCGACATAGGCTTGAAATTGCATGCCCGCCTGCGCGGCCATGCGCGAAATTTGAAAGGCGCGCCACACCAGCGCGACAAACAGGGCGAGCACGCCAATCACGCCCGCCAATCCCAGTTCCTCGGCGAGCACCGCAAATACGAAATCCGTGTGCGCCTCGGGCAGGTAGAACAGCTTCTGCACGCTGCTGCCGAGCCCGACGCCCAACCATGAGCCGCGGCCGATCGCGATCAGCGACTGCGTCAATTGAAAGCCGCCGTTGAACGGATCGTCCCAGGGGTGCAGGAAGCCGGTGAGCCGCTTCAAGCGATACGCCGAAGTCAGCGCGAGCACCGCGAATGCCAGCGCCGCCGCACACACCAGCAATGCGACGTAGCGCAGGCGCGCGCCCGCGACGAACAGCACCGCGAAGCCGGTGGCGAACAAGACCGTGGCGGCGCCGAAATCCGGCTCCAGCAGCAGCAGCAGCGCGGCGACCCCCAACAATCCCACCGGTTTGCCGAGACCCGAGAAGGTTTGCGTGAGCTCGGTGCGTTTGCGCACGCAGTAGCTGCACACCCAGATCAACACCAGCACCTTGGCGAGTTCGGACACCTGGAAATTCAGGGGGCCGACGCGCATCCAACGCCGCGCTCCATTGACCGTGGCGCCCAGGCCCGGGATCAGCACCAGCAGCAGCAGCAGCAGCCCGAACAGACACAGCGCGAGGCTGTACTTGTCCCACAAACGCACCGGCACGCGCGTGAGCACCCAGGCGCACAGTACTCCGACCAGGCAGAAAGCGAACTGGCGCTCCAAGAAGTAGAACGGGTCGCCGAGATCCTTGGCGGCGATCGACATCGAGGCGGAGGTCACCATGATCAGACCGACCAGCAGCAGAGCGGCTACCAGACCGAGTGTGATCGTGTCCCACGCGAACGGCATCCGTTCCCGCGCGCGCATGCCATAGGACATGGTCGTGGCGTTCATGGCGGCGGCCCTGCGAGCTCGCATACCGCGGCCGCGAAGACCTCGCCGCGATGAGCGTAATCGCGAAACATGTCGAGACTCGAGCAGGCGGGCGACAGCAGCACCGTCTCGCCCGGCCGCGCGGCCGCAGCGGCGGCGCGCACTGCCGCTTCGAGCGTCCCCGCCCGCTCGATCGTGCACACGCCGTGCAGCGCAGCGGCGACGGCCGGTGCGTCCTTGCCGATGAGCACGGCGTGCCTGACCTTGCCGCTGAATACGGGGGCGAGCGGCGCGAAATCCTGGCCCTTGCCCTCCCCGCCGGCGATCACGACCAACGGTCCGCGCAGGCCCGACACCGCCGCGATGCTCGCACCCACGTTCGTGCCCTTCGAATCATCGATGAAGCGCACGCCGCCGATATCGGCGATCCACGCCGAACGGTGCTTCAGGCCCGGAAAGGATTCGAGCGCCGCAAGCATCGGGGGCAGTTCCAAACCGGCCGCTTCTCCCAGCGCGAGCGCCGCCAAAGCATTGGCGGCATTGTGCAATCCGCTGATCTTCATGCGCGAGGTATCGAGCAAGGGCTCGCCGCGGCGCGCCAATACCGTGCTCTTGCCGCTCTCCAGCAGCGAGAAATCGACGTCGGGGCGCTGCGTTGAGAATGTCACGACGTGCGCCCCGTCGCGGCGCATCGCCGCCACCAGAGGGTCGTCCGCATTCAGCACCATCGTTGCAGCCCTGGCGAATATCCGCGCCTTGGCGCGCGCATAGTCCTCGATCGACGCATAGCGGTCCATGTGATCCGCGGTGACGTTGAGAACCACGGCGGCCTTGAGCGCCAGCGAGGAAGTGGTTTCCAGCTGAAAACTCGACAGCTCCAGCACATACAGGTCGGGAACCGGCTGCTCCAACAGATCCAAAGCCGGGACCCCCAGATTACCGCCGGCGAGCACCCGGCGCCCGGCGGCCGCGGCCATCGACGCGACCAGGCTGGTGACGGTGCTCTTGCCGTTGGTGCCGGTGATGCCGATGACCGGCGCGCGCACCGCACGGGCGAACAGCTCGATATCGCCCAACACCTCGATGCCGCGCGCCCGCGCCTGCGATGCAATCGGCTCCCGGAGCGATACGCCGGGCGAAATCAACAACTGCGATGCGCCGTCGAGCAGCGACAGATCGAAGCCTCCCAAGCGGATGTCGAGAGTCTTGGCGAGCCCGCCGAGTTCGGTGAGTCCCGGAGGGGCGGTGCGCGTATCGGTGGCCGACACGGCAATTCCACGCTTCGCCAGAAAGCGTAAGCACGAAGCCCCTGTCTTGCCGAGACCGACTACCACGCTTGCCATCAGCGGATCTTCAAGGTGGCAAGGCCGGCCAACACCAGCACGAAACTGATGATCCAGAAGCGCACGATGACCTTGGGCTCCGACCACCCCTTGAGCTCGAAATGATGATGCAGCGGCGCCATGCGAAAGATGCGCTTGCCGGTGAGCTTGAACGACGCCACCTGCAGCATCACCGAGACCGTCTCGAGCACGAATACGCCGCCCATCACGAACAGCACGATCTCCTGCCGTACGATCACCGCGACGGTGCCGAGCGCGGCGCCGAGGGCCAATGCGCCGACATCGCCCATGAACACTTCCGCCGGATAGGAGTTGAACCAGAGGAATCCGAGGCCGGAACCGACCGTGGTGGCGCAGAAGATCAGCACTTCGCCGACCCCGGTGATGTACGGGATCTGCAGATAGGCGGCGAATTTGACGTTCCCGGTGGCGTAGGCGAATACCCCCAGCGCCGCGGCGACCATCACGGCGGGCATGATCGCCAGACCGTCGAGGCCATCGGTCAGATTCACGGCATTGCTGGTGCCGACGATGACGAAGTAGGCGAATGCGACGAATCCCGCCGTGGACATCGGAACCGCCACGGTCTTGAAGAACGGAACGTACAGCGAGGTCTCGGCCGCCGACTGATGCAGGGCGTGCAGACAGAACGCCGCGCACAGGGCGGCCACCGACTGCGCCAGATACTTGTAGCGCGGCGTCAGGCCCTTGGAGTTGCCCACCACCAATTTCAGATAATCATCGTAGAAACCGATGCCGCCGAAAGCGGACGTCGCTCCGACCAGCACCCAGATGAAGCGGCTGGACAAATCCGCCCACAGCAGCGTGCCGAACACCATCGACACCAGGATGAGTCCGCCGCCCATGGTGGGTGTTCCCGATTTTTGAAGGTGCGACAGCGGGCCGTCGGTGCGCACTTGTTGGCCGATCTGGTAGCGGTTCAACGCGGCAATCATGCGCGGCCCGATGAACATCGCCATGGCGAGCGCCGTCATCGCGGCAAGAATGCCGCGCAGCGTCAGATACTGAAACACGTGGAAGCCGGAGTAGCTCTTGGCAAGATATTCCGTGAGATAAAGCAACATGGGGGTCAGCCTGCTCCTGCGCTGAGCGCCTGCACCACGCGCTCCAGACGATTCATGCGCGATCCCTTGATCAGCACCGTGACGCCCGGCGCCAGCTCCGCCTGCAGCCGGCGGATCAGCGAATCGACGTCGGCAAACCACTCCGCTCCGGGCCCGAAGGTCTCGGCCGCTCGCGAACTCTGCGGTCCGAACGCGAACAGACGCTTGACTCCGCAAACCCGCGCGTAGCTGCCGGTGTGGGCGTGACTATCCGAGGTGTGTTCCCCCAGCTCGGCCATGTCCGCGAGCACCAGCCAGGTGGTGCCCGGGACCGAACGCAGTACCTCGAGGCCGGCGCGCACCGAACTGGGGTTGGCGTTGTAGGAATCGTCGATGATCCAGCTGTCGCGCACACCCGCCTTGAGCTGCAGCCGGCCGGACACGGCGCGAAAGTCCGCCAGCCCCGCCGCGATGTCATCGAGGGATGCCTCGGCCGCGCTCGCGGCACTCGCCGCGCCGAGCGCATTGGCGATATTGTGCGCACCGCCCACCTTGAGCGTGATCGCGCGCTCGCCCAGCGGACATACGAGCGTGAATCGGGTGGAGAATTCCCCGCGCTCGATCGCCTGGACGGGATTCTTCGCGGTGAAATCCGCAGCGCCGTGCACTCCGAAAGTGACGATGCGCGCCGCCGTCGATATCGAACGCCAATAACCCGCGTAGGCGTCGTCGGCGTTGATGACCGCCGTGGCGGTCGGTTCGAGCCCGGCGACCATTTCACCTTCGCCCTTGGCTACACCGTCCAGATCGCCGAAGCCCTCGAGATGTTCTGCGCCGGCGTTGGTGATCAAACCCACCGTCGGCCGCGCGAGGCGCACGAGTTCGGCCACGTCGCCGATGCGATTTGCACCCATCTCGATCACCGCGCTGCGGTGCGAAGGCTCCAAGCGCATCAGCGTCAGGGGCACGCCGATGTGATTGTTGAGATTGCCGTGGGTTGCCATGCATGGGCCGCGGCGCGCCAGAATCGCCGCCGTCATGCCCTTGACGGTGGTCTTGCCGTTGCTGCCGCCCACCGCCACGATGGGGATGGAAAAAGACCCGCGCCACGCCTGCGCCAATTGCTGCAGGGCGCGCAACCCGTCCGCCACCAGGATTTGCGGCAACGCGACCGCGGGCACCGCGCGCTCGACGATGGCGCCGACGGCGCCGCGCGCCGCGGCCGCCTCGGTGAAATCGGCACCGTCGAATTTCGGCCCGCGCAGCGCGACGAATAACGCCCCCGCCATCAGCGTGCGGCTGTCGCTCGACACCGAGCAATAGGGCCGATCTTCGCCGATCAGCCGGCCGCCGAGCGTTTTGGCCGCCTCGCTCAAGGTGCGCTTCATCGCGGCTGCCCGATCATGCCGCTGCCCCCAAATGGCGCAGCGCTTCTTGCCGATCGCTGAAGCTGCGGCGCGTCGCGCCGTAGATTTGATAATCCTCATGTCCCTTGCCGGCGATGAGCACCACGTCGGCCGCGGCGGCTTCGTTGAGCGCCGCCGCGATCGCCGCGGCGCGATCGTGGATCACCCGCGCACCATGCGACTTGATGCCGCCGGCGATGCCGCGAATGATGTCCTGCGGATCCTCGGAGCGCGGGTTATCGTCGGTGACGATGATCTGGTCGGCGAGTTCGTCGGCAATGGCGCCCATCATCGGCCGCTTGCCGGGGTCGCGATCGCCGCCGCAACCGAATACGCACCACAGTGCGCCGCGGCAGTGTTCACGCAGACTGGACAAGGCCTTGGCGAGCGCGTCCGGCGTATGCGCGTAATCGATCACGGCCAACGGCTTGCCGCGCACCTTGGGCTCGATCAGCTCCATGCGGCCGGGCGGCGCGGTGCACTGCGCCAGTGCCGCGGCCGCGTCCTTAAGCGGGACGCCGAGCGCCAGCAAGCAGCCGAGCACCACCAGCGAGTTCTCCGCGTTGAATCGGCCGAGCAGTTGAGTGCTCACGCGCAGCGTGCCGAAACTGCCGTCGATCGACATCGACACCCCGTGCCGCTCGAGCGCCACCTCGCCCGCATGCAACGAACCCGCAGCCGGCCATCCGGCCTCGCCGGCGCCGATCCAGACCACCGTCAGCGCAGCGCGGCCGGCATAGCGCTGCGCCAGCTCGCGGCCGAAGGAGTCGCCGATATTGATGATGACGTGCTGCAGATCTTCAATCTCGAACAGACGCGCCTTCGCGGCGCCGTAAGCTTGCATCGAGGGGTGGTAGTCCAAATGGTCGCGGGTCAAGTTGGTGAACGCGGCCGAGTGGAAGCGCACGCCGTCCACCCGGCCTTGATCCAAGGCATGCGAGGACACCTCCATCGCCACCACGCGCACGCCCTGCGATTTGAACTCTGCGAGGGTGCGGTGCACGCTGACCGCATCGGGCGTGGTATGGGCCGGCACCTCGAGCGCACCGATGCGGCCGCGGCCGATCGTGCCCATGTAAGCCGCATCGAATTTGAGCCGCTCGAGGCATTGCGCTATCAGATAGGCACAGGTGGTTTTGCCGTTGGTGCCGGTGACCCCGACGATGTGCAGCTGCGATGACGGCCGGCCAAAGAACCGATCGGCAATGCGGCCCACCAGATTGCCGAGGTCCGCAACCGGAGCGGCGAAAACCGCCGGCGGCAATACCGGCGCTGCGATGCCGGGACCAGGCTCCCACAACACCGCGCTCGCGCCGCGCGCCGCGGCGTCGGCCGCGAATTCAAGCCCGTGCGATCGGCCCCCGCGCAACGCAAAGAACAGGCCGCCACGGCGTACTTCGCGGCTGTCGAGCGTGATGTCTAGAACGCGGCTGTCATTCTTTGGCACGACGCAAATGCCGTCGAGGAGCCACATGAGGGATACGCTGCCTTCGCTCATGGCGTTGCGTTGACCTGCACCAGCTTCGCCGCGGGCACGTTCTGCAAATCATCCGGCGGCACGTCCATCAAGCGCAGCGCACCGGCCATCACGCTGGCGAAGACCGGCGCCGCCACCTGGCCGCCCTGGTGCAGGCCGCGCGGATGCAAATCGCCGTTCGGTTCATCGATCACCACGACCGTCGCCAGCTTGGGATGCGAGGCCGGCACCAGACCCGCGAACACGGCCATGTAGCGGTCGGTCGAATAACCTCCGGCAATCGATTTGAACGCGGTGCCCGTCTTCCCCGAGACGCGATAGCCGATGAGCGAAGCGCGGGTCGCGGTCCCGCCCTTCTCCACCACATGCTCCATCAATTGCACCAGCTCGTGCGCCACCTTGGGATCGAGGACTTGTTCGCCCGGCACCGGTCCGGATACGCGCTCGAAGGAAATCGGGCGCTTCACCCCGCCGGCGCCGATGGTGGCGTAGGCGTGCGCCAATTGCAGCGGGGTGACCGACAGCCCGTAGCCATGCGACAGCGTGGCGATGCCGACCGGCCGCCAATGCGCATAATTACTCAACATGCCGGCCGACTCGCCGGGATAGCCGCTGCCGGTGACCTGGCCCAACCCCAAGCCGGTCAGCGTGTTCCATATCTGTTCGGGCTTGAGCGACAGCGCGACTTTGGCGGTGCCGACGTTGCTGGATTTGGCGAGGATCGTCGCCAAATCGATGACGCCGAGATTTTCCTCGTCCTCCTCCATCTTGTTGCCGACCATGAAGAAGCCGGGTGAGGTGTCCACCACGCTGTCAGGGTGATACTGCCCTGAGGCGAGCGCCGCCGCCATGATGAAGGGCTTGACGCTGGAACCGGGTTCGAAAATATCCGTGGCGGCGCGATTTCGATACAGACCCGCCTTGAGCTGCTCCCGATCGTTGGGGTTGTAGGACGGTTGATTCACCATGGCCAACACTTCGCCGGTGTCGACGTCGATGACGATGACCGACCCGGCGTGCGCGCGGAATTCCTGCATCGCCGCCTTCAGCTCCCGATACGCCAGATACTGAATGCGCAGGTCGATGCTCGTCACCAGATCGCGTCCCGGTCGCGGCGCGCGAATGCTCTCGACGTTCTCGACATAGCGGCCGTACAGATCTTGAATGACGCGCTTGGCGCCGTCATCGCCGTTCAGCAATTGATCGTATCCGAGCTCCAGGCCCTCCTGCCCCGTGTCGTCGATGGTGGTGAATCCGACCACGTGCCCCGCGACTTCACCCGCCGGATAGTAACGCCGGTACTCGCGCAGCAAATACACGCCCGGAATTCCCAATGCCTTGATTTGCGCGGCTTGATCGGGAGGCATGTGCCGCACCAGGTAGAGGAATTCGCGATCGAGATTGCTGGTGATGCGCCGCGCCAGCGACTGTTGATCCTCTTTCAAGGCCTTGGCGAGCTTCGGCAGCTGGTCGATGTTGTCGTTCAGCTCCTGCGGATTGACCCACACGCTGTCGACCGGCGTGCTGAGGGCCAACGGCTCGCCGGACCGGTCCGTGATCGCGCCGCGATGCGCCGCGATCTTGACCACGCGCATCGATCGGTCGTCGCCTTGCTTGGCGAGAAAGCCGTGATCGAGCAATTGCAGCTCCACCGCGCGCATCGCGAGCGCGGCCGCGGCCAGCACCACCAATGCGAGCACCACCGCCGCGCGCCAGCGATAGCCGTTCGCCTTGGGTGCGCTTTCGCTCGATCGCTGCTTCACGGTCGCACGATCCGCACTTCGCGAGTTTGCGGCAAACTCATCTGCAGCTTGCTGTTGGCGACTCGCTCGACGAACGCATGCGAGGACCAATAGCTCTGCTCGAGCTGCAGACGACCCCACTCTATCTCGAGCGAATCGCGTTCGGAATTGAGCTTTTCCAAGCGCACGAACATTTCGCGGGCCTTGTGCCGCGCGTAGATCACCTGCACGGCGCCCCCCAGCACCGCGAGCCACAATACCGGCAGAAGCGCGGGCAGCAGTTTGCGAATCCTCATGCGGCCATTTCCTCGCTCAATCGTTCGGCAACGCGCAGCCGCGCGCTGCGCGCACGCGGGTTGCTCGCGGTTTCCTGCGGCTCAGCCTGAATCGACTTGCCCTCCAATCTGAGCTTCGGGCGCGCATGCGCCGGCACCTGCGGAAAGCCGGCGTACATCGGATCGGTGAGCGAATGGCGGCGCATGAATTGCTTCACCATGCGATCCTCGAGCGAATGAAAGCTGATGACTGCAAGCCGTCCGTGCGGCGCCAAGCGCTCGAGCGCGGCTTCGAGCGCGGCTTCCAGCTCCGCGAGTTCACGATTCACGTGGATGCGCAGCGCCTGAAACACCCGGGTAGCCGGGTGTTTGTGTCGTTCGGTGCCGCGCGCGGCGCGCGCGACGCGTTCGATCATTCCGGCGAGTTGCGAGGTGCTCTCGAACGGCCGGGAACGGCGGTCGGCGACGATGGCGCGCGCGATGCGCGGCGCCAGCCGCTCTTCGCCGAATTCCCGAAATATGCGGATGAGTTCCGCTTCCGACGCAGTATTGACCACGTCGGCGGCGCTCGCGCCCTCGTCCTTGCTCATGCGCATGTCGAGCGGCCCATCGTGCATGAAGCTGAATCCGCGGGCGGGGTCGTCGAGCTGCGGCGAGGAGACTCCCAAATCGAACAGCATGCCGTCGAATTTGAGACCGGGCTCGACCTGATCGGCGCACGCGGCAAGTGCGGAAAAGCGTGCGCGAAAAATCGCGACGCGCGGATCGGCGGCGAAGCGCACCTTCGCTTCGGCGATGGCGACAGAGTCGCGGTCGAGACACAGCAATCGGCCATCAGCGATGAGCTTCTCCAAAATCGCCCCTGCATGCCCGCCCCGCCCATAAGTGGCGTCCAAGTAGGTGCCACTTGCCCGTATGTTCAACGCCGCCAACACCTGTGGTAACAGTACCGGCGTGTGTCCCGCTGCCGAATCGCCCATCGCTCGCGCCCGCCCGCTAACGCTTACAGCGAAAGCGTTTCAAGTTCGCTGGGCAGATCGGTCGCGGTTTCTTCGCTCGCCAACCATTCGTCGCGCCGCTCGTTCCAGCGGGCCTCATCCCACAACTCGAAGCGCAAGCCCTGGCCGATGAGCACGGCATCGCGCGTCAGCAAACCGAACTCGCGCAACTGCGGCGGCAACAGCACCCTGCCGTGTCCGTCGAGTTCCAAATCGGTGGCGTGCCCGACCATCAGCCGCTGCAGGCGCCGCGCTTGAGGGTTCAAGGTCGGTAGACGCATTAACTTGCGCTCGATTTCTTCCCAATCGGGTAAGGGGTAGATGAGCAGGCATTGATCCTTGTCGACCGTGACGACCAATTTGCCGCCGCAGCGCTCATGCAGCCGCTCGCGATACCGGGTCGGCATGACCATCCGGCCCTTGGCATCGAGAGTGAGTTTGTTGGCGCCCCTGAACATTCTTATATGGGTCTTGAAACCCATTCTCTCCCACTTTTTCCCACCGGCCACCACTATAGGGAGCGCTGTGTCGCACTGTCAACGGCTTAAGTTAAAAAAAACGCGGGACAACAGTGACTTAGATCACATTTCTCGGCCGACGGCGCGCTCCAACACTTGACTCCTTCTGAATCAATCTGTTAGCGGGCTTTTCTC
>DAINPA010000008.1:28066-31988 GCA_036743675.1 Steroidobacteraceae bacterium
CGGCGCGCTCCAACACTTGACTCCTTCTGAATCAATCTGTTAGCGGGCTTTTCTCACGACGCGTTCCACAAAGCCGTCCGGCTCTCCGAACAATGTCGAACGGGTCGCTTCGACCCCGTTGAAAGGTGGCGCGAAGCGCCTGGAAAGGTGGGCGAAGCCCCTAACGAGGGGGCGCGAAGCCCTCCGGCTCTCCGAACAATGTCGAACGGGGTCGCTTCGACCCCGTTGAATCCAGCGCGAAGCGCTTGAAAAGGAGTCGGCCGTTAAGCCGGGTTCTGTCGTGGGCAGTCATTCCTCTGGGATGCGCGTCGCCGCGCAACTCTAGCGACCTACCCGGAAGCCCATGTGGGCCACATGTCGCGGCCAAAACACCGCTCGCTTCCCTATTTGGTCTTGCTCCAGGTGGGGTTTGCCGTGCCGCTGGTGTTGCCACCAGCGCGGTGCGCTCTTACCGCACCATTTCACCCTTACCGGCGCCGCTTGCGCGGCGCTTAGGCGGTATCTTTCTGTTGCACTTTCCGTGGGCTCGCGCCCCCCAGGCGTTACCTGGCACCGTGCCCTGTGGAGCCCGGACTTTCCTCCATGTGCTCGCGCACACAGCGACTGCCTGGCCGACTCCGGTGCGCACCATAGCATGCCTTCCCTAGGAGGCTGCTTCCTGTTTGAGCTGCAGCGCCCGCTTGTATGCCTCGTTGTCGCGCACCGAGGCGATTCGCGCCGCCAACCGCGCCGCCTGCTTGAGCGGCAGCTCCGCCAACAGCGGCTTGAGCACGCGGTCGAGCGCGCCCGCGTCGCCTGTAATGCCGCCGGCATCGCGCGGCGCGCCCGCGATCATCAAGACGATTTCGCCGCGCGCAAAATCCGGCTCCGCAGCGGCGCGAAGCGCCAGTTGCGAGAGCGAACCGCGGTACAGCGATTCATGCAGCTTGGTGATCTCGCGCGCGACCGTGGCGGGTCGTTCGGACCCAAGAATCCGTGCGCAGTCCTCGAGCGTATCGCGCACACGGTGCGGCGATTCGTAAAACACCATTGTGCGCGGCTCCAGGACCAGCTCAGTCAAGTGCGCCCGGCGGGCGGCCGCTCGCGCCGGCAGGAACCCCTCGAAACAAAACCGGTCGGTCGGCAACGCGGCGATCGACAGCGCGGCCACGGCGGCGCACGGCCCGGGAATCGCGATGATCTCGATGCCGGCCGCGGCGCAGGCGCGCACCAGATCGAAGCCGGGATCGCTGATCCCAGGAGTGCCGGCATCGCTCACCAACGCGACCGTGACTCCGCTCTGCATCCGCCAGGCCAACTCGGGCGATCGTTTGAGTTCGTTGTGATCATGCAAGGACACCAGGGGCGTTTGGATGCCGAAATGCTTCAATAGGCAGCCCGTATGGCGCGTATCCTCGGCTGCGATCAGGGCGCAGCTGCGCAATGTCTCCAAGGCGCGCGCGCTGATGTCGCCCAGATTGCCGATCGGCGTGGCCACCACGTAGAGCCGACCCGCGGGCTGGTTTGTCACTATAATCCCCTGGTTGCGATCGTATATGGTAGCGAGGAATGCAGGGTATGGCAGTGATCTCCCGACGTCCACGGCCGATGCTCTGCGCGCTGCTTGCGGCATCGCTGCTCGCGACCGCCTGCACCCTGGTGAAGCCCATGGAATCCGCCGCCGACAAGCAGAGGCAGGCACAGCGGCTGGCCGCCGAAGGCAAACACGCCGATGCCGCGCGGGAGTATGCGCAACTCGCCGCGGAAACGCCGGCTGAGCACGACAACTACGAACTGCTGAGTGCCGAGCAATGGGTGATCGCAGGCAACGTGCCTGCGGCCAAGGAAGCTCTCGCGGCGGCACCCGAAGCGCGCACCACGCTGCCCGCATCGCGGGCTCTGGTCGCCGCGGAAATCGCTCTGGCGGAGAACGACGGGGCGAGCGCAATTCACGAGTTGGATACGATAGCCGTGCCGACGCAGGCGGAGCTTGCGCAAAACTATTGGCGGTTGCGCGGCGAGGGCGCGTTTCTGACCAGCCATCCGGTGGAGGGCACGCGTGCCTTCGTCGAGCGCGAGCGCTATCTGACGGACCCTGCGGCGCTGCGCGCCAGCCGCGCGGAACTCTTCGACCTGATCAAGCACGCCGCCGAGAGCGGCGCATCGCTGAAGGTGCCGCCCAATACCGACCCCATCGTCGCCGGTTGGCTTTCGCTCGGACCAATCGCCGTGGAGATGACGCACAACCCCATGCACGCGGCGGCTGCGCTGGCGAATTGGCAGCGCTCGTACCCGCAACATCCCGCCAATGACAGCGTGCTCGGGATCGCGCAGAATCAAATTGCCGTTGCCAGCCAGTTTCCCGATCAAATCGCGCTGCTGCTGCCGCTGTCGGGCCGCGCCGAAGCGGTCGGCGTCGCGGTGCGCGACGGCTTCATTGCGGCCTACTTGGAACAGGACGCCGCCTCGCGGCCGCATTTGAAAATATACGACGTCGCGATCGAATCCGCGGCGGCGGCCTATAAGCAGGCGATCGACGACGGTGCCGAATTCGTGGTGGGGCCGCTCACCAAGGAGGATGTCGCCGCTGTCGCAGCCTTGAACACCGGCCGCACACCGCTGCTGGCGCTGAATTTTCTCGGCGACTCGGCGAGCGCCGCGCCCAACTTCTATCAATTCGCGCTGTTGCCGGAGGACGAGGCGCGCCGTGTGGCCCGCCGTCTGGTTGCCGACGGCAGGCTCAAGGGCGTCGCCATCATTGCGGACGGCGAATGGGGCAATCGCGTGCAAGCGGCGTTTGCGGACGAATTATCTCAGCACGGCGGCGCGCTCTTGAGCAGCGGTCGCTATGAAGCCTCGCGCTCCGATTTTTCCGACACCATCAGGCAAATCCTGCAGGTGCACGCGGTCAGGGGCGAGCCCTCGAGCCACCGCACCGACGCCGACTTCGTGTTCATTGCAAGCAACACCGCGGGCGCGGCGCGCCTGATCATGCCGCAGCTGAAATTCAACTACGCGGGCGACATACCGGTCTATGCCACGTCGGACAGCTTCGAACCCGACCCCGGCGCCAATGCCTATCTCGAAGGGATGATATTTCCCGACATGCCTTGGATGGTGTCGGACGATCCGACAACCATTGAGATTCGCGACAGCGTGCGCGCGGCGTGGCCGGCGCGAACCGCGCGGCGCGATCGCCTGTATGCCTTCGGTTTCGACGCCTATCGCCTCGTGCCGGCGCTGGGCGCCAGGACCCCGAGCCAGACCAATGAGTTATCGGGAGTGACCGGCGAATTATTCCTGGACAATCAGAATCGAATCCGCCGCGAGCTGCTGTGGGTGCAGATGCGAAACGGAGTACCGGTCGCCCTTTAAAAGCGCCGCTCGGCGCGCGGACATCCGTTGGGCGCGCGATTTCGGTGTAAACACGGCAGATTGCGCCGGCGACGGTGCAGGCCTTCGGGCGCATGCTTCACGGTCGATGGCACGGCAATCGGACCGCGGGCAATTGCGGCGGCAGCGCGGCCGGGACGCCGAAGCGCTCGCGGCCGAATACTTGAGCGCCCGTGGCCTCGAGGTGCTCGCGCGCAACATTCGGTGCAAGGGCGGAGAACTCGATCTTCTGTGCCGCGACGGCGAGGTGCTGGTGGTGGTCGAAGTGCGGCAGCGCAGCCGCCATGACTACGGCGGCGCGCTCGCGTCGGTCACCTGGCGCAAGCGGCGCAAGATCATTCGTGCCACACGCTATTTGCTCAAGACGGCGCCCCGGTGGCGCAACGCCCTGCTGCGATTCGACGTCATCGGCCTGCAGGGGCTGCCGGAACGCGCCCCCGAGCTCGAATGGGTCAAGGACGCTTTTCGCGCCGCGTAAGGGTTTCGCTTCGCGTCAGGAGTTCGCGCCGTGCGAAGAGCTTGCGTTACTTGACGACCTGGAGCTTCGGCC
>DAINPA010000008.1:32088-45967 GCA_036743675.1 Steroidobacteraceae bacterium
AGGAGTTCGCGCCGTGCGAAGAGCTTGCGTTACTTGACGACCTGGAGCTTCGGCCGCTTCGACGCGGGAGCTCCCGGGGTCGCCTTGCCGGGCGATGCCGGCGGGCCGTCCGTCGGATCGGGATCGGCGTCGCCTTCGGGAAAAATCATGCCCTGGCCGGTCTCGCGCGCGTAAATGCCCAAGATCGCGCGCACCGGCACCTGCACCGCGAATCCGACGCCGCCGAAGCGCGCCTCGAAACTGACGACGTCATTGCCCAATTTCAACATCTGCGTGGCGGAAAAGCTCACATTGAGCACGATTTTCCCGTCTTTCACGTATTGACGCGGCACGATCACGCCCTCGGCCGCGGCATCCACCACGACGTGCGGCGTTTCGCCGCTGTCGGTGATCCATTCATGCAGCGCCCGCAGCAGGTAGGGTCGGCGCGGCTTCAAGATCGCATCGCTCGTTCGTCGGGGGTCAAGCAAAGGCGGAATGTGGGCCGTGCGAATATCGAATTCATGTATTTGACGATCGGCTGAGCCTGAACCGGCAGTTCTATGCCGTAGGTCCGCAAACGCCACAGAATCGGCGCGATGCTGGCATCCACCAAGGAGAACTCATCGCTGAGGAAAAACGGCTTCGCCTTGAAAACCTCGGCGCTGGCGCAAATCGCCTCACCCAAGACCTTGCGGCTTTGCGCCGCCGTCTTGCTTTGCGGATCGGACTCGATTTCGCGCGCCAGGGCATACCAGTCGCGCTCCACCCGATACAATGCGACGCGGAACTGCGCCCGGGTCACCGGGTCTATCGGCATCAGCGGCGGATGCGGAAAGCGCTCGTCCAGATACTCGATGATCACCCTGGAGTCGTACAGCACCAGATCCCGATCCACCAGCGTCGGCAGGCTGTGATAGGGATTCAAATCGAGAAGGTCTTCCGGCAGCTTGTTGGGATCTACGTTCACCAACTCGATCGCGATTCCCTTCTCGGCGAGAACCAGCCGCGTACGGTGGCTCCACGGGTCAGTCGGGGCCGAAAATAGAGTCATCACCGAGCGACGTACCACTAACGAGATCTCCTAGGACCAGGAACAATCGGAAAGTCCCGCGGCTGCGTTCAGTGGACGTCCTTCCAGTATTCTTTTTTCAACAAGTAGGTAAGCACGAAACCCACCAGCAAGAACAGCATCACGTATATACCCAAGGATTCGCGCGTCGCCTTGATGGGCTCGCCGGCATAATCCAGAAAGTTCGCGATGTCACGCACCAGCACATCATACTCCTGCGGCGACATGGCGCCCGCAGACATCGGCTCCACGCCTACCAGCACCATGTGGGCGCCGCCATTCGCGTCCGATTCGTTCTTGAACACCGGCTTTTGCAAGCCGTGCCTGTCCGCCAGAATGTCGGGCATCGCGGCGCTGGGCAGATACAGGTTGTTGACGCCCCAAATGCGCGTCGAATCGACATAAAACCCCTTCAGGAACGAGTAGAGGTAATCCGGGCCGCGCTGCCGCGCGATCAGCGACAGATCGGGCGGCTGCTTGCCGAACCACTGCGCCGCATCCGCCGGCGGCATGCTGCTGTTGATTCCATCGAACACATTATCCGACGTGAGCATCAGGTCGGCGAGTTCCTTATCCGACAGGTGCAAATCCGCCGCCATGCGGTTGTAGCGCAGGTACGTCAAAGAGTGGCAGCCGGAACAATAATTCATGAAATTGCGCGCACCGCGCTGCAGCGACTTCACGTCTCGGATGTCCGTACCGGCATGCAGCAGCGCGGTCTCGCCTTCTTGGGCCGCGACCGGGACCGGGAGCGCGGTGAGGGCAAGAGCGGGCAGCACCGCGGTCGTGATCAGCAGCGCGCGCTTGATCATGTCAGGTCACCCTCTCGGGCACGGGCTTCACCCTGTCGAATCTGGTGTACCACGGCATGAGCAGAAAAAAAGCGAAATACAGGACCGTGCAGATCTTGGCCAGCAACGGGTAGATTCCCGCGGGCGGCCGCAAGCCGCAAATGCCCAGCGCGATGAACGCCACGACGAAAATTGCCAACATGAATTTGTATACCGGTCCGCGATAGCGGATCGAGGCAACCGGCGACCGGTCGAGCCAGGGAACGAAGAACAAAATCATGACCGAAGCGCCCATCACCAACACGCCCCACACCTGCGTGCCGGCGAACGAGGGCACCGCCCGCAACATGGCGTAGAACGGCGTGAAATACCACACCGGGGCAATGTGCGGCGGCGTCTGCAGGGGATTGGCGGGCTCGAAATTCGGCGCCTCCAGAAACAAGCCGCCGAATGCCGGCGCAAAGAAGATCACCGCGCAGAACAGCAGCAGGAAGAACATCACGCCCATCAAATCCTTCACCGTGTAGTACGGATGAAACGGGATGCCGTCGAGCGGAATGCCTTGCCCGTCCTGGTGCTTCTTGATGTCGATGCCGTCTGGGTTATTGGACCCCACTTCATGCAGCGCCATGAGATGCGCAATCATGAGAAACACCAGGGCGAGGGGCAATGCGGCCACGTGCAGCGCGAAGAATCGATTCAGCGTGGCGTCGGCGATGACGTAATCGCCGCGAATCCAGTCCACCAGTCCGCCGCCGATCACCGGCAAGCTGCCGAACAAGGAGACGATCACTTGCGCACCCCAGTAGCTCATGTTGCCCCACGGCAGCACATAGCCCAGGAAGCCTTCCGCCATGAGCCCCAAGAACAATAAACAGCCGAATATCCACAGCAGTTCGCGCGGTTTGCGATGCGAGCCGTACAACAGCGAACGGAACATGTGCAAATAGACCACGATGAAGAAGGCCGAGGCGCCGGTCGAGTGCAGATAGCGGATCAGCCAACCCCAATTGACGTCACGCATGATGTATTCGACCGACGCGAACGCTTCCGCCGAAGACGGCTTGTAATTCATCGTCAGGAATATTCCGGTGATCAATTGGTTCACCAGAACCAACATCGCCAATGATCCGAAGTAGTACCAGAAGTTGAAGTTCTTCGGCGCGTAATACTCCGCAACCTGCGTCCGCCATAGTACGGTCAGTGGAAAGCGCCGATCGATCCAGCCGATCAAACCCTTGGTGCTGGCGCCGGATTCAGGTGCTGCGGCCATCGCGGAGCCTCATTGCGTAATTCAAGCTGTCTTCGGATTCTCGTCGGTACCGATCACGATGCGCGCATCGCCGGTGAACGTGTACGACGGAACCGTGAGGTTTTTTGGCGCCGGCATACTCTTGAATACACGGCCGGAAATGTCGAATTTAGAACCATGGCAGGGGCAATAGAATCCGCCGGGCCAGTTCTGACCCAAATCGGTGCCCGCCACCTGAAACGCATTGTTCGGTTCAAAAGCGCCGAGCGGCGAGCATCCCAGATGGGTACAGACCGCCAATCCAACCCAGTACTCGGGATTGCGCGCACGGGCCGCTCCCGTATCGGCGATGTATGTGGGCTGCCGCGAATCTTTCGATTTCGGGTCGGCGAGCAAGGCATCGTGGTTGCCGAGCTCCGCGACGACGGCCTTGCTCCGGCGCACGATGAACACCGGCTGGCCGCGCCACACGACCTTCAGCATTTGGCCTTCCTCGAGCTTCGACGCATCGACGGCCACCGGCGCGCCGAGCGCTTTCGCCCGTTCGCTCGGGTTCCACGAAGCGATGAACGGCACCGCGGCGAAAGCAATGCCCACCGCGCCCATTCCGGCAGTGGCCATCGTAAGCAGGCGGCGGCGGCTTTGGTCGACCGGCTCAGTCATTACGATGTCTCCACACGATTCTCCGGCGAGCGGGCGAAATGTTGACAATTCTTCACGCAAACCCCTGTGGCCACAGTGTTTCCCAAAGATTATTGGGAGCGCATTATACACAGTTAAGGGTAGTCCTAAGCCGCGCATGGGGAGTGGGTTTGAAGAGCGTGCGCATGGTCGCGAGTTTCTTGCTGCGAGCAACAGTGGTCGGCTTGGCCGGCGCTTTCCTGGTGGTTTGGTGGAAGCCCGCGTTGCTGGGCGCCGTCAGCGCGCCGGTGCGTGACTCCGCGCCGGCACCCGCTCGCTCCGTCGGCATGCAGAGTTTTGCCGATGCGGTTGCACGCGCGGCGCCGGCGGTGGTCAACATCTACACTGCGCGCGTCATCACCGAACGCAACCCGCCGGCGCCCCTCGACCAATTGTTCGGCGATTATTGGCCGAGTTACCGCCAGCATGTCGAGCGCAGCTTGGGGTCAGGGGTGATCGTGGATGCGAAGGGCACCATCGTCACCAATCAACACGTGATTGCGGGCGCCGATTCCATCAGGGTGCAGCTGGCCGACGGTCGCATCGCCGAAGCGACCATCGTCGGTCAGGACCCGGACACCGATCTCGCCATTCTCGCCTTGTCGATCGGGAACCTGCCGATCATGCCGTTGGGCCGCTCCGACACGTTGCGAGTGGGCGATATCGTGCTGGCCATCGGCAATCCATACGGCTTGAGCCAGACCGTGACGCAGGGCATCGTCAGCGCCACCGGTCGCGGCCAACTTGGGCTCGCCACCTTCGAGAATTTCATCCAAACCGACGCCGCCATCAACCTCGGCAATTCCGGAGGCGCGCTCATCGACGCCCACGGCGATCTGGTCGGCATCAATACCGCCGTGCTGAACCGCACCTACGGGGGTCCCGAAGGCATCGGCTTTGCAATTCCCATCAACCTGGTGCGCGGCGTCATGGAGCAAATACTGACGCACGGCCACGTGGTACGCGGCTGGTTGGGATTCGTGCCGCAGGACCTGTCCAACGAGCAGGCGGCGCAGCTCGGCATCGCTGCAGGCGGCGTCACCGTGGTCAACATCCTGGTCAAGAGCCCGGCGTTCGCGGCCGGCGTCCGACCCGGCGACCTGGTCACGGCGCTCGACGGCGAAGCGGTTCGCAGCTCACAGGAGCTGGTGAGCAAAGTGGCGGCCCTCAAACCCGGCGTACTGGTCGAGCTGGCCGGCCGCCATGGACAAGAACCCTATGCGATCAAACTCACCGTCACCGAGCGGCCGACGCGCCTGGCGCAGCACTAGCCGCGCTTCAGCCAGGCGTGCGGCGAATACGCGCGCCGAGCTGCTGTAGTTTCTCCTCGATGGTCTCGTAGCCGCGATCGATATGATAGATCCGTTCGATCTCGGTGCGCCCGTCGGCGACCAATCCAGCCAACACCAGGCTTGCCGAGGCGCGCAAATCGGTCGCCATGACCGGCGCGGCGGTGAGCCGATCGACGCCCTTGATGATGGCCGTGTTGCCCTCGAGCCGGATTTCCGCACCCATGCGCCGCATCTCGAGCATGTGCATGAACCTGTTCTCGAAAATCGTCTCGATGATGGTGCCGACGCCGGTGGCGACGGTGTTGAGCGCCGCGAATTGCGCCTGCATGTCGGTGGGAAATGCCGGGTACGGCGCGGTCCGAATATCGACCGCATCCGGCCGCCGGCCGCGCATGTCGACTTCGACCCAACTCTCGCCCACACCGACCGTGGCGCCCGCTTCCCGTAATTTGTCGACCACGGCGTCCAAATGGTCGGGCCGCGTGTTCTTCACCCTGACATGCCCGCCGGTGATGGCGCCCGCGACCAAGTAGGTGCCGCTCTCGATGCGATCGGGCAACACATCGTAAGCCGTGCCGCGCAGCCGCTCCACCCCCTCGATGACGATCTTGTCGGTGCCCGCGCCCCTGATCTTGGCGCCCATGGCGCACAGAAAGTTTGCAAGATCCACCACTTCCGGCTCGCGCGCCGCGTTCTCCAGCACCGTCTCGCCCTCGGCGAGGGCAGCGGCCATCATGAGGTTCTCCGTGCCGGTCACGGTGACGGTCTCCAGCACCAGACGTGTCCCCTTCAGGCGCTTGGCGCGCGCTTTGATGTAGCCGTTTTCGATGTGAATGTCGGCGCCCATGGCTTGCAAACCGGCGACATGAATATTGACCGGGCGAGCACCGATGGCGCACCCGCCGGGCAGGGATACGTCCGCGGATCCAAAGCGCGCGAGCAGCGGGCCGAGCACCAAAATCGATGCGCGCATGGTCTTCACGAGTTGGTAGGGAGCAAAGTATTCCTTGATCGTCGACGCATCGACCTCAATGCGCATTTTCTCGTCAATGGTCACGCTGACCCCCATGCGCCCGAGCAGCTCGATCATGGTGGTGACGTCGTGCAGGTGCGGCACGTTCGAGACGGTCACCGGTCCGTCCGCCAGCAAACAGCCCGCCAATATCGGTAAAGTGGCGTTTTTGGCCCCGGAAATGCGGATTTCGCCTTCGAGCGGTATGCCGCCTTGAATTTGCAGTTTATCCATGGGCCTTAACCATCGGCCAAAGCCGCATACTCTTCCGGTGTAAAAACCTGCAAAGCGAGTGCGTGAATCTCGTTGCCCATCGCGCTCCCCAGCGTCGCGTATACCAGTTGGTGCCGCTGCAGGGGCCGCTTGCCGGCGAAAGCCGGGGCGATTACCACCGCCTCGAAATGCACATTATCCCCGCTCGTGACCGACGCGCGGCTGCCGGCCAGGCCGCGTTGAATCAGCTCGGCTATCTGTTGTGGGTTCATGCACTCTCCTTAGTTGTATCATTCACCGATGGACTCCTCCTACACGGATTCAAGCCTCGTCGACCTCGGCCGCCAGGCGCTCGCCGTGGAGATCGACGGTTTGCGAGCTCAGGTGCCCCGCTTGGGGTGGGAGTTTGCACGCGCCTGCCGCATTTGTCTTACCTGCCGTGGACGAATTGCCGTCACGGGTATGGGTAAATCGGGCCATATCGGCGGCAAAATCGCCGCGACCCTGGCCAGTACCGGGACTCCGGCTTTTTTCATGCATCCCGGTGAAGCGAGCCACGGCGACATCGGCATGATCACGCGCGACGATGCGGTGCTCGCCCTGTCCAATTCCGGGGAAACGGATGAAATCCTAACCCTTGTCCCGGCGATCAAGCGTTTGGGCGTGCCGTTGATCGCCTTTACCGGCAATTCAACCTCGACGCTGGCGCGTGTTGCGACCGTGCATTTGGACATCGGCGTGCCGGCCGAGGCTTGCCCGCTCAATCTGGCGCCCACGGCCAGCACGACGGCTGCCTTGGCCGTGGGCGATGCGCTCGCGGTGGCGCTGCTCAAGGCACGCGGATTCACCGAAGAGGATTTCGCCCGCTCCCATCCTTCCGGTGCATTGGGCCGGCGTTTGCTCCTGCACGTCAAGGATGTGATGCGCACCGGCGCGGAGATCCCGAAAGTGGCGCCGGATGCGCCGCTCGCCGAAGGATTGATGGAAGTGACCCGCAAGGGTCTCGGCATGACGGCGGTCGTCGACGATGCGAATCGAGTACTTGGCGTATTCACCGACGGCGATCTGCGGCGCGCCTTGGACCGCGCGGTGGATCTGCACGCGACGCGCATGGAGCAGGTCATGACCCGCAAGGCAAAAGCCGTACGCCCCGACACCCTGGCCGCGGAGGCCGTCCTGCTGATGGAAACCCACCGCATCACCTCACTCGTCGTGGTCGATCCGAACGATGTTCTGGTGGGTGCGCTCAATGTGCACGACCTGCTGCGCGCCGGTGTCGTTTGAAAGCGCGCAGGGCCACGCCGCTCGCCAAGATCGAGCTGCTGGTGCTCGATGTCGACGGCGTGCTCACCGACGGCCGTTTGTATTTCTCGGGGTCGGGTGAGGCGCTCAAGACCTTCCACGTTCGTGACGGTCACGGCATCAAGCTTTTGATGGGGAGCGGCGTCGCGGTGGCCACGCTGAGCGGGCGCCGCTCCCCCGCCGCGACGGCCCGCATGCGCGAACTCAAGGTGCGCTATGTCGTACAGGGCTGCGCGGACAAGGTCGCGGCCCTGATCGACCTCACCCGACGGCTCGACATCGATCCTCTGGCCTGCGCCTGCCTGGTGGACGACACGCCGGATTTGCCGCTGATGGCGGCCGTAGGCTTCGCCGCGGCGGTCGCGGATGCGCACCCGCTGGTATTGTCCGCTGCGCATTGGATCAGCGAGGCGCGCGGCGGTCGTGGCGCCGTACGCGAACTGTGCGACGCAATGCTGCGTGCGCGCAGCCCAGACCGAAGGCAATAATGCTGTTTCGAATATTCACATTGATTGCGGTAATCGCGCTCGCGGTCAGCACCTGGATATTGAGCTCGCCGAATCGCCGACCGGCGCCCGCTGGCGCGGCCGGCCAGGGGAATCTGCCGGGCTATTATCTCAAAAACACCGTTCTGACCGACTACGATGCGGCCGGGGCCCCCACCGTCCGCATCCACGCCGAGCGCATAGATCAAATCGACCATGGCCCGGAAGTCGTGCTCTACAACGTGCGCTTCGATTACCAGGTTCCCAGCGGACAATCGTGGGTCCTGTTCGGCAACGTTGCGCATATCGAGGCCGGCGGCAAGACCGTCGAGGTATCGGGCGATGTGCGGCTGGAGGGCCAGAGCAGCGAGCACGAAGGCACCGCAGTGGTTCGCACCGACGCGCTGACCTACGACGTGCCGCACGCGATCGCGAGCACCGACAGCGACGTGCGCATCGAATTCGGCGCGCATTCGCTGACCGCTCACGGTCTGCTCGCCAATTTGAAAGAGCGCACCATGCGCCTAGAATCCAAGGTCAATGGCCGCTTCCAGCCTTAAGAGCCTGGTCTTGATCGCCCTCGCGGTGCAAGCTGGGCAAGCGGCGGCTGCCGCCGTGCCGCCGGCTCAACAGACCATCACCTTGGACGCGCAATCCTCCGAGCTCGATCTGCGCAGCAACAACGTGGTATTTCACAAGGTGCGGATCTCGCAAGGTACCATGTCGGTGTCCGCGGATCAGGGACAAGCCACGCGGCAGGCTTCGGGCCTTGATTTCGACAACAGTCTGTGGATATTTCGCGGCAACGTGAAAATAACCATGGATCAGGGGCAACTGACCGCCGATGACGCGCAGATCAACTTCACCAAAAAGCTGCTGGCCAAGGCGGTGGCCAACGGCAGCCCGGCCGAGTTCCAACAGCGCATCGCGAAAACCGGCAAGATCGCCCGAGGGCACGCACAGACGATCGATTATGACGCGGCCAAGGGTATCGTGCGCTTATTGAAAAATGCGTGGCTCAGCGACCAGCAAAACGAAATTCGCGGCGAGTCGCTCCAGTACAACCTGCTCGCGCAAAGCATCGTCGCGGAGGCGGCGGAGCAGGGATCGCAGCGCGTGCACATCATCATAACGCCGCCGCCCGCCAAGCCATGAGCGTACTGCGGGCGTTGAATCTCGCCAAGAGTTACAAATCCAGGCAGGTACTGAAGGATTTGTCGCTCGAGGTCGAAAGCGGCGAGGTGGTCGGCCTGCTGGGGCCGAACGGCGCCGGCAAAACCACCGCCTTTTACATGATCGTGGGCCTCAGCCGCTGCGAGCACGGCGAGATATTCCTCGATGATCGCAATATCGGGCGTCTGCCCATGCATCGGCGGGCTCAACTCGGGCTCGGGTATCTACCGCAGGAACCTTCGGTATTTCGCCGGTTGTCGGTGTCGAACAACATCATGGCCATCCTCGAGACGCGTCCGGGCATGAGCGAAGTGCAGCGCGCCGCCCGCCTCGAAGAACTGCTCGGAGAGCTGCATATCGAGCATGTCGGCGACAGCCTGGGGATGAGCCTTTCGGGTGGCGAAAGACGCCGTGTGGAAATTGCCCGCGCCTTGGCCGCGGACCCCCGTTTTATTCTGCTGGATGAGCCCTTTGCCGGAGTCGATCCTCTGTCGGTCGCCGATATTCAAAGAATAATCAAGCACTTATCCGACAAGGGGATCGGGGTCCTGATTACCGATCATAATGTCCGCGAGACCCTCGGCATCTGCCAGCGGGCTTACATCGTCAACCAAGGCTCGGTGCTTGCCGCCGGATCTGCGGACCAGATTCTTGCCAACCCGCTGGTTCGTGAGGTGTACTTGGGCCAGGATTTCAAACTGTAGGCATGGATCTTAAAGAACTATGTTGAAGCCAAGTCTGCAGCTTCGCATCGGCCAGCAGCTCACGATGACGCCGCAGCTCCAGCAGGCCATCCGCCTGCTGCAGTTACCCTCCCTCGATTTGCAGGCTCACGTCAGGGAAGCGCTCGAAACCAACGTGATGCTCGAGGCGGACGACGAGGTCGCTTTGGACGGGCCTGCGGAGGCGCTGCGCGAGGGCGGGCGCGAGCCCGAAGTGGATTCGGGCGATAAGCGCTATGCGGAACTGGACGGCAACGCCACCCAGGTCGAGCAGCGCGAAGTGCCCGAGGTGGAAATTGCCGATGAACCCTGGGGGGAAGGATCGGGCGGCCCCGCGGACACCTCTTGGTCGGGCGACGATGACCGCAGCGGCGATTTCAGCGACCGGCACGGCCAGACCCTGCAAGAACAGCTCATCGAACAGCTGGACCTCGCGAGGCTCTCGGCCATCGATCTTGCGATCGCGCGTGTCATTACCGACGCCATCGGCGATGATGGATATTTGCAAGACGATTTAGAAGCGATTCGCCTGAGCCTCAGGCCCGAGATCGAGGCCAGCGCCGCCGATATGGAACGAGCGCTCGCGGCCGTGCAGGCGCTCGAGCCCGCCGGAGTCGGTGCACGCAATTTGTCCGAATGTATCGTGCTGCAGCTGCGGCAGCTCCATCCCGACACCCCGGGGCGCGACACCGCCATCCGCGTGGCGCTCGAGCACCTGGATCTGGTGGCGAGCCACGAGAATCCGTTGCTGCGCCGCCAGCTTCGTTGCAGCGAGCACGAATTGGAGACGGCGCTCGCGCTGGTGCGCTCCTGCCATCCGCGGCCCGGCGCCGCCGTCAATCCGGCCCAAGCCGAATACGTCATTCCCGACGTGTTCGTACGGCACACGGATCGCGGCTGGATGGTCGAACTGAACCAGGCGACGGTGCCAAGGGTGCGCGTCAACCAGGGCTATGCGAACTTGATTTCGCGTGCACCCGACCATGCCATGCTGCGCGCCCAGCTTCAGGAGGCGCGCTGGTTGATGCGCAGCCTGGAAATTCGCAACGAAACCCTGATCAAGGTGGCTCGTTGCATCGTGCAGCGTCAAACCGACTTCTTCGAACTCGGCGAGGAGGCGATGGTGCCGCTGATTCTAAAGGACGTCGCTGAATCGGTTGAAATGCACGAGTCGACGATTTCCCGAGTGACCACCGCCAAATACATGCTTACGCCGCGCGGCGTGTTCGAATTCCGTTACTTTTTCTCGAGTCACGTGGAGGCCGCCGACGGCACTGGACTGTCCTCCACCGCGATCCGCGCCAAGATACGCAAATTGATTTCGCAGGAAAATCCGGAAAATCCGTGGAGCGACAGCAAGCTCGCGGAGATTCTGTCGCAAGAGGGCATACCGGTCGCCAGGCGGACGGTTGCCAAATATCGCGAGGGCATGCAGATCGGTCCATCCAACGAACGGAAACGCGCCGCTGCCCGCGCGCCGTAGAAACGTGCCTTAAATCTAGGAGGAACCTCATGCAGCTCGATCTCAGCGGTCATCATGTGGAAGTCACGCCGGCGCTTCGCGGTTACGTCTTGAAAAAATTCGAAAGAATCTGCAGACATTTCGAGCAATTGATCGACGTTCACTGCGTGCTCACGGTGGAGAAGCTGCGTCACAAGGCCGAGGCCACGCTGATGCTGCGCGGGAACAAGATTTACGCGGACGCGACCGACACCGACATGTACGCGGCGATCGACGCGCTCACCGACAAGCTCGACCGCTGCGTCAAGAAGCATAAGGAAAAGGCCTCCGACCATCATGCCGGGGAAGTGATCAAGGCCCGCTCATCCTCGTGACGGGCTTCGATGCGCCTCATCATCGTTAGCGGGCTGTCCGGCTCCGGCAAGAGCGTGGCTTTGCACCTCCTGGAGGACATCGACTATTACTGCGTCGACAACATTCCGGCGGCGCTGCTCAAGCCTTTCATATCCCACACGATTCGCGGTGCCGATGAGATCTATCCGCGGACCGCGGTCGGACTGGATGCCCGCAATCGACCCAATGAAATAGAAACCGTCCCGGCGCTGGTCGGTGAGCTGCGCCGCAGCGGCATCGACTGCGAAGTGCTGTATCTGCATGCGAGCGACGAGGTGCTGCTGAAGCGCTACGCGGAGACCCGCCGCAAGCATCCGCTGGTGTCCGGGGAGGTGGGTTTGCGCGAGGCGATAGCGTCCGAGCGCCGGCTGCTCGAGCCGATAACGAGCGCGGCGGATTTGGTGATCGATACGTCGAATATGGGTGTGCACGCGTTGCGCGAGAACATTCGGGAGCGCGTCGCGCGCAGACTCGAGGGGCGCCTCGCGTTGATGTTCGAGTCCTTCGGCTACAAGCACGGCATTCCGGGCGACGCGGATTTCGTATTCGATGTCCGCAGTTTGCCGAATCCGTATTGGGTTCATCAATTGCGCCCGCTCACCGGCCGCGACCAGCCGGTGATCGCGTACCTTGCGGGCCAAGACAGCGTGCGCACGATGATCGCGGCTCTCGCCGAATTTCTCACGCCGCGTATCGATGAGTTTGCGCAGGCGAGCCGCAGTTATTTGACCATCGCCGTCGGCTGCACCGGCGGCCAGCATCGTTCCGTGTACATCGCCGAACAGTTGGCCGATCACTTCCGCCAGAGCTACCCGCAAGTCCTCACACGGCACGACTCGCTGCGCAAGGCCTGACCTTGTCTCAGCGCGAGGAATTCGCGGATTTCCTCGGCACGGGCGCGAGCGTCGCGGTAGCCGAGCGCGATGAGCTCCCGGGTATAGCCGCGCTCGAACAACAGGTAGCTCAGCAATTGCGGTCCCGCACTGTTGTTGGCGCCCAGGGTGCGCAGCAGGGCACGCAAGCTGCGGGGCAGCTCCAGGCGGTGCCGGCGCGCGATTTCGCTCAAATCCTGAGACGGAGCGATCACCAAACTATCGATGCGGCGCACCTTAGGATCTTGATTGCGGTTGTTGATGTGCTCCAGATCCGAACGCAATTGGTCCATGAACAGCGAATCGAGCATGAAACCGAACGTCTGCCCGAATGTGGGCTCGACATTCGGATTGCGCATCCCGAGTCCCGGCACCGAGGGGTCGTCCACCCGAATGACCAGGAGGCGGTTGGCGCCCAAGTGAATGGCCGGGCTTAAGGGCGAAGTCTGGCGCATGGTTCCGTCGCCATAATAGTGCTGGCTAAGCGGTATGGGGCGGAACAAGAACGGCAGCGCCAGGCTCGCCATTACATGCTCCAGAGTCAGTTGCACCCGCGCGCCTTTGCGCCACGCCTTGGCCCAAGGCTCGATCGGCGATGCGCACGCATAAAATGTGACGGAATCCGCATCCGAATAGCTGGTGGCGCAGATGCCGACCGCCTGCAGGCGCTTCTTGTACAAATTTCGGGGAATTCCATCGAAATTCAGATTCTTGCGCAGCAGTTCCCACAGCGGCGTATTGTCGAACAGCGAACGCGGCGGATGAACCAGCCAGCCCCCGGTGAGCAGCGCCAGCACCCAGTGCAATCCGGATCTCAGTACGCTGACCGCATCCGCCTTGATGACCTGGTGCACCCTGAAGTCGCGCCACACCCGCTCAATGGCGTACACCGCCTGCCTGAAGTGCGCTGGATCGGAGGCGAGAGCGATGGCACTGACCGCGCCGGCAGAAGTGCCGGTAACGATCTGAAACGGGCAGCCCGAACCGCGCCGCACAAGCTCGGCGATGCCCTTGAGCACGCCTACCTGATATGCCGCGCGTGCCCCGCCGCCGGTCAATACCAGCCCCAACTGGGGTGCATCCTCATCCATAATTTTGAGTATGCCAGCGGGCGGCGGCGCATTTGTGGGCTTGCGTCACGCCGCCGACAATATCGCCCTAGCCGAGAGCCTCGATGG
>DAINPA010000009.1:0-45549 GCA_036743675.1 Steroidobacteraceae bacterium
TTGCCGGTTTTCAAGACCGGTGCATTCAACCGCTCTGCCACCTCTCCGGCCGCCTTTTAATACTACCTTAAGGGGCATGAGGAGGGCGCAGAGGAACACCCCGACCCCAGCCGTGCCCTTCATTGGCGAAATTGATGCGCCTGGGCGGCAGGCGCATTGAAGATCGGGGATGCACCCCTATATAGGCACGGCTGCTCCGGCACACCAAGGGCCGGGGTGCTAAAATGGTCACAGGTAAGGACAGAGGATTAATCTTCATGGCTAATTTTCCGAGCAACAACGCGGCATTTCCGGGCACGGCGGTCGACAGCCGCAGCGTTTTCATTACGCGCACTTACACCCACCTGGTGGCCGGCATTCTCGGCTTCATCCTGGTGGAACTGGGGTTGTTCGAATCCGGTCTCGCGCCGCAGATCGCCCGGTTCATGTTCGGCTTCAATTGGATGCTCATATTGGGCGCCTTCATGCTGACCGGATGGTTGGCGTCGCGCACCGCGCAAACCAGCAATTCGATCGGCATGCAGTACTTTGCCTACGCCGTGTATGTGGTGGCGGAGGCCCTCATATTCGTGCCCCTGCTCTACATCGCCGATGCGAAAGCGCCCGGCACGATCGACAGCGCCACGTTGATAACCTCATTGGGCGCCGGCGGCTTGATGTTCGTCGCCCACCGCACGCGCAAGGACTTTTCCTTCCTGCGGGCGATTCTGATGTGGGGCGGCATCCTGGCGCTGGTGGCGATCGTCGGCGGCGTGGTCTTCGGCTTCCAGCTCGGAACCGGGTTCTCGGTGTTGATGATTGGATTCGCGGGAGCCGCGGTTCTTTACGATACCTCGAACATCATTCTGCACTACCCGGAAGACCGTTATGTGTCGGCCGCGATGCAGCTGTTCGCATCGATCGCTCTGATGTTCTGGTATGTATTGAGCTTTTTGTTGGGCAACCGCAAGTAATCGAACCCCTCAAGTCAGCAGCAGCTCCCCGCCCATGTAGGGGCCGAGCACGGACGGTATCGCGACGCTACCGTCCGCCTGCTGACCATTCTCCAGAATGGCGACCAAGGCGCGCCCGACGGCCACGCCCGAGCCGTTCAAGGTATGCACCAGCTCCGGCTTGCCGGTTGAGGGATTACGCCAACGGGCCTGCAGCCGCCGCGCTTGAAACGCTTCGCAATTGCTGCAGGATGAGATCTCGCGATAGCGCTGCTGCGAGGGCAGCCAGACCTCGAGATCATAGGTCTTGGCACTGCTGAACCCGACATCCCCGCCGCACAGGGAAATCACGCGGTAAGGCAATTCCAGCGCCCGCAGCACCGCTTCGGCATGACCCGTGAGCTCTTCGAGCGCCGCGTAGGACTGCTCGGGGCGCACGATGTGCACCAACTCCACTTTCTCGAACTGGTGCTGTCGAATCATGCCGCGCGTGTCTTTTCCGGATGCTCCGGCTTCCGAGCGGAAGCAAGGCGTGTGCGCCACGTATTTGAGCGGCAGCGCGCCGGCGTCCAGAATTTGGTCCCGCGCAAGATTCGTGACCGGCACTTCGGCGGTCGGAATCAGAAAGAATCCCGGGTCGCCCGGCACCGCGAATAAATCCTGCTCGAACTTCGGCAGCTGACCGGTCCCCACCAGCGCCGCGGCGTGCACCAGGTACGGCACGTAGGCTTCACGATAACCATGCTGGCTGCCGTGCAAGTCGAGCATGAACTGTATGAGAGCTCGGTGCAGCTTCGCCAGGCGCCCGGTCATCACCACGAACCGCGCTCCGGAGATGCGTCCCGCCGCCTCGAAATCCATGCCGAGCGGTTCGCCGATCGCCACGTGATCCTTCGGCTCGAAATCGAATTGCCGCGGCGTACCCCAGCGCCGCAGCTCGACGTTATCGGCCTCGTCACGCCCCGCGGGAACGCTCTCGTGAAGGATATTCGGCAATCCCAATTGAATGCCGGCCAACTCGGCTTGAATGGCCTCGAGTTGTTGGTCGATCCCTTGCAGTTTCTGCCCCAAGGACTCTCCGAGAGCGATCAAGGCAGCCGCATCCTGTCCTTGCGCCTTCGCCTGGCCCACTGCTTTCGCATTGGCATTGCGTTCGGCACGCAATCGGTCGACCTCGATTTGCGCCGCCTTGCGTTGCCCTTCCAAGGCGGCGAGCCGCGCGACATCGAGCACAAAACCGCGCCGCGCCAGCTCGGCGGCCACTGCCGGCAAATCGCCGCGTAACAACTTCGGATCGAGCACGATGAGTTTCCTTATCGGTCGCGCGCACGGCGCGCCGCCAGCGCTTCGCCGATCTTGATTTCCAGCCCGCGGGGTGCGGGCACGTAGTAGCGGCGGTCGGTCATGTCGTCGGGGAAATAGCGCTCGCCGGCGGCATAAGCATCCGGCTCGTCGTGCGCATAGCGATAACC
Source organism: Steroidobacteraceae bacterium (assembly GCA_036743675.1). GTDB lineage: Bacteria > Pseudomonadota > Gammaproteobacteria > Steroidobacterales > Steroidobacteraceae > Bog-1198. The sequence goes on from DAINPA010000009.1 coordinate 2,405, forward strand.
CTTGCCATAGCCGATTTCCTTCATGAGCCGGGTCGGGGCATTGCGTAAATGCAGCGGCACCTCGAGCGAACCCAAGCTCTCCGCATCCGCCTTGGCGGCATTGTATGCGCAGTAGACGGCATTGCTCTTCGAGGCGCAGGCCATGAAGAGGATGGCCTGTGCGATGGCCAGCTCGCCTTCCGGGCTGCCCAAACGCTCGTACACCGCGCATGCCTCCAAACTCAAGGTGAGAGCGCGGGGATCGGCGTTGCCGATGTCCTCGCTCGCCATGCGCAGTGCCCGCCGGGCGATGTAGAGCGGATCGCAGCCTCCCGCCAGCATGCGGCACAGCCAATACAGGGCGGCATCCGGATCGCTGCCGCGAACCGACTTGTGCAGCGCGGAGATTTGATCGTAGAAATTCTCGCCGCCCTTGTCGAAGCGCAGGTAGGTGCTGCCGATGACCGCGCGCATCGTGGCCGCATCGAGCCGGTGGACGGCGCCCTCCGGCACACTCAAGTCGGCGGCGGTCTCCAGCAGGTTCAGCATGCGCCGCGCATCCCCGTCGGCCGCCGCCAGCAGCAGTTCCCGGGCGCCCGGCTCTATTTGTAGTTGCAAGGTCCCCAGGCCGCGCTCCGCATCGCCGAGAGCGCGATCGAGCAGTTTTCCCAGATCCTGCGCGGTGAGCGGCTTCAGCACGTAGACCCGCGCCCTCGACAACAGCGCGTTGTTCACTTCGAAGGAGGGATTTTCCGTGGTCGCGCCGACGAAGATCAGCGTGCCGTCCTCGACGTAGGGCAGAAACGTATCCTGTTGGGATTTGTTGAAGCGATGTACCTCATCGAGGAACAACACCGTGTCGCGTGTGCCGCGCAGGCTCCGCGCCCGCTCAACCACGGCACGGATGTCCTTGATGCCGGCAAGCACCGCCGACAAGGCAACGAACTCGGCCCGAGCCCCCGATGCCACCAGACGCGCCAGAGTCGTCTTGCCCGTTCCCGGGGGTCCCCACAGGATCATCGAGTGCGGCCGGCCGGATTCCAGTGCGCGGCGCAACGGCGCGCCCGCGCCCACCAAATGGGGCTGACCGACGAATTCATCCAGGACGCGCGGACGCAGCCGATCGGCCAGCGGCCGGTAGCTGCCGTCGCCGAGCGCGGTCACGGGGCGCGCCCGATCACATCGACCCCCGGCGGCGGTGAGAATGAAAACAGGCCGGGAGCGAACTGAGGGTTGCGGATCGGGTGAGTGAACTTGAGCTGCGTGATTTGATTGAGCTTGTCGGCGAGGAACATCGACGCCAATTCGCCGTGCCGGTCGAAGCCGATGCGCACCAGCTGGAAATCGGTCTCCGGGTGCTTGGGAATGAGTTGAAACCACCGCAGTCCGCCGCTCGACGGCAGTTCCGTGATGTCGAACTGGCCGCTCACCGAACCGCCCGAGAGCAGCATCGCGGGCGTACTGGCGAGCGTTGAGTCCACATCGCGCACATTGGCCTGAGCCAGATCCTTGTCGTAAAACCAGATTTGCTTGCCGTCGGCCAGAATCATCTGTTCGGACGGCTGCTCGTAATCCCAGCGAAATCTGCCCGGACGCTGCAGATAGAACTTGCCGGAGGCGCTGCGCAACACCTTGCCGTGACCGTCATCGATGGTTTGTTCGAATTCGGCCGACCAGGCCGACAGGCCGGTGAGATATTTCTCGACCTCGGTCGCGGGCGATGCACCGGCGAAGGCACCGCACAGCACACCCAGCCACAACACCAGCGCGCTAGCCGCCAGCCGGTATCTCGCCATGGGCCTCATTCCTCCGGCGGCGCGGCGCCGAAGATTTCGCGCGCACCGTTCGACTGCAACGGACCGACCAATCCGGCCGCCTCCATCGCCTCGACCAGGCGGGCCGCGCGGTTATAGCCGATCTTCAACCGCCGCTGCACGCCCGAAATGGATGCCTTACGCGTCTCGGTGACGATGCGCACCGCTTCGTCGTACAGCGGGTCCGCCTCGGCATCGATGAGACCGCCTTCCGCACCCTCCTCCTCATCGCTCGGAAAGCCGGGGATCGGGGTTCGCGGACCCTCGAGAATCTCCTCGATGTAGACCGGAGGCGATGCGGCCTTGAGCCCGGCCACCACCCGGTGCACCTCCTGGTCCGACACAAAGGCGCCGTGGACGCGTGTCGGAATGGAGGTGCCCGGCGGCAGATACAGCATGTCGCCGTGGCCGAGCAAAGACTCTGCGCCGCTTTGATCGAGAATGGTGCGCGAATCCACCTTGGCCGACACTTGAAACGCGATGCGCGTCGGAATATTGGCCTTGATCAGCCCGGTGATCACATCCACCGACGGCCGTTGCGTCGCCAGGATCAAATGAATGCCCGATGCTCGAGCCTTTTGCGCGAGGCGCGCGATGAGTTCCTCGACCTTTTTGCCGACGATCATCATCAGATCGGCCAATTCGTCGATGACGACCACGATGAACGGCAGCGTGGTCAGCTCCGGAACGTCCTCGGCCACGACTCCCGGCACCGCCTGCATGACCTTCTGCAGGCGGATCGGATCCTTGATCGGCTTGCCGCCCTCTGCGGCCTCTTTTACTTTGCGATTGAAGCCGCCGATGTTGCGCACGCCCAAGGCCGACATCAGCTGATAGCGCCGCTCCATCTCCGCCACGCACCAACGCAACGCATTGGCCGCCTGCTTCATGTCGGTCACCACCGGCGACAGAAGATGCGGAATCCCTTCGTAGACCGACAGTTCCAGCATCTTCGGATCGATCATGATCATGCGCACGTGTTCGGGCGTCGCCTTGTAGATCAGACTCAGGACCATGGCATTGATGGCGACGGATTTTCCGGAACCCGTGGTGCCGGCAATCAGCAGATGCGGCATGCGCGCCAGATCCGCGACCACCGGCACACCGCCGATATCCTTGCCGAGCGCGAGGGCGAGCGGCGAGGTGACCTCGTCATAGGGCTTGGATTTGATGATCTCGCCGAGCGTGACGATCTCACGCTTCTCATTCGGTATCTCCAGACCGACGACCGATTTGCCGGGAATGATCTCCACCACGCGCACGCTGATGGCCGAGAGCGCACGCGCAAGGTCCTTGGCGAGATTGCTGATTTGGTGGACCTTGACGCCGGGCGCCGGGCGCAGCTCGAAGCGCGTGATCACCGGCCCGGGCTGAACCGCCACCACTTCGGCCTCCACGCCGAAGTCACGCAGCTTCAGCTCCACCAATCGCGACATGGCCTCCAACGCCTCGTCGGAATAGGCCTGCTCGCGCGGCCGCGGCTCATCGAGCAACGACAATGCCGGCAATTCGCTCGACTTCGGGGCGTCGAATAACGGCACTTGCCGTTCGCGCTCGAGGCGCTCGCTCTTTTCCGGCACCGGCGCCGGCGCCTCGATGCGTGGCGGGGGGCGACTCGCGACTTTCTTCTGCTCCTCGCGCACCACCCCCTGACGCGCCTGCTTGCGCTGCTGGCCGAACGCCAGCTCTCGCCGTTGATCGATTGCTGCGCGTGCCCAGTCAATGCCTTGCAAGACCCACGCGCCGAGCTTGTCCATGACTTCGAACCACGAGACACCGAGGAACAGCGCCACGCCGGCCAGCCACAGTCCGAGCAAGAGCAGCGTCGCTCCCAGAAAACTCAACCCCCGCGCAGCGCCCCTGCCCACCAGTTCGCCGAGCACGCCGCCGGCGCTGTTCGGCAGCGCCGCTCCGTCCCAGTGCAGCGTCGTAAGCCCGCAGCTGGCGAGCAAAGTCAGCACGAAGCCGGCCCCGCGCAACAGCGTGCTGAGGCGCGAGCGGGCGTCGGGCAGCGAGTGATCCATGTGCACCAGCCATCCGGCATACGCCAGCATCACCGGGAACAGGTAGGCCGGCCGCCCGAACAAAAAGAGAAAGAATCCGGCGAGCCAAGCACCTATGGGTCCTATCCAATTGCTCACCGGGCCGGGTTCACCCGTGTCCGAAAAGCCGGGGTCGTGCGGCTGATAGGACAGCAACGCCAGCAGCAGCAACAGGGCCAGCGCGCATAGAATCCACAACGTGCCCTCGCGCAAGGAGCGCGCCATGGCAGCGGAGAGCTTCAGGTGCTGTTTCGGATTCTTCTGGACGGCGGCTTCGGTCAATTCTCGATCCTTAATTATATATAGCGTCTAACTATTTGAATATTATGCAATAATAACCGAGTCAGCGGATTCCCACCAACACCCTCGGCTTAAAGCATGCACGGGCTCGTTCGAACTGGCCCGCGCCCCCGGATTTACATACCATGAGGCAGCGGCGCTGAACACCGGCGAGGCATATCTGAAGAGAGGCAAATTATACATGAGCGTTGTCAGCCACCGTCCACTCATCATCCTGGGCTCGGGTCCCGCGGGGTACTCGGCCGCAGTGTACGCGGCTCGCGCCAATCGCAAGCCTGTGCTGATCACCGGCCTGGAACAAGGCGGCCAGTTGATGACCACCACCGATGTGGACAATTGGCCGGGTGACGTGGAACACCTTCAAGGTCCGCAGTTGATGGAGCGCATGCGCCGGCATGCCGAGCGCTTCTATACCGAGATCGTAGCCGATCACATCCATCGAGTGGATTTGCTCCCGCGTCCGTTTCGCCTGGTTGGCGATAACGGCGAATACACCTGCGACGCCTTGATCATCGCGACCGGTGCATCGGCAAAGTATCTCGGCCTGCCCTCCGAGGAAGCATTTCGCGGCAGAGGCGTGTCCGCCTGCGCCACCTGCGACGGCTTTTTCTATCGGGGAAAGGCGGTTGCGGTCGTCGGCGGCGGCAACACCGCCGTGGAAGAGGCGCTGTATCTTGCCAATATTGCCTCACAGGTCACCCTGGTTCACCGCCGGGACAAACTGAGGTCCGAGAAAATCCTTCAAGATCGGCTATTTGCGCTTGAAACCTCAGGTAAGGTAAACATACTTTGGAATCACACGGTCGATGAAATCCTGGGCGATGCGGCCGGGGTCATCGGGCTCCGTGCGCGCGGCATGCCCGGCGGCGCGACTCGCATCCTCGAGGTCGACGGGGTGTTCATCGCGGTCGGCCATCAACCGAACACCCAGCTGTTCGACCGGCAGCTCGATATGCGCGGAGGCTACATCGTGGTCAAGGGAGGCAGCGATGGGGACGCCACCGCCACCAGCGTGGCCGGTGTTTTCGCCGCCGGCGACGTGGCCGATCACGTCTATCGACAAGCGGTCACATCGGCGGGCACGGGCTGCATGGCGGCACTCGATGCGGACAAATACCTCGAGCGAATCGCGGCCGAGCCACGCCAAGAACCCCTCGCCGCCCGCGCGTGAATCAGTATCGGGCGCGGTTCATCGCCAGCATCGCCGAGGTTGAGGCGGCCGATTGGAATGCGCTCGCGGCGCGCAGCGCAGCGGGCCATCCCTTTCTGCGGCACGAATTCTTGTCGGCTCTGGAGCAATCCGGCAGCGTCAGCGCGCACACCGGTTGGGCGCCGAAACATCTGCTGCTCGAGGATTCGCACGGCCGCATGGTCGGCGCAATGCCCTTGTACCGAAAGTCGCATTCCCGCGGCGAATTCGTGTTCGACTTCGCCTGGGCGAACGCCTATGCCCAGCACGGCATGAGGTATTACCCGAAGCTGGTCGCGGCGGTGCCGTTCACGCCGGTGACCGGGCCGCGCTTTCTGGTCGGTGCGGCGGCCGATGAGCGCGCCATCACCGCCGCCTTGATCCGGGCGGTGGGCGAGTACGCACGATCCGAGCGATTCTCTTCCTGGCACGTATTGTTCCCAATCGATGAGGATCTGGCAGCACTGCGCCAAGCCGGGTTCATTGTGCGGCGCGACTGCCAGTTCCATTGGCAGAACCGCGGTTATGGGTCCTATGAGGATTTCCTGGCCACCTTTACCGCCGAGAAGCGCAAGAAAGCCAAGCGCGAAAGGCGGCGCGTGGCCGAGGCGGGAATCGAATTCGACACCCGTTTGGGCGGGGACATGGATGAGGCCGCGTGGCGTGTGGTCTATCAGTTCTACGCCGATACTTTCCATCGTCATGGGCACGAGCCGTATCTCAATTTGCAATTCTTCAAGCTGGTCGCGGCCAGCCTGCCCGAATGCTTGATGCTCAAAGTGGCGCGCCATGGGCGCGAGCCGATCGCGGCGGCCATCTTCTTCGTCGGCAAGGACGCTCTATTCGGGCGCTACTGGGGCGCAGGCGGCAATTATCACAGCCTGCATTTCGAGGCTTGCTACCACCAGGGCATCGAGTACTGCATCGCCCAGGGGCTGCAAAGATTCGAACCCGGCACGCAGGGCGAGCACAAGGTTCCGCGCGGCTTCGTGCCGACGCTCACCAGTTCGGCACACGACATCGTCGATGAGCGTTTTGCGGCGGCCATTCGTGATTTTGCCGCGCGCGAAGCCCGTGGTGTCGCGAGCTACGCGGCCGCCGTGAACCAGCATGTCCCCTATCAGCGCTCGGCCATCGAGGGATTGCAGCTCTGAGCCGGCTGGTGTGGCTGAGCGAACAGGCCGATCCGAATTGGTTCCCGCCACTCGAACAGGCGCTGCGCGAGCCGCCGGGACTGCTGGCCGCCGGCGGGGATCTCAAGCCGGCGCGGCTGTTGGCCGCCTACGAACGCGGCGTGTTCCCCTGGTATTCGGCGCAACAGCCGATTCTGTGGTGGTCGCCGGATCCGCGCATGCTGCTGCTTCCCGAGGAATTCGTGGTCTCCCGCAGCCTGCGCAAAACGCTTCGAAACGGCCCCTTCACCACCCGCCTGGACAGCGACTTCGCAGCCACCATCCGCGCCTGCGCGCAGCCGCGCCGATCGGGACCTGACACCTGGCTGCATGAGGAAATGATCGATTCCTACCAGCGCTTGCACAGCCTCGGCTTTGCCCACTCCGTTGAAGCGACTATCGGCGAGCGCCTGGTCGGCGGTCTTTACGGCATCCAGTTGGGCGGCGTATTTTTCGGCGAATCGATGTTCAGCCGGGAGCGCGACGCCTCGAAGGTGGCCATGGCCCGCTTGGTCGAGGAGTGCCGCAGCCGCGACATCCGCCTGATCGACTGCCAGGTCGCCAGTTCCCACCTCGCGAGCCTCGGCGCCCGGGAGGTCTCGCGAGAGCAATTCGTGGCGTTGCTGCGCCGCTACGCCCGCCGTGCGCCGTGCGGCAGCTGGAGCGCTCAGCCTGCGTAAAATTGCATTACCAGGGTGCTTTATGCACAATGCGCCCGGCTTATCCCAACCCCGCGCACAACAAGGACGCATGTCAAAAGAAGAGGCAATTCAGTTCGAGGGCGAAGTCGTGGAAACTCTGCCCAACACCACCTTCCGCGTCAAACTGAAAACCGGCCATGTGGTCACCGCCCACATCTCCGGCAAGATGCGTAAAAACTACATTCGCATTCTGACCGGCGATCAAGTCACCGTGGAAATGACCCCCTATGACTTGACCAAGGGCCGCATCGTCTACCGCGGCCGTTAGGAGCCTGTCTCAACTTTCGTGCGACAACAGCGCCGGTTCGTCCGCGGCGCGCGTGTCGAGCTTTAGCTTGTCGCCGTCCTCGCTCACGGTCACTTCCACGTGTCCGCCCTTGACGAGTTTGCCGAACAGCAGCTCTTCTGCGAGCGGCCGCTTGATGTATTCCTGAATGACCCTTGCCATCGGTCTTGCGCCCATCTTCGGATCATAGCCGCGCTTCGCGATCCAGCGCCGCGCCAGATCATTGACCGAGAGCGAGACGCGCTTTTGTTCGAACTGCGCCTCCGCTTCGATCAACAGCTTGTCGACCACGCGTTCGATCGTGTCCTGATCGAGGCTGCCGAACTGAATGACCGAATCCAGGCGATTGCGAAATTCGGGCGAGAACAGGCGCCGGATCGCTTCCATGCCGTCCGATGCCGTATCGGACTGAGTGAAGCCAATGCTCGGTCGGCTCATTTCGAACGCTCCCGCATTCGTCGTCATGATGATGATCACATGGCGGAAGTCCGCCTTGCGGCCGTTGTTGTCGGTCAGGGTGCCGTGATCCATGACCTGCAGCAACAGATTGAAGACATCCGGATGCGCCTTCTCGATCTCGTCGAGCAACAGCACGCAGTGCGGATGCTTGGCGATGGCTTCGGTCAACAAGCCGCCCTGATCGAAGCCGACGTAGCCAGGAGGCGCGCCGATGAGGCGCGAAACGGTGTGCCGCTCCATGTATTCGGACATGTCGAAGCGCACGAACTCCACGCCCATGGCGAGCGCCAGCTGCCGCGTCACTTCAGTCTTGCCGACCCCGGTCGGACCCGAGAACAGGAACGAACCCACCGGCTTGCGCTGATCGCCCAGCCCCGAGCGCGACATCTTGATCGCGGCCGCCAGCGCTTCGATCGCCTTGTCCTGGCCGAAAATGGTCAGCTTGAGATTGCGCTCCAAGTTCTTGAGCACATCCCGGTCGGACATCGACACGTTTTGGGGAGGTATGCGCGCAATGCGCGCCACGATGTTTTCGATCTGCGTCACGGTTACCGAGGCTTCCCGATTCGCGACCGGCTTCAGGCGCAGTTTGGCGCCCGCCTCGTCCACCACATCGATGGCTTTGTCGGGCATGTGCCGATCGTTGATGTGGCGCGCGGCGAGCTCCGCCGCCGCCCGCAGCGCGTCGTCCTCGTATCGGATGCCGTGATGCTCTTCGTAGCGCGACTTCAGTCCGCGCAAGATGTCGACCGTGTCCTGGATCGAAGGCTCGGTGATGTCGATTTTCTGAAAGCGCCGCGCGAGCGCATGGTCCTTCTCGAAAATCCCGCGATATTCATTGTAGGTGGTCGAGCCGATGCATCGCAGTTCGCCGTTGGCGAGCGCCGGCTTGATCAGGTTGGAGGCGTCCATGACGCCCCCGGAGGCCGCGCCGGCGCCGATCACGGTATGAATTTCGTCGATGAAAAGAATGGCCCCGGGCAGCTTCTTGACTTCGGCGAGCACGGCCTTCAGGCGCTTTTCGAAATCGCCGCGGTACTTGGTACCGGCGACCAGCGAGCCCATATCCAATGAAAATATGGTGGCATCGAGCAGCACGTCCGGAACCTGATTCTCGACGATCATCCGCGCCAAGCCCTCGGCGATCGCGGTCTTGCCGACGCCCGCTTCGCCCACATACAGCGGATTGTTCTTGCGCCGGCGGCACAGTATCTCGATGGTGCGCTCGACCTCGATCTTGCGGCCGATCAGGGGGTCGATCTTGCCCTTGCGGGCCGCCTCGTTGAGATTGGTTGCGTATTTTTCCAAGGCGCTGCCGCCGTCCCCCTCACGCTCGGCATCGCCGGCAGCTCCGCCCTCCTCCCGCTCGCTGCGTTCTTCGCCGCCCGCTTTGGACAGACCGTGCGCGATGAAATTGACCACATCCAGGCGCGACACGTCCTGCATGCTCAAGAGGTAGGCGGCATGCGACTGTTTTTCGCTGAAGATCGCCACCAAGACGTTGGCGACCGTGACCTCCTTCTTGCCGCTCGATTGCACGTGGAACACCGCCCGCTGCAATACCCGCTGGAACCCGAGCGTCGGCTGCACGTCGCGATCCTCGCCGCTCGGCAGGCGCGGCGTGGTCTGATCGATGAATTGCTTCAGTTCGGTCTTGAGTTTCGCGGCATCTGCGCCGCACGATTTCAAGACCTCGCGGACTTTCGGGGTATCGACGATGGCGAGCAGCAGATGCTCCACCGTCATGAATTCGTGGCGCGCCTCGCGCGCGCCCGCAAAGGCATCATTCAAGCAAAACTCGAGTTCTTGACTTAGCACTTTACGCCTCTTCTAGCGTTGCCATCAACGGATGCTGATGTTGTCGCGCATATGCGATCACTTGAGCCACCTTGGTCTCTGCGATTTCATAAGTGAAGACTCCGCACACTCCTTTACCCCTAGTATGGACCTCCAGCATAACCCGGGTCGCTTTGACGCGGTCCATGGAAAAAAAGCGCTGCAGGATGTCGACCACGAATTCCATGGGCGTGTAGTCGTCATTGATCAGCAGTACCTGATACTGAGGCGGGCGCTTGAGCTTCGGCGCCGCTTCCTCGACCACCAAGCCGGTACTTTCTTTCCCGCGTTCAATGTCACTCATGAGTTATCAGTTTATAGGGCGCACTTTCCCGCTTTACAAGCGGCGTACACAAAAGCCGCGACCGGGAGCCCCTGTCGCCAAATAGTGTCAGTCTACTTTAACAAGTATAAACAAATGCTTGAGCGCCCTAGCCGGTAGCCCGTATGATTAGGCAGTTGCAGTTAAGGTACCCATGGGCGCGCGGTGAGTCCGCTTGCGTACTCTTTGGCCACATACATCGCGATAAACGCGCACGGTCCTCATATGCTTGATACGCGCACAAACGACTGGTTGTCCCGCCTGCGCGGCAATGGCCCGCATCTGGCCTCGCTCGGGCTATCGGCGCTGATCGCGGCGGAGCTGGCCCGTGTCGCCCTTTCGCTGCTCGGGGGGCCGGTCAAGTCCCCGCAGCCGGTCATCGCAAGGGGCGCTGAGTTGCAGCAGCGCCCGGCGGCCAATGTCCCAGCGCTGATCATGGCGCATCCGTTTGGCGTCCGCCCAGCCGACCCCGGTGCGCAGGATCCGGCCAATGCCCCGCTCAGCAGCGCGAATTTGGTGCTGGCCGGCACCATTGCCACCCAGGATCCGAAGCACGGCATCGCGATCATCAGCGACGGCGGCCCCTCGAAGGTCTATTCGGTGGGCGACAACGTGAGCGGCGCATCCCTGCATTCGGTCTATCTTGACCACGTCATACTCGATCGCAACGGCAGTTTGGAGACCTTGCTGCTGCCGCGAATGCTCCCGGGGGACCGCAGCATCGCCTCGGCCCGCCGGATGACCCCCGACCCGCGCACGGTCTCGGCGGTCAACAACATACGCCGCATGGTGCAGCAGGATCCCGGGATACTGGATCAGGTGATGCGAGTGGTGGCATCCTACGACAACGCCGCCGGCAAATTGCGCGGTTTTCGCGCCTACCCGGGCCGAAATCGCGCCATTTTCAACAAACTGGGTTTGAAGCCTGGAGACTTGGTCACGGCCATCAACGGCCAAACCCTCGATGATCCGCAGCGCAGCCAGGAAGTATTCAATACCATTCAAACCTCCGACCGCGTCACCGTAACCATAGAACGGGGCGGCCAGAAACAGGATATCAGCCTGAACATTGCCCAGGTTGCCGCAGACGCCACCAAGGATCTGGAGGTCGACTCGGCCGGAGCCGCCGGGGCGGCGTTACGCGATGCGCAGGCCGGACCGCGCGCAGGGGCGTTTGGCCCGGCGCCGCCGATTCCTCAACCCGACCCCAACGAGCAACAAAACCAATGAGCCGCGCGCTGGTCGAAGGGCGTGCACGGTTCGTATACGATCCATTCACGGGTAGTCCATGATACTGAAGTCATTCAATCCGCACCGCATCTTGCGCACGGCGGCGCTCGGCGCCCTGGCGGTGTTGCTGGCGTCGGCCGCCCTGCCGGCGGCGCCTCCGCCGCGGCCGCAGGACGGCGCGACCATCACGCCGAACTACAAGGATGCCGACCTCAGCCAGATCATCCAGGCGGTCAGCGAGGTGACCGGCAAGAATTTCATCATCGATCCGCGCGTGAACGCCAAGGTCACCATGTTGTCGGCGACGCCGATGTCGGCGGCGGCGTTCTACGAAGCGTTCCTGTCGGTGCTGCAGGTGTACGGCTATGTGGCGGTGCCCGCGGGCAAAGTCATCAAGATCATCCCGAATACCGACGCCCGGCAATTGCCGTCCATCGATCTGCCGAGGGATGTGAGCTCGTCCTCGGACGAGATCGTGACGCAGATCATCACCATGAAGAACATCAGCGCGGCGCAGTTGGTGCCGCTGCTGCGGCCCTTGATTCCGCAGCAGGGGCATCTGGCGGCCTATCCGAGCGGCAACATGTTGATCATCTCGGATCGCGCCAGCAACGTCAGCCGCATCATGAAGATCATCGAGCGCATGGACGAAAGCGGCGATGAGCCGATCGATGTCGTGCCGCTGCACAACGCCAGTGCGACCGAAATGGTGCGCACCATCAATCAGTTGAACCAGGGTGCGGGCGGCGCCGAAGCCGGCGCCGCGATCAAAATAGTAGCCGACGAACGCACCAACAGCGTGCTGATCAGCGGCGAGAAGTCGCTCAAGCTCAAGGCCAAAGCATTGGTGCTGAGCTTGGATACGCCGCGCGCGGGCAGCGCCGGCGACACCGAGGTGCGCTATCTGCTGTACGCGGATGCGGAAAAGCTGGCCGACAAACTCAAGGGGCAGGCCTCGGCCACCTCCAAGGCGCAAGCCGGCCCGGGCTCTGCCGCCGGGGCACCGCCGCCGGGCGGCGGCGGCGGCGGCGGCTCCAACGTCGATGCCAGCGTGACGATCTGGGCGGACATTCCCACCAATGCGCTGATCATGACGGCGCCGCCCAAGATCATGAAAAACCTGATGGCGGTGATCGACAAACTCGATATCCGCCGCGCGCAGGTCGAGGTCGAGGCCTTGATCGTCGAGGTCGCCGTCAACAAGAGCGCGAATATCGGCGTGCAATGGCTCCTCGACGGAGGCACCAACCTGGGCTACGGCGTGTCGAATCTGCCCGGCAGCGCCGGTACCAGCATCGTCAATCTGGCCGCCGCCGCCGCCGGCGTGTTGAGCGGCAATACCAGCAGCACGCTCACCGGAACCAACACCAGCGGCGCCACCTCGGGCCTCACCACGGGCTCGAGTGTCGCCTCACTGATTCCGAACGGCGGCACTTTCGCGCTCGGCACCTACAACTCGAGAACGCGTCAGGGGTTCGCCGCCCTCATTCAGGCCCTGCGCAGCGACGGCACCAGCAACATCATCTCGACGCCGCGGGTCATCACCATGAACAACGAGGAAGCTGAGGTCAAGGTGACCCAGGAGATTCCTCTGATCACCGGGTCATATTCGAGTTCGACCGCGGCCGTGAACGGCACCACGAGCCCCTTCCAGACCATACAGCGCGAGGAAGTCGGCACGATACTCAAGGTCACGCCGCACATCAGCGAAGGAGACACCATCCAGCTCAAGGTCGAGCAGGAAGACTCCTCGCCGGGCGCCAAGCTGGCGAATTCATCCGATATATCGACCAACAAGCGTTCCATCAAGACGACCATCCTCATCGAGGATGGGGGCATCATCGTGCTCGGCGGCTTGATGCAGGACACTGTGACCGAAAGCGAGGATCGAATACCCGTGCTCGGCGCGATACCGCTGCTCGGCAACTTGTTCAAATCGCGCAGCGGCTCGCGCCAAAAGAGCAATTTGTTGGTTTTCCTGCGCCCAAAAATCCTGCGCGATCAGCCCGCCACCGAAGCGGTCAGCGCCTCGAAATACAATGAGATTCGCCAGCAGGAGCGCGATCTGCACAAGGGCAAGGTCTGGCTGCTGCCCGGCGAGAAACAGCCCTCGGTTCCCCCAATCTCGCCGAACCGCGGCCCGACCATCATCGCCCCGGCGGCGCAACCGGCGCCCGGCGCGCAGCCGGCCCCTGCGGCACAGCCCGCCCAGTCGAATGCGCAGCCGGTGCCTGGCGCACAGCCGGCCCCGGCGGCGCAGCCCGCCCCGCCGATCGCGCTGCCGGCTCCGGCCGCTCAACCCGCCCCTGCTGCCCAGCCCGCCGTCGGTCCGCGGCCGTTGAACCCGCCATGAGCGCCGAACTGCAAGCGCCGCCGGCGCAACGCAAGCTGTCGTTTCCGTTTGCCAAGCGCCACGGCGTGCTGGTGCGCAGCGTGGCCGAGGACTACGCCGACACCGTGTGCCGTCCGGGCGTCACCCCGCAGGCTCTGGCGGAGGTGCGCCGCTTTGTCGGCGTGCCGTTGAAGCTCGAGCGCGTATCGGTGGAGAAGTTCGACTCGCTGCTGCGCATCGCGTACGAAGCGGGCTCGGGGGCGGCCATGCAGATGCTGGAGGGCCTGGACGACAATACCGACCTCGCCCATCTGGCCGAGGACATCCCCGAATCCTCGGACCTGCTCGAGAGCGACGACGAAGCGCCCATCATTCGCTTGATCAACGCCTTGCTCACGCAGGCGGTGAAGGAAAACGCATCGGATATCCACATCGAGCCGTACGAGAACCGCCTGGTCATTCGCTTTCGCGTCGACGGCGTGTTGCGCGAGGTGCTGCAAACCAAGCGCGCGGTGGCGCCGCTGGTGGTGTCGCGCATCAAGGTCATGTCGAAACTCGATATCTCGGAGCGGCGCCTGCCTCAGGACGGCAGAATTTCCCTGCGCATCGCCGGCCGCGCGGTCGACGTACGGGTCTCGACGTTGCCGTCCGGGCACGGCGAACGCGTGGTATTGCGCTTGCTCGACAAACAGGCCGGCCGCATCGAACTGACCTCGTTGGGGATGGATCGGCGCACGCAAGACATCATGGATGAAATCATCCACAAACCTCACGGCATCATCCTGGTGACCGGACCCACGGGCTCCGGCAAGACCACGACCCTGTATGCCTCGCTCGAGCGCATCAACGACAATACCCGCAATATCATGACGGTCGAGGATCCGATCGAGTACTACATCGACGGCATCGGCCAGACCCAGGTGAACACCAAGGTCGAAATGACCTTCGCGCGCGGTCTCCGGGCGATCCTGCGCCAGGACCCGGATGTGGTGATGGTGGGCGAAATCCGCGATTTGGAAACCGCGCAAATCGCCGTACAGGCGAGCTTGACCGGCCACCTGGTGCTGTCCACGCTGCACACCAATACCGCCGTCGGCGCGGTCACGCGCCTGCGCGACATGGGCATCGAGCCGTTCCTGCTCTCCTCGAGTTTGATCGGCGTCCTGGCGCAGCGTTTGGTGCGCGTGTTGAATCCGGCCACCAGGGAACGGTTCACGGCCGGGGAATACGAACGCCGGTTGCTGAATCTCGACCCGCACGGCGGGCCGGTGGAACTCTTCCGGCCGAGCGCCGAGCCCGGGACCGGCTATAGCGGGCGCACCGGCATCTACGAGCTGATCGCGGTCGACGATCACATGCGCACCATGATCCACGACGGCTCCTCGGAACAGGACCTGGAGCGCTACGCGCGCACGGCCAGCCCCGGCATTCGCGATGACGGGCGACGCAAGGTCCTGGCGGGCGAAACGACCCTGGAAGAAGTGCTGCGCGTCACCCGCGAGGACTAGGAGCGGAGCCTGATGGGAGCCTTCGAATACACGGCCCTCGACGCCCAAGGGCGGGAGCGCAAAGGGCTGATCGAAGGGGATACCCCGAAGCACGTCAGGCAGCTGCTGCGCGACAAGCAGCTGCTGCCGGTGGATGTGCAGGAAGCCGCGCAGCGCGAATCGAAACGCGGCCGCGGCCGCCGCTTCATGCGCCGCGGCCTCTCGACCCTGGACTTGGCGCTGTTGACCCGCCAGCTGGCGACGCTGCTGCGCTCCGGTTTGCCGCTCGAGGAATCGCTGCAGGCGGTGGCCGAACAGACCGAAAAGCCGCGCGTACAAAGAATCGTGCTCGGTGTGCGCAGCAAGGTGGTCGAAGGACACCCGCTGGCCGAGGGCCTGCGCGATTTCCCGCAGGCTTTCCCCGAGATCTATCGGGCGACGGTCTCCGCCGGAGAGCAATCCGGCAAACTCGATCTGGTGCTCGAGCGCCTCTCCGATTACACCGAATCACGCCAGGTGATGGGCCAGCAGGTCAGCAATGCCCTGGTCTACCCGATCGTGCTCATGGTGCTGTCGTTCGCCATCGTCTCCTTTCTGCTGGCGTACGTGGTGCCGCAGGTGGTCGCGGTATTCGAATCCGGCCATCAAGAACTCCCCATCGCCACCCGCATATTGATCGCTAGCAGCGATCTCATCCGTCACTACTGGTTCTACGGGCTGATTTTCCTGGCGGCGGCCACCTGGCTTTTTTTGCGTTGGCTCAAAGCGCCGGAGGCGCGCCTGCGCTTCGATCGGCTGCTGCTGCGGGTCCCGCTCGCCGGCAAACTCATTCGCGGACTGAATACCGCGAGATTTTCCCGTACCTTCAGCATTCTGACCGCGAGCGCGGTGCCGGTACTCGAGGCCTTGCGCATTTCGGCCGAGGTGGTCAACAACCTTCCCATGAGAAACGCGGTCGAGGAAGCGGCGCTGCGGGTGCGCGAGGGAGCCCCGATCGGCAAGTCGCTGGCGGCGCGCAAGCTGTTTCCACCCATGATGATTCACCTGATCAGCAGCGGCGAGAGCAGCGGCGAGCTGGAGAAGATGCTCGAACGAGCCGCGACCAATCAGGAGCGGGAGATGGACGGCCTGCTTTCGACCATGACCAACCTGCTGGGGCCCTTCATGGTGGTGTTCATGGGCGCGATCGTCATGTTCATCGTGATCGCACTGTTGCTGCCGATATTTCAACTCAACGATCTTGTCAAATAACGGAGTGTGCGCCAGGGTATTGCGCGCAAGGGGTCTTTCCGTTTATAAACCGCGCGTGGCTGGTTCACAGGTGAAGCGCAAGCGTTGGTAGCATGAGCGAAAAACCCGAATCGGACGAATTCGAGGAAGAGGACGCAGAAGACACCGCGCCGGGTGACGATGTTGACGTGGATCACATTATGCGCGACGTCGAGTCGCAGCGGCGGCGGGCGCCCAAGGGCGCCGAACCCACATGGCGGCGTCTCGAACGGGTGATGGAGGAGCGGCGCACCGCCGAACTGCTCAGCGATTTCGACGACTACAAGATCGGCGATGCGGAGCAAGGTGCGCCGAATCCGGCCGAGAAATCCGGCCGCAAGAAGAGGAAGGCCCGCTGAACCATTCATCGAGTCAACCGATCAGGGTGCGGTTTTCTATCGTTCGGTCAGTGAAAATCCCGCGATTCGACCGCCAGGTCGCCGAGCAGCGCCGATAGATTCGTCAGGCGTTGCGCGATCACATGCAGCACGTCGCCCTCGCGCTGCAGCTTGCCGCGCACCTCGAGCAGGCGCGATTCGAGCAATGCCGCGCGCTGCGCATTCGCCACGCGCTCCCAGACGATCAAATTCACGTGGCTGACCTCATCTTCCAGGGTGACGAAGGTCACGCCGCCGGCGCTGCCCGGCCGCTGACGCGTGATGACCAACCCTGCGGTCGTGACCACTTGACCATTGGGCCGGCCCCAGAGTTCTTCGGTCGGAATGACGCCGCGCTCATTGAGCTTGCCGCGCAGCAGCGACAGCGGATGACGCCGCAGCGACAGCCCGAGGCTGCGATAATCGGCGATGATATCCTCGCCTTCGCGCGGCGCGCGCAACAGCGGAATCCCCTCTTCGACCGCCGTTTGCGCGCTCAGCAGGGGCAGCGCGCGCTCGACCCCGCTCACCTGCCACACGGCGCGATGCCGGTGTCCGGCAAGGTCCGCGAGCGCGTCGCTTGCGCCTAGCGCTTCGAGATCGCGGCGGTCGAGCGCCGCCCGTTCGGCAAGATCGGCAATATCGGTAAATGCGCCCGCGGCGCGCGCGGCGAGCAGGCGGTTCGCGCCTTCGCGCGATAAATGCCTCACCAGCCGCAACCCCAAGCGCAGCGCCGGGCGGCCATCCTCGCGCCGCTCGAGCGTGCAATCCCAGTCGCTCGCCGCCACCGCAACCGGTCGAACCTCGACATCGTGCGCGCGCGCATCGCGCACCAATTGCGAGGGCGCATAAAAGCCCATCGGCTGACTGTTGATGAGCGCCGCGCAAAATGCCGCCGGTTCGTAACGCTTCAGCCAGGCGGATGTGTAGACCAGCAGCGCGAAGCTCGCCGCGTGGGCCTCCGAAAATCCATATTCGCCGAATCCCAATATCTGCTTGAATATTTGACGCGCAAAGCTTTCCGGATAGCCGCGCTCGCGCATGCCGTCGATCAATCGGCGCTCGAAGGGTTCCAAGCCCCCCTGGCGCTTCCACGCCGCCATGGCGCGGCGCAGCCGGTCCGCCTCGCCGGCGGAGAAGCCGGCCGCAACGATCGCGAGCTGCATGACCTGCTCTTGGAAGATGGGCACTCCCAAGGTGCGCTTGAGCACCGCCTCGACGGCTGCGCTCGGATAGCTCACCGCCTCCTCATGATTGCGGCGGCGCAAGTACGGATGCACCATCTCGCCTTGGATCGGGCCCGGCCGCACGATCGCCACTTCGATCACCAGATCGTAGAAATTGCGCGGCCGCAAACGCGGCAGCATGGCCATCTGAGCCCGCGACTCGATCTGGAATACGCCGACCGTATCGGCGCGGCAAATCATGTCGTACACCGACTCATCCTCGCTCGGCACACTCGCGAGATCGAGCTCCCCCGCCACCGCAGACGAGCCGCCGTAGTCGTTGATCAAGCGAAACGCCCGGCGTATCGCGCAGAGCATCCCCAGTCCGAGCACATCCACTTTGAGCAAGCCCAACGCGTCCAGGTCGTCCTTGTCCCACTCGATGACCGTGCGTTCCGGCATCGCGGCATTCTCGATGGGCACCAGCTCATCCAGGCGGCCGCGCGCGATCACGAAGCCGCCCACGTGCTGCGAAAGATGGCGTGGAAATCCCAGGATTTCCGCCGTGCGCGCCATGAGACGCCGCGTTTTCGGATCCTGCGGATCGAAGCCGCAGTCGCGGATGCGCTCCGGATCGATGCGCGGCCCGTCCCACCATTGGATGGCGCGCGCGAGCCGGTCCACTTGCGCAAGATCGTAGCCCAATGCCTTGCCGACATCGCGCAGGGCGCTGCGCGGGCGATAACAGATGACGGTGGCGGTGAGCGCCGCGCGCTCCCGGCCGTATTTGCGATAAATATATTGGATCACCTCTTCACGCCGCTCGTGCTCGAAATCGACGTCGATGTCGGGCGGCTCGTTGCGCTCCTTGGAAATGAAGCGCTCGAACAGCATCGCCATGCGCGAGGGATCCACTTCGGTGATCTGCAGGCAATAGCAGACCACGGAGTTGGCCGCGGAGCCCCTGCCTTGGCAGAGAATTTTCTGCGAACGGGCGTACTCGACGACATCGTGCACGGTGAGAAAGAACGGCTCGAACTTCAGCTCGGCGATCAGGCGCAATTCGTGCTCGATCGCTTCGCGCACGGCGCGGGGCGCCCCGCCCGGCCAGCGCCTGGCGCAGCCTCGCTCCGTCAAGGCGCGCAGGTGGCTGGCCGGCGTTTCCCCCGCCGGCACGATCTCCTCGGGATATTCGTAGCGCAGATCATCGAGCGTGAATGCGCAGCGCTCGGCGATCGCGAGCGTTTGCGCGAGCAGCGGCGCGGGATAGATCTGCCGCAAACGCGGCAAAGGCCGCAAATGCCGCTCGCCATTCGCAAACAAAGAGAGCCCCGCGCGCTCAAGCGGGATGTTCAGGCGAATCGCCCCCAGCACGTCCTGCAAGGCGCGGCGGCTGCGCCTGTGCATGTGCACGTCGCCGGCGGCGACCCGCGGCAATTCGAGCGTCTCACCCAGCGCCTCGAGGAGCGCCAGGCGGCGCGCATCGACGCCGCCGGTCAACAGTTCGACGCCTATCCATAGGCGCCCCGCGAAACGCTCGCGCAACCACCGGCCGTCTTGGCTCTGCTGCGGCAGCGGCGCCCTGCCCGCCCGCGGCAGCCAAACGAGCAAACATCCGTCGAGGGCGTTTTCGAGATCCGCGCGCTCGAGCGTGTAGCTGCCTTTGGCGCCGGCGCGCCGTGCGCGACTGATCAAACGACTCATCGCACCATAGCTTGCCCGATCGGTTGCCAGCGCCACGAGCTTGAGTTCATCGGCGCAATTGAGCTCCGTGCCGAGGATCAGCGGCAGCTCATGCCGCTTGGCGGCGACATGCGCCCGCACCACGCCCGCGAGCGAACATTCATCGGTGAGTGCGAGCGCGCGATAGCCCAAGCGCTTGGCCTGGGCGACCAATTCCTCGGGCTGCGAAGCGCCGCGCAAAAACGTGAAATTGCTCAAGGCATGCAATTCGGCGTACATGAGCGGATCTCAAGCAAATACGCCGTGCAAATACCAGCACTTGGACCGCTGCTCCTGAAAAACCCAGCGCCGTATGCCGCCCGTTTGGCGCGCGATGTAGTAATCGCGGGCGATATCCTTGCCGTCCCACCAACCGCTTTCGATCCGTTCGGGGCCCTCCTCGAGAATCCCCTCCCCCTGATGCAGCTGCTGCACTTGCGAGGCCAAGAGCATGACGGGCTCGTCCAGCAACCACACCGGCCGCGGCATGCCCTCATCGGTCCTCCCCAGATCGATCATCCGGCCGCGCACGCGCGTGGCAGAGCCGGAGCGCAGCGCCTCGGGACGTAGCGCACCTAAACCTAGTTCATGGATCCGCTGCCAAGCCGCCTCGGGCCGATGCTCCGGGATCGAACAGATCCCATAAACCGCTGCTTCGCCGAGCCGGGCACGCAAACGCTCCACCAATTGCGGCGCCGTATCGCGGCCGCCGGCGCCGCCCAGCGCCGCGAAGGCATCGAGCGAACCGGCCGAGAGCGGCTGCAGGGTACCCGAGAGGAGCTCCATACTTTGGATCGGTGCCGCGAGCTCGAGCCGGGACAGTTTTTGCACCATCACGTCCGCCAAGCGGCGGTGCTCGCTCGTGACGCTCGCCAATCCCAAGCGAATTCGTGTGGCAGGCCGCGCGCGGTGCCGCAGCCTCAATTCCAAAGCCAGCACGCCCGCCTGCCGTTCACGCAAAAATTTCGCGCAGCGCCCGATCAGCGGCTCGAGCGCCTTCTGCAGATACGCGACGGTCTCGATCTCGGTCTCGAAATCGCAGCGCTCGCAAAACCGCTCGCGTGGCACGAACGCCCTGCGCGGCGCATCTTGCCGCGCCAGCGCGATATCTATTTCCAACACCGCGCTACGACCGAAGCGTCGCGCCAAACCGGCGCGCGGCAAGCGCAGCAAATCACCTACCCGGGTCACGCCCATGGCGCGCAGGGTGTGCAGCCGCTCGGCATCCCAGGAGGTGCATGCAACGGGCAACTCCGCCAGCCCACCCGCCAGAAAGCCGGAATCCTCGATGCGCACCCGCTTGCCGGCGCGGGCGAACCACAGCGCCGCCAGGGCCGATGGCGCCGTCGCGCTGTGGGCGCACAATTTCAGCCGACTCCAAGCGCTATCGATGCCGGTATGCAGCATCTCGAGCGAACCGAACAGCTTCACGCTGCCTCTGATCTCCAACAACAGGGCGTTGGGCATTTCAATACTGACCAACGGGGTGAACTGCTGCGCATGCAGGCAGAGGCGCCGCAGCACGGCGGCCGACTGCTGCGCCTCGTTCAGCTGCGGAAACACCACCGCATACCACACCTGTTTTGGACTGGGTCGGGCTGCGGCCTCGAGAGGCGGCGGCGATGCTGCCATCGACGTGGGTATGGGCGCGGGCTGCCGCGCGGCGGCATCGGTTGCAGCAAATAAATCCGCCGTTGCTGATTTCACCGCGCGCGATTTCATGAGACGGACATCACACGAGGTGCTCGACGGGTCCGGGCCGACCGCCTTGCACCTTGAGCAGTTCGAGATGCGGTGTGTGCTCACCCTGAGTCAGCAGCAAGCGTAATGTGGCGGGCGAGGACTCGAATCGATGCCGCTCGGGACGAAACAGCACACCGAGCGCACCGCCCGCCTCGGCTGCCAGCTTCAAACGCCGCAGCCAGCGATCATCGGTGCCTTTCAACCACAGTAAAACAGCGGCGCAGACTCCCGAACTCAAAGCCTGCTCAGCAGCCCACAAAGCTTCCGTCGCGGTGGCAGGCCGCACCACCAATAAGCGGCCCAGTTCGATTCCCTGCTGTGCCAAGGCCGGTGCAAAGGGTTCATGAGGCGGCGCAATCCAGACCAGCCAGGGAACCTCTCCGTCGGTTCTGCGCTGAGATTCCACCAGAGCAGGCAAAAATAGTTGGATTTCACCGAGACCGGCCGCATCCAGCAGCACCTCGACGAGCGACGCCGCCGGCCAACCGCCGCCCGGCAAGCGCGCATCGAGCGAGCTTCGGCCGGTGGGCCAAACCGGACGAGCGGAAGCGGCCGCGGTGTCTTTTAACTTCCAGACACGAGCATCGGCCAAGATATCCGCAAGCGATGATGCCTCACGCGACATCCACGTCTTTACCGCGGCGAAGCACCCCGACCACCACCCCTTCGATAATCATGGTCTGTTGCTTCAGATCGACGCGAATGGGTTCAAAATCCGCATTTTCAGGCAACAGCCACACAATCGTGCCTTCCTGCCGGTAGCGTTTGACGGTGACTTCGTTTTCCAGACGAGCGACCACGATCTGACGATTGCGCACTTCGGGAGTGCGATGCACGGCTACCAGATCGTTATGCAAGATCCCGGCGTTCTTCATACTCATGCCCTGCACTTTCAGCAGGTAGTGCGGTTGCGGTTGGAATAATTTGGGATCGATTTGATAACGCGTTTCGATGTGCTCTTCGGCCAGGATCGGACGGCCGGCGGCGACTCGGCCAATGAGCGGCAGACCCAATTGTTCCCGCAGAATATCCTTGAGCTGGATGCCGCGCGAAGCGCCGGGAATCAGATCGATGACCCCCTTGCGCTGCAGGGCACGCAAGTGTTCCTCGGCCGCATTGGGCGACTTGAAGCCAAACGTGCGGGCGATTTCCGCACGAGTAGGCGGCATGCCGTTTTCAGCAATGGCCTCTTGGATGAGCCGGAGAATCTGCGTTTGACGAGGTGTAAGATCGGACATTGCCTCACCTGTATATGTAGCCAGTAGCTGGTATTATATACAGTCCATGAGCGGTGACAAGTGAGTCCGCACCTATACCGTACGCGCGCCGGGCGCGGTCTTGAGGCGCCACAGCCTCTTGAGGACCGAAGTGGCCTCTACCGGTACCCCGCAGCGCAACCGGCCGGCGTTCGAAGCGCTCAACCGCTATCGCGCCTATGCGTCCGGATGCTGCCGCCGTGACCTCACCTTGCATCCGCAGCTGAACATGGACGCTCACCATTGCTGCCGTCACTCGACCCGACTCTCTCTACTATAGGAGCCGAACCTCTGCGAGGTCCGGCTGCCGGAACATGATCAAGGTGCGCAATTCGGTCGCAAAGCTCGCGGGTTGCGATTCCAGCGGCGCGGAATGTACCTATAGCGCTTGGTATTTCGTCCAATTACCCGAGCGGACAATAAAATATAAAGTTGCCCCTGAATTCTAACGGCAATGTAACTTCAATGACGAAACTTGCTAAAATGGTCGGCGATCACCGACATAACCCGATTTTAAGTTGCAATCGACGCGCGAATTTGGCTTTATGTATCACCGTGCTGCAACGCATTTGAGCCCGACACGACGACTGGGCCCAAGTGCGACGACATTGCGGACTTTTCCAAGACGAATGAATTAACAACCCTAGGGGACATTTATGAAATTTTCGACGACACTTAAGGCCTCTCTCGCGGCGGCCTGCGTTATTGCTTTCGCAGGATGCACGGACCTGAAGCCGGTCCAAGCTCAGATCGATGATCTGAAATCCCAGGTCAACAAACTGCAGGGCGACATGGCGAAGAACGCGAGCGGGACTGCGGCTGCCATGAGCGCTGCTCAGAGCGCCCAATCAGCGGCCTCCGGAGCGCAGAGCACCGCCAACCAGGCGTTGTCGATGTCGCAGCAGAATTCGACGGCGATTGAAGCGATCAACGAGAAGATCGATCGCATGTTCAAGAAGTCCGTTTCGAAGTAAATCAAGCAATTGATGCGCGCATGAACGCCGCGGTGAATACCGCGGCGTTTCTTTACGGCGGTTGCCTGCGCGACGCCGCGGCGGTGCGCGGAACGGTGGGCAGCAAATGCTGCATCGGCAGCCGAATCACGCTGCCTGCCCCCGGCAGCCAGGTATCCACACCCGCATTGGCCGCAATGATTTCATCGTAGTTCGCATCTGGTTTGGGCACCGTGCATCAATAGCGAATGAGCGCCGAGCCCCAGGTAAATCCGCCCCCGAAGGCCTCCAACAAGAGCAGTTGCCCGCGCTTCACGCGGCCGTCCCGAATGCCCGTATCGAGCGCCAATGGCACCGACGCGGCCGAGGTATTGCCCTGATCGTTGATCGTCACGATGACGCGTTCCATCGGTAAATTCAGCCGTTTCGCAATCGCCTCAATGATACGGATATTGGCCTGATGCGGAATCAGCCAGTCCAACTGATCCTTGGATATATTATTGGCGTTGAGAGTCTCGGTAACAAGTTGGCCCAAGGTGATGACCGCCACCTTGTAAACCTCGTTACCCTTCATTTGCACCCCGGCCTTGCCCTCGCGCGCCAATTTGAATCCTTTGGATACGCCGTCCGGGTACATCAACAGGTCCTTGTAGCGGCCGTCCGAATGCAACCGGGTGCTGATGATTCCCGGTTCGGCCGAGGGCGTGAGCACCACTGCGCCCGCACCGTCTGCAAACAGGACGCAAGTGCCACGGTCCTTCCAATCCACGATCCGAGTCAGTGTTTCCGCGCCGACCACGAGCGCGCACTTCGATTCCCCCAACCGGACAAACTTGTCCGCCACGCTCAAGGCATACATGAACCCGGTGCAGGCGGCCTCCAAACTGAAGGCCGGGCAGCCGTTGTGAATTCCCAATCGCGCTTGCAGCAACGTGCCGACATTCGGAAACACGAGGTCGGGCGTGGTCGTCCCCACGCAGATCAGATCGACGTCCGCGGCGCTGACTTGCGCATCCGCCATGGCGCGCCGCGCCGCGTGCTCCGCAAGATCGGTCGTGGTTTCCCCCTCGCTCGCCACGTGACGGCGCTCGATCCCGGTACGCGAGCGGATCCACTCGTCGCTGGTTTCCACCAATTTCTCCAGATCGGCGTTGGTCAGTATTTTTTCCGGTAGGTAGCTGCCGGTGCCGGCGATGCGTGAGTACATTGCGATCCTTCGTTAACGATGCGTGCCCAAACGCTGCGTGATTCGCTCCGGTACGCCGTTGCGCGCTTCCATTACCGCGACTTCGATCGCGCGTTGAAATGCGAACAAGTCGGCGCCGCCGTGACTCTTGATCACGATGCCGTTCAACCCGACCATGGTGGCGCCATTGTATCGCCTCGGATCCATTCGAGTTCGCAATGCGCGCAGGCTGGGGCGTGCCGCGAGCGCGCCCAGTTTGCGCAGCGGACTGCGCGTGAATTCCTCGCGCAGAGCATCCGAAATCAGGCGCGCCGCGCCCTCCATGGTCTTCAGCGCGACATTGCCGGTGAAACCGTCGGTGACCACCACGTCCACCTTGTCGGAGAAAATATCGTGCCCTTCGACGAAGCCGACGTAGTTGATGTCGCTGGTCGCAAGCATATTGTGCGCGGCCTGCACAATTTCATTGCCCTTGATCTCTTCTTCGCCGATGTTGAGCAAACCGACCCGCGGCTTCTCGTGAGCACCCTCGAGATCGGCGGCCAACACCGATCCCATCACGGCAAACTGGCACAGCTGGGCCGGCGTGCAGGACGCATTCGCCCCCAGATCGAGCATGTAGGTGTGACCGCCGCGCGAAGGGATCATGGAAACTATCGCCGGCCGCTCCACTCCGGGCAGCATCTTCAGCACGAAATGCGCCATCGCCATCAGAGCCCCGGTGTTGCCCGCGCTCACGCAGGCGTTGGCATCGCCGGCCTTGACCAGATCGAGCGCGCGTCGCATCGATGAGTCCTTCTTACGGCGCAGTGCCTCGCGCGGGTGATCGGTCATTTCAACGATTTGGGTGGCGAACAGACAGCTCAGGTTGGCGGGAGTTGCAGCGGCCGCGCCCGCCGCGGCGCGCAACTTCAACTGACCCTGCAGATCGTCTTGTCTGCCGATCAAGGTAAAGCGCACGTCCGGGAAGGCGCGCGCAGCCTCGAGCGCCGCCGGCACGCAAACCGACGGCCCGCAATCGCCGCTCATGGCGTCAATGGCGATATGGAGCGGCGCCGACACGGGGTGCTTCTAGATGGCTCGAGCGACGAGCGTGTCGTCGCGGATTGCCGCGGCTTATTCTTCGGTCGCTGCCGCGTCCGCCTTGGTCTCGAGTACCTTGCGGCCGCGGTAGTATCCATCTCGCGAAATGCGATGACGTGAGTGAGTTTCGCCGCTCTTGGATTCGATCGAGACCGCAGGTATCGCGAGCCTGGAATGGGATCGATGCATGCCGCGCTTCGACGGTGTCTTTCTGCTTTTCTGAACTGCCATGGATGCTGTGTCCTATCAAGTTTTCTTCAATAAATCCTGCAAGCCGGCCAGGCGCAATCGACGAGGTCCGGCAAGTCGGCTGCCATCGGCCGCGTATAATAGGGCTCGTTACCACCCCTGTCAAAAATGAATCAGGTGCAAGTCATTGTTTTTGAAGTCTCCGCCCGCCCTCTTTTTAGCATCCACTTCGGGCTATCGGCGAGAGCTGTTGGCGCGGGTGCACGACTCTTTTCAATGCGCCGCTCCCGGCGTCGATGAAACCCGCCTCGACCACGAGGGGGGAATCGCCCTGGTCCGCAGATTGGCTCTTGCCAAGGCTCGGGCGGTCGCCGCGCGGCATCCCGCAGCCGTCGTCATCGGCTCCGATCAAGCCGCCACCCTGCCGGACGGCGCCGGCGGCGAGATCATCCTCGGGAAGCCTGGCACGGAGGCGCGCTGCATCGAGCAACTGCGCAGCTGCTCGGGCCGCACGCTGGCATTCCTGACCGCCGTGGCGGTCGTGCGCGAGTGCGACGATTACGCGATCGAATTCGTGGATACCACCCGCGTCACGTTCCGCGTGCTCGATGAGGTCACAATCGCACGTTATGTCGCGCGCGAGGCGCCCATCGACTGCGCCGGCGGCTTCAAGAGCGAGGGCCTTGGGATCAGCCTGTGCGAATCCATCGACAGCGCGGATCCGAGCGCGCTCATCGGGCTGCCGTTGATCCGCCTGTGCGCGGCGCTGCGCGGGGTCGGATTTCGACTTCCTTAGTTTTCTTGGCCTTAGTTTTCTTGGCCTTAATTTTCTTGGCCCTGATTTTTTTGGCCCTGATTCTTTGGCCTTAATGCTTTGGCGCTGATTTTCCGGCGCGGCGCACCCGCTTTAGCCGGCTTGCGCTTCGCGGGCGTGATCGCGTCGAGCACCGAGGCGAGGTCCGCCGGCAGCGGCGCGCTCACGTGGAATGGTACGCCGGAACCCGGCCAGTCGAACGCAATGGATTGAGCGTGCAGGAAGGTGCGCTTAAGGCCGTGGCGCTTGAGTTCGGCATTGCGCTCGCGATCGCCATATTTGTCGTCGCCCAACAACGGGTGACCGGCGAATGCCGCGTGTACGCGTATCTGATGGGTGCGTCCCGTCGGAATATCCACCTCCATCAACGTGGCGATGTTCCCGAAAAACTGCACCGGCTTGAATACGCTGACCGAATCTTTGCCGGCCGCAGCCACCCGCACGTGCCGCTCACCGTGCTGGCGATTGTCCGTCGCCAGCGGAGCGTCAATGCGTTTAGTGCCGAGCTGCCAGCTGCCCGACACCAGAGCCAAGTAGGTCTTGTGCATGCCCGACTGTCGGATCAGCGCATGCAGTGCGGTCAACGTAGCCCGGTCGCGCGCGACGGCCAGACAGCCGCTGGTATCGCGGTCGAGCCGGTGAACGAGTTCCAGAGTCTCGCGCGGCCGCGATGCACGCAGCGCCTCGATGACTCCGTAGCTCATGCCGCTGCCCCCATGTACCGCGACGCCCGCCGGCTTGTCGAGCACCAACACGTGCTTGTTCTGGAAAATTACCGACCTCTCGATCAACTCCGTCAAACTGCTCGAAGGACGACCCGGTTCGTCGCCGCTGTCGATGCGCACCGGCGGCAGGCGCACTTCGTCGCCGGCCACGATGCGATACTCCGCATCCACCCGCTTGCGGTTGACACGCACCTCGCCCTTGCGCAGCAAGCGGTAGACGCGGCTGCGGGGCACGGCCTTGAAATGCCGCATGAGAAAATTGTCGATTCTCTGGCCGGCTTCTTCGGCGGTAATGGTGCGCAGGCTGACCGGGCTCTTGGTGCCGGGACGCGGCGTGGGATCTGCAAGTTCCGCTTTCATCGTGACTATCATACGTTAAGCGATCATCTAAGGTATTGATTACATTGACCCTGTCGGCCTGTTGTGCTAACCTTACAGAGCCGTGTCACCTACCGGACCTCGTTTCGCAGGGCCGAAGACTTTATTGGCTCTTAAGTTCGGCAGGACAAGTTGGCACCGGTTTCGGTGGCGCGCCCGTGTTGCGGGGGCGCCGCATATTAGTTGGTTCTGGATTTCCAGACCATCGCTCGGCCGATGAGACAAACGCAAGAGAGCCTTCGCTCAGGCTTTGGCGTTTGACAAGCGGTTAACCGAGAACAAGGCCCCGGGCTTGCCGTATACATATTGGCAGAATTGGGTTGAATTGATGCCGATCGCGTGGCTCGCGCTCGGTGTTTCCTCAATTCTTGCCGTAACTTGGGTCGCGGCTCCGGATTCTATTCTCAAGCTCTCCTCGGCCCCTACCACTCTAGTTGGGGCAAATGAAAAGAATGCTCATAAACGCAGTTCAAGAAGAAGAACTGCGAGTCGCGCTCGTCGACGGTCAGAAACTCTACGACTTATCGATTGAGATCCCATCCCGGGAACAGAAAAAATCCAACATCTATAAAGGCCGCATCACTCGCGTCGAGCCGAGCCTCGAGGCGGCGTTCGTCGAATACGGTGCGCAGCGGCACGGCTTCCTGCCGTTGAAGGAAGTTTCCAAGGAATACTTCCGTTCGCAACCCGCGAACGGAGGCCGCCTCAATATCAAAGATCTCCTGCTGGAAGGTCAAGAGCTGATCGTGCAGGTGGAAAAGGAGGAACGCGGCAACAAGGGCGCCGCGCTCACCACGTTCATCAGTCTCGCAGGCCGCTTTCTGGTCTTGATGCCGAACAACCCGCGCGCCGGCGGCGTATCGCGGCGCATCGAAGGCGAAGATCGCGATCAGATGCGCGAAGCGATGAGTGGCCTGCAGATTCCCGAAGGCATGGGCGCCATCGTGCGTACCGCCGGAGTCGGCCGCTCGACCGAAGAATTGCAATGGGATTTGAGCAATCTCAAAACGGCCTGGGATGCGATCGCTCAGGCGAATGAAAGCCGGCCCGCACCATTCCTGATATTTCAGGAAAGCGACGCGGTCACTCGCGGCCTACGCGACTACTTCTCCGACGATGTCGGAGAATGCTTGATCGATCAGCCTGAAGCCTTCCAAAAGGCCCAGGAATACATGCAGCGGTTCATGCCGGCCGATGCGCAGCGAAAACTGAAGCTGTACCAAGACCCGGTCCCGCTGTTCACGCGCTACCAGATAGAAAGCCAAATCGAGTCGGCTTATTCCCATAAAGTGACGCTGCCGTCCGGCGGCAGCTTGGTCATCGATCACACCGAAGCGCTGGTCTCGATAGACATCAATTCGGCGCGCAGTACCCGCGGCGGCGATATCGAGGCGACCGCCCGCAATACCAACCTGGAAGCCGCCGAGGAAATCGCCCGGCAGTTGCGGCTCCGGGACATCGGCGGACTGATCGTGATCGATTTCATCGACATGGAGTCGCAGGCCAATCAGCGCGCGGTGGAGGACATGCTGCGCGACGCCGTCAAGATGGATCGCGCACGCATTCAGTTGGGAAGGCTGTCGCGCTTCGGACTGCTCGAGCTGTCGCGTCAGCGCCTGCGGCCCGCCCTCTCCGAGACCACCCACATCAGCTGCCCGCGCTGCAGCGGCATGGGCACGATCCGCGGCGTGGAATCGATGTCTCTCGCCTTGTTGCGATTGATCGGAGAAGAGGCCCGCAAGGAGCGTACCGGAAGGGTGATTGCGCAAGTGCCGGTCGACGTCGCCACGTATCTGATCAACGAAAAGCGCGACTGGCTCAATCAGATCGAGTCACGCGACAAAGTATCGCTGGTGATCGTCCCCAATCCGCATCTTCAGACTCCGGCCTACACTCTGCGGCGAATTCGCGACGACGAGAAGGAATTGCCGGAGAACAACACGGTCAGCTATCAAATCGCCGATCAGCCGGGCATCGATGATACGAACATCGGCAATCGCGACAAGAAGCCGCCGGGCGAGGCGCCGGTGGTGCCGAGCATTTTGCCGGCCTCCGCCTCGCCCATTGTGCCGATGCCTGTCGCTGAGCCGGCGGCGGCCACAGCGGCAGTGACGGCTCCGCAACAAGGCGCTCTGGTGCGCTTATGGCGCTGGCTGTTCGGCACGCGCTCATCGGGCGACACGATTGCCGCCCCGGCGGCGAGCCCGCCGGCACGCGACCGGCCCCCGCATCGCGAGGCACGCCACGATCGCTACCGCAGCGGCGGCGATCGGGACCGAAACCGCGATCGAAATCGCGATGTGCGGCGCGACGGACCGCGCGACCCGCGGCGCGACGGCCGTCCGCGCGGCGAAGGGCGCCCCGATGCAGGCCCGCGCCGCACCGAAGGCGCCCGCAGCGAAGCGGCGCGTCCCGACCAAGGGCCACGTATGGATGCGCCGCGCAACGATCAGGCGCCGCGCAACGATCAGGCGCCCCGCAGCGACCAGCCGCCGCGCAGCGACCAGGCACCGCGCAGCGACCAGGCACCGCGCAGCGACCAGGCACCGCGCAATGAACAGCCAAACCGCGGCGAGCAGCCGATTCGGGCCGATCGAGAAGCGGGCGGCGAGCGCCCGGAACGCGCCGGACGCAGCCGCCGGCGGCGCGGCCGCGGCCGACGCGACAGCGGTGAAGGCGCCGGGAACGGGCAGACCAGTGCCAGCAGCCAGCTTGCGCCGGCGCCGGATTCGCCCCCGGCCGCCGCGAACGCCGCTGGATTCACGCCGGCCGCCCCGGCGACGGCCGTGCCGCTTCCCGCCGCTTCGCCGCCGTTCGTCGAACCGCCCGCACCGAGACCGATCGAGTCGCCTCCACCGAGCGCCAGCGAGGAGAAGTACGTGGTGTGGTCGTCCGCCCCGAGCGATGTACCGCGCAGCGGCCCGGATGATCGCTAGCCTTTAGCCAAAACGGCGGGCGCTGGGGCTGGGCGCGCGCCCGAACCGGATCACTCAAGAAAGGCTCACTCGCGCCCGCACCCGCTCCAGATCCTCCGGCGTATCGACGCCGCCAGGTGGGCTTTCGGGCAGCGTCATCAAGTAAATGCGCATTCCGTATTCCAGGGCGCGCAATTGCTCGAGCTTCTCCGTCGTCTCGAGCGGCGTCGGCGGCCGGGCGGCGAATTGCAGAAGGCTCTCGACCCGATAGGCGTAGATGCCGATATGGCGCCACGCCCCGGCGAACCGTGTGGGCCTCCCGGCCGCGACGCTGTCGCGGGGCCACGGCACCGGCGCACGGCTGAAATAAAGAGCTTGGCCCTCCCACCCGCGCAGCGCCTTGACGCAGCTGGGATCGAGAAATTCCGCCAGGCTCTGAACCGGGGCGACCGCGGTTGCGATGTCGGTGCCCGGACGCTCGCTCAATGCGGCGGCGACATCGCGTATGACGGCGGGCGGCATGAGGGGTTCATCCCCCTGTACATTCACGACGATGTCTGCGGGCGGCAGACGCCTTGCACGCACCACCTCGGCGATACGATCCGTACCCGAAACGTGGTTCGCCGCCGTCAGTGCAACGTCGGCGCCGAAACCCATCGCCACGCGTTCAATGCGCTCATCGTCGGTCGCCACGATGACCGAGGCGGCGCCGCTCGCGCGCGCGCATTCCCACACCCAACGAATCAACGGCCGACCGCCGATATCGACCAGCGGCTTTCCGGGCAAACGAGTTGCCGAGAAACGTGCCGGGATCACCACATGGAACACGGGGCGCAGGCCGATCTAGCGAGTCAGCAATGGATCGTCCGCGCCCAACACGCGCGCATCTTCCGGAAGCATCAACGGAATACCGTCGCGCACCGCGTAAGCCAGCCGGTCGGCTCGGCAGATGAGTTCGAGCGTACCGCCGCTACCCGCGTTGTGCAGCGGACCCTTGCACACCGGGCACACCAACAGTTCCAACAGTCGTCTATCCATCAATGGTCCCTCGCGTCCTTAGCTTCGCGCTGTGCCAGGCTTTGCATCACGATGCCGAGCAGTGTAGTCGATTCGCCGCCGTCGAACTGCGCGCTCACGGGCACATACCAATGCCGCTGATCGGTCAAGCCAACGCATTTTACGGCATCTTTCTCGGTCATGAGCACCGGCCTATCGTCGGCGAACATGATGTCCTCGGACCTGATGCGCGCATGATCGGCCAAAGGACTGCCGATGACCTCGATTCCGTGCGCACGCAGCATGTTGAAAAACCGCTCCGGATTGCCGATACCGGCGACCGCATGCACGGTTTTGCCCGCAAAGTCCTGCAACGGAACCTCACGGCCGCCGTTCGCCGCCACGGCGCCTGTGGCCTCGAGCCGCATGCTGATCGCCCCCTCGAGCAGCGCCCGACCGCCGTTTACCACGACGACATCGGCCAGCGCCAGGCGTGCGCGCGATTCCCGCAGCGGCCCCGCCGGCAATAACCAGCCATTGCCGAAACGGCGGTCTCCGTCGATAACGACCACTTCGCAATCGCGCGCCAGCGCGTAATGCTGCAATCCGTCGTCGCTCACAATCACGTCGCAGCCGGCGCCGACCAAGAGCTGCGCCGCAGCCGGTCGATCGCGGCCGACGGCAACCGGCACGCCGGTGCGGCGCGCCAACAGAACAGGCTCGTCTCCGACCAGCAGCGGGTCGTCGGATGCTGCGATCATCCGCACTGCGCTCGACGTGCCGCCATAGCCGCGCGTGACCACCCCGGGCTTGCGGCCGCGCTCGCCGAGGCGCGCCACCAGCCAGCAAACGAGCGGTGTCTTGCCGGTTCCGCCGACGCTCAAATTTCCGACGATGACCACCGGCCGCGACAGGCGCGTCGGCCGGCGCAAGTGCTTGGCGTAAGCAAAGCGCCGCGCTGCGGAGACGGCGCCGTACGCGAGCGACAGCGGCAGCAGCCACCAGGGCGGTGCCGCGCGCTCGTACCAAATTCGATTGAGCCAGGATTGTACCGACATGGCGAGCGCGTCAATCGCTGAACTGCATCCCGTGCAATGCGGCGTACAGGCCGCCGCGCGCCAGCAATTCTTGATGGTTGCCGATTTCGGCGATGCGCCCATGATCGAGCACGATGATTCGGTCGGCGCCTTCCACGGTGGACAGGCGGTGCGCGATCACCAGGGTAGTGCGTCCCCGCATCAGCAGGGCCAGCTCTTGCTGCACACGCCGCTCGGACTCGTTATCGAGGGCCGCGGTCGCTTCGTCGAGCATCAGCACCGGCGCATCCTTGAGCAAGGCCCGCGCAATGGAGATGCGCTGCCGCTGGCCGCCGGACAGATTTTGCCCGCGATCGGACAGGACGGTATCGAAGCCGTTCGGTTGCTGTGCGACGAATTCCATGACGTTGGCGGCGCGCGCCGCCTCGGTAATTTGCGCATCGGTTTTATCGATCGCATTAAAGGCGATGTTGTTGCGGATGGTATCGTTGAACAACACCACGTCCTGACTGACCAGGCTCACCTGCGAGCGCAAATCGGTCAGCCGGTACTCGCGCACGTCGACGCCGTCCAGAAGTACCGACCCTTGCTGCACGTCGTAGAAACGCGGCACCAGACCGACCAGCGTCGTCTTGCCGCTGCCCGATCTGCCGACGATGGCCACCGTCTCACCGGGCCGCACCCGAAAACTCACATCATGCAGCACGTCGCCCTTATCCCCGCCGTAGGTGAACGAGACGTTGCGAAATTCGACCTCGCCCCTCGCGCGCACCAGGGTGCGCGTGCCGCCGCTGCCCTCCGTCGGCTCATCAATGATCTCGAATACGCTCTGTCCGGCGGCGATCCCCTGCTGCAAGGGCCCGCTCATGTTGACCAGGCTGCGCAACGGCGACGGAATGAGCATCAGCGCGGTCAAGAACCCCAAGAACTCGTCCACCTTCATATTGTGGGAAAACACCTGCCGTATCGCCACGTAGAGCACGCTCGCCAGCGCCATCGACGCGATGCTCTGCACCACCGGATTACTGATCGATTTTGCGCGCGCGAGCTTCATGTTCGAGGCGCGATTCAGTTCATTGACCCGTTCGAATCTCTCGATTTGATGATCCTCGGCGTTGAAGATCTTGATGAGGCGATGGGCATCGATCGCTTCCTTGGCGACGCGCGTGATGTCGCCCATCGAATTCTGAATGCGCTCGCTGTAGCGGCGGAAACTGCGGTTGGCAATTTGCATCAGCCATGCAATCACCGGCGCCACTGCGATGCAAAACACCGCCAGCCGCCAGTTCATGTAAAACAGCGTGATCAGCAATCCGACGATCGTCAGGCTGTCGCCGATCAGCGAAATCGCGGCACTGGTCGCCGCCGCCGCCACCAGCTCGATGTTATTGGTCAATTTCGAAAGTAAATGGCCGGACTGCTGTCGGTCGAGATACGGCGTGGGCAGTCGAAGATAATGCGAAAACACGTCGCGCCGCAGACCCTTGACGACCTGACGGCCCACCCAGCTCGGGTAGAAGTTGGCCACGTAATCGCCGATGCCACGCAGCGTAAACAGCACCACGACCGCGATCGGCACCTTCCAAAGCACTTCGGGGTTCTTCTTCACGAAGGCGCCGTTCAAGAATTCCTTGACCAGGTAGGCAAGCGCGGAGTTCGTCGCCGCGAACAAGATCATTCCGAGTACGCCGATCAGGAAAACCCCGATGTACGGCCGCGCATAGCGCAGCAAGCGCCGGTAGATCGACCAGGCTGTGTTACCCGGCTTGGGACGGCCGGCGCCCGCGGTCAAATTCGCGCTCAAGGCGGCGGTTCCTGATGCACCGTCGCGATATTGAGCTGTGAGAAGCCGAGCCGTCCGGCCACATCCATCGCCGTCACCACCGCCTGATGCGTGGTGCGGGCATCGGCGCGTATCGTGATCGGGCCGCGGTCGGCGCCCGCCTCCTTCAGAAGCGCGGCCCGCAAGGTCTCGGGACTCGCGTTGATCAACGTGCGCTCATTGACCCGGTAACCGCCGTCCGCGGTGACGGTGATCACCAGCGGTTCGCGCGTGCCGCGCGGCAGCGGAATCTCGCTCGCCTGCGGCAGCTGAACCTTGACACGCCCCTCCTGCTGGAAAGTGGTCGTAACCATGAAAAAAATCAGCAGCACCAGCAGGACGTCGATGAAGTTGATCAGATTGATCTCGGGGTCTTCCCGATTGCGCGGACGCAGGTTCATGGTCAAGTCTCTGCGGCGAGATTGCCGCGCGCATCCAGGGCATCGACCAACTTCATGGCTTCTTTTTCCATCTGAATGACCAGGCGCTCCACCTTGCCGCGCAAGTAGCGATAGGCGATCAGCGAGGGAATCGCCACCGTGAGCCCCGCCGCCGTGGTGATCAGCGCCTCGCCGATGCCGCCCGACAGAATCCGCGGGTCGCCGAGACCGCTGGCGGTGATGGCGCTGAACGCATGAATGATCCCTGCCACGGTTCCGAGAAGTCCGAGCAACGGCGCAATCGCGGCGATGGTGCCGAGCGTATTGAGAAACCGCTCGAGCTCGTGCACCACGTGCCGCCCGCCGTCCTCCAGCCGCTCCACCATCAGCGCGCGGGGCCTATTGCGGTTGGCAAGTCCGATCGCCAGCAGCATGCCGAGCGGCGAGTTCTGTTCCAGGGCGATCACCAGTTTCTCGCTGAGCTGATCCGCTTCTATCCAATTCCACACTTTCTGGGACAGATCCCGTGGAATGACGTGACTGCTTTGCAGCGTCCACAGGCGCTCCAATATGATGGCCACGGATGCGATCGAGCACAAGATGATCGGCCACATGAAGCCGCCGCCCGCGCGGATGATCTCCCACATTGTGTCCTCATTGGGTAACTCTTGGATCTACCGGCATGATACTTGAGCGCCACCGGTTTAACATACCGTCATCGAGGTGAGGCCTGCGTCACAATTTCGCGCGCACCGCGCTCGATCAGCACGCCATCGGTCAGGGTCAGCACCCGGTCGAGGCGCGCCGCCAAGCGCTCATCATGGGTCACGATGACGAGGCTGGTTCCGAGTTCGCGATTGAGCTCGAGCATCAGTTCGAACACGTGCGCGGCATTCACGCCGTCCAGATTGCCGGTCGGTTCATCTGCCAGCACCAGTTTGGGCCGCGTCACCAGCGCACGGGCGACGGCCGCGCGCTGACGCTCGCCGCCGGAAAGCTGCGACGGGCGGTGGTTCAAGCGCTCGGCCAATCCGACCCTCGATAATATGGCCGCCGCCTGCTGTTTTGCGGCCTTTGGAATCATGCGCCTCACCAGCAGGGGCATCGCCACGTTCTCGAGGGCGGTGAATTCGGGCAGCAAATGATGAAATTGATAGACGAATCCCACCGCGTAATTGCGCAGCCGGCCGCGCTCCGCGTCGTCCAATTGATTCATGGCCGCACCGTCGATTCCCACCGTACCCCGGGTCGGCAAATCCAGTCCGCCCAACAGCTGCAGCAACGTCGTCTTGCCGGAGCCCGATGCACCGACGATCGCGATGCGCTCGCCGGCGCGAACGCGGATCGAAGCCCCCCGCAATACCTGCAACCTCACCCCTCCTTGGATGAAATCCTTCGCGAGATCCACGCCCTCGAGCACGACATTGTTGGGGTTCGACATGTTTTAGGTCCAATTCCTAGTCATTTCGCAGCGATTCCGCCGGCAGCAGGCGCGCAGCCCGCCAGGCGGGATAGAGAGTCGAGGCACAAGCCAGAACAAAGGCAATGCCGCAAATCCGCACCACGTCCGAGAGCCGCACGTGCGCCGGCAAGTCGCTCATGAAATACACGCGGGCATCCAGGAATTTGAACCCGACGATGCTCTCCAACCCGTGCACCAGCTGCTGCAGGTTCACCGAGATGAGGACGCCGAGAACCAGGCCGCCCGCGATGCCGAGAGCGCCGATCAAACTGCCCTGCACGATGAACACCGACAATATGCTTCTCGGCGAGGAACCGAACGTCCTCAGGATGGCGATATCGCGGCGCTTGTCCTTCACCACCATCACCATGGTCGAAACGATGTTGAACGCCGCGACGGCCACGACCAACGACAGAATGACGAATAGCATGCCCTTGGTGATTTCGATGGAGCGGAAGAAATTGACGTGCTGATTGGTCCAGTCGTCCACCGCATAGTCGCCACCGAGCGCGACCGCAGCGGCGCGCACGACGCGTGGCGCCGCATATAAATCCGCAACGTTCAGCCGCATTCCGCTGACGTCGTCGCCCATGCGCAGCAGCTTTGCCGCGTCCTGCATGGCGATCAGCGCGACGCGCCGATCGTACTCGTACATGCCGACCGACAGGATGCCGGCCACTTGGAAAGCCCGCATCCGCGGCAGCACGCCCACCGGCGTGACGTCGCCCTGCGCAACCATGATCACGACCCGGTCGCCGAGGCGTGCGCCCAGTTCGTCCGCCAACGCTTTGCCCAGGATCACCCGATACTCGCCGGGACGCAGGTCGCTCAGTTGACCGGACAGCAGGTGGCGGCTCAAGTCCGCGACCCGCCGCTCCTCCTCCGGCAACACCCCGCGCATCAACACCCCGGCGGACCGGTCGGCGCGAGTCATCATGGCCTGCTCTTCGATATAGGGCGCCGCGGCGAGCACGCCGGGAAAATGTTCGACCGTATTCAGCTGCGGTCGCCAGTCGGCGATGCGCCCCTCGAGACCCGTGATGGTCGCATGCGCCGTGATGCTCAATATTCGCGTCCGCAGCTCCTCTTCGAAGCCGTTCATGACCGAGAGCACGACGATGAGCACCGCCACCCCGAGGGCCAGCCCGAGGATCGCGATGCCGGCGATCAGGGACACGAAACCGCGCTTGCGGGAGGCGCGCAGGTAACGGAGACCCAAAAAACCTTCATACCAATAGCGCATCATTCGTATCGCAGCGCTTCGGCGGGTTGAGTTTTCGAAGCTTGCCAGGCCGGATAGATCGTGGCGATGAAAGTCAGGAACATGGCGGCCAATGCAATTCGGATGACGTCGCCGGCATGCGGTTCGCTCGGCAGTCCTGAAATGTAATAGACGTCCGGATCGTCCATGATATGAAAGCCCAGGGTATGTTCTAGAAACGGCACGACCACGTCGACGTGCAATGCGAGTTCGAGGCCCAAAACCACACCTATGGCCGTTCCGATCCACCCGATCAGCAGCCCTTGGGTGATGAACACGGCGAGCACGCCGCGCGGGCTCATGCCAAGGGTTCGCAGGATCGCGATGTCGGTGCGCTTGTCGCTCACGACCATCACCAAGGTGGCAACGATGTTGAAAACGGCCACGGCCACGATCAGCATCAGGATCAGCCCCATCATGGTTTTTTCGATGCGAACCGCACGAAAGTACGCTTCATTCTCCTGCGTCCAGTCGCGCAGCGAAAATCCCGGCGGGAGCCGCGATGCGGCATTTCGCGCCAATTCGGGCGCCTTGAGCACGTCGCTGAACTTGAGACGAATGCCGGTGGGGCCCGACAGCCCGCGAAACGCCTCCGCATCCTGCAAATTAACGAGCGCCAGCACGCTGTCGTGCTCCTGCAATCCGACCTCGAAAATGCCTACCACTTCGAATTGCTGCATTCGCGCCACGATGCCGCCCCCGGCAGCGCTGCCGGGAGCCATCACGGTGATCGCATCGCCGACGCCCGCTTGCAATTGATAAGCGAGCATGCGGCCGAGAATGATGCGATTGGTTCCCGGTTCAAGGTCGCTGAGTTTGCCCTCGCGCATGGCGCCGGCAATCGTGGAGACCTTGGCCTCCAGCGCAGGATCGATGCCGCGCACGATCGCGCCGCTCATCGAGGGGGCACGGCTCAGCATCGCATCGGTATCGAGAAACGGCGCGGCTCCCGTAAGGCCCGGGGCGCCCTGCAGTTCGAGAATTTTCGCGCGCCAATCGGCGATTGCCGCGCCGCCCGCCGTCAACGTCGCATGCGCGGAAAGGCTGAGCAACCGGCTGCGCAATTCGGTCCCAAAGCCGTTCATGACCGACAGCACCGTGATCAGCGCGAGCACGCCCAACGCGACGCCGAGCAGCGATACCCAGGTGATGAAAGAGACGAAAAAACTGTGCTCGCGCGCCAGCGAATAACGCAGGCCCACGTAGACTGGAACGGGCTGGAACATTCGCGGCGATTAAACCATAGCCCGTTCGCGTCGGGTACGCGTCTTGAGAGGGCCCAAGAAGTTCAATCCTAAAATTCACCTAAAATTCCATATAATCATAATGTTAAATTGATCACGTATGGAGGATTCGAGGTAATGGTATAATTCTTATTACAAAAGTGCGTCCTTTGGGTAACGCTTGAGGTGTTGCATGGACTATCGAACCCTGCTGATTGCCGCTGCTTGCGCCTCCGGCCTCGCGGCCTTTGCGCAACCCAGCCGCGCCGATCTGATCGCGACCGACAACGGCATTGCCGTCAAGCGAGCCGACGTCGCCACCCCGACGCGCGGCATGACGATGAACCAAGTGGCGAGCAAATTCGGCGAGCCGGCGACCAAAGTCCCGGCCGTGGGCAAACCGCCGATCGCCCGCTGGGAATACCCCGGATTCGTGGTCTATTTCGAGCACGATCACGTGATTCACAGCGTCGTCACGAGTTCCCAGAGTTCTGCGTATCCCGCGCCCTAAAGTCGCGTAACATCTTAATTCCTTAGCCCGATGCCCACCGCGATTCATTCGCGGCGGGCGTCTTTTGTTGTATTCGCCAAACGATGATGCCGCTACTCGACCCTGCCCTACCGTCCGCCGATTTGCCCGTCATCAAATGGGGAAAGCTCTACGGTGCCGCCGCCGCGCTCGCCATCGCCGAAGCGGCGGTCAAGGCCGCAGGGCCGCTCATCGTCATTACCCGCAATTCCCGCGACGCAGAGGCGCTCAGCGAGGAGATCGCGTTCTTTGCCGGCACGGCGGCATCGGCACGCGTATTTCCGGACCTGGAGACCCTGCCCTACGACAGCTTTTCGGCACATCCGGATATCACCTCGGCCCGGCTTGCAACCCTTGCCGAGCTGCCGCGGGCCGTCAGAGGGGTCTGGTTGGTCGCGGTCGACACCCTGTTGCAGCGCCTGGCGCCGCGCAGCTATATCGAAGCGTATTCACTGAAGGTGCATGTCGGGGAGACGCTCGACCTCAACGCGCTGCGTGCTCAATTGGCGATGGCCGGCTACGCGGCCGTGACCCAGGTGGTCGCCCACGGCGAGTTTGCGGTTCGCGGCTCCCTGCTCGATGTGTTCCCGATGGGCTCCGAATCGCCCTATCGCATCGACATGCTCGACCGCGAAGTCGACAGCATCCGGCGGTTCGATCCGGACAGCCAGCGATCCGCCGACAAGTTGCAGCGCATTCAGCTGCTGCCGGCACGCGAGACACCGCTCCATAGCGATGCCGTACGTGAATTCCGCCGCCGCTATCGCCTGCGGTTTCCCGGCGACCTCGCGGAGCAAGCCGTGTACCGCGACGTGAGCTTGGGCCACGCTCCGGGCGGACTCGAATATTTCCTGCCGCTTTTCTTCGATCGGACCTCGCATCTGTTCGAGTATCTGCCGCCAAACAGCGTATTGGTCGACATTCACGAAGCCAGCTCCCTGGTCGACGATCTATGGCCTGGCATCGCGGAGAGACACGAACAGCTGCGCCACGACCGGCACCGGCCGATCCTCGACCCGGCGGAACTTTATTTGACGCCAGAGGAATTCCGCGGCGAGTTCGCCGCCCGCCCGAAGGTGCAATTGCGCTCCTTCGAGTGGCCGCCCGAAACGCGGGGGCCGGTGCAGAACTTTGCGAGCATTGCGCCGGCGGCGGTTCGCATCGACCCGCGCGCCGATGAGCCGGCGGCCGAGCTTGCGGCGCATCTGGCGGCAAGCCAAGCTCGCGTGCTGCTCGCCGCCGAATCGGCAGGCCGCCGCGAACTGCTGCTCGATCTGCTGCGCGGCCGCGGCATTCAAGCGCAGGTATTCAAGGATCTCGCGAGCTTCGTTTCGAGCGATTTGAAATTCGGCGTCACCGTGTCGGCGGCCGTATCGGCGCTGCGCCTGGAATCCCCCGCGCTGGAGATACTCACCGAATCGCAATTGTTCGGAGATCGCGCCCGGCAGGAGCGCAGGCGGCGGCGCACCGAGCGCGATCCGGCGAAGATACTCAGGGAGCTATCGGATCTGCGTGCCGGCGCCCCGGTGGTGCACGAAAGCTACGGGGTCGGGCGCTATCAAGGTCTTAAGACCATGGACGTCGCCGGCTACACGGGCGAGTTTCTGGTGCTCGAATACGCCGATGGGGACAAGCTTTACGTACCGGTGCAGGCGCTGCACCTCGTTTCGCGCTACACCGGTGCGCCCGCCGAAACCGCGCCGCTGCACAAACTCGGCGGCGAGCAGTGGCAGAAGGCGCGGCGCAAGGCGGCGCAACGCATACGCGACGTGGCGGTCGAGTTGCTGGATCTTTACTCGCGCCGGGCGGCTCGCGCGGGCACGCCGATGCAGGCGGGAGAGGCCGAGTATCGGGCATTCCAAGCCGGATTTCCCTTCGAAGAGACCGCCGATCAGGCCGCCGCCATCGACCAGGTGCTGCTCGACTTGAAGTCGGCAAAACCGATGGATCGCCTCATATGCGGGGACGTGGGCTTCGGTAAAACCGAAGTGGCTCTGCGCGCCGCGTTCGTGGCGGTTCAGGCGGGCAAGCAGGTGGCCGTATTGGTGCCGACGACGCTGCTTGCCCAGCAGCACCACACGACGTTCAGCGACCGGTTCGCCGATTGGCCGGTGCGCGTCGAAAGCCTGTCGCGCTTTCGCACCAACAAGGAAGCCGCCGCGCTCATCGACGGCATCGCCTCCGGCTCCGTGGATATCGTCATCGCCACACAACGCCTGTTACAGGGCAAGGTTCGATTCAAGGATCTGGGGCTGGTGGTCATCGACGAAGAGCACCGCTTCGGCGTGCGCGACAAGGAAAAACTCAAGGCGCTGCGCGCCGAAGTCGATGTCCTGACGCTGACCGCAACGCCGATACCGCGAACGCTCAACATGGCCATGGGAGGTCTGCGGGATTTGTCGCTGATTACGACGCCGCCGGCCGAACGTTTGGCCGTGAAGACCTTCGTCATGGAATGGAACGAAACGGTCGTGCGCGAAGCTCTGGCGCGCGAGATTCGCCGCGGCGGGCAGATCTATTACGTTCACAATACCATCGAGACCATCGAGAAGAGCGCCCAGTCGCTTCGCGAGCTCGTGCCCGAGGCCACTGTCGCCGTCGGCCATGGCCAGATGCGCGAGCGCGATCTCGAGCAACTGATGCTCGATTTTTATCATCGCCGGTTCAATGTTCTCGTGTGCACCACGATCATCGAGAGCGGAATCGACGTGCCGACCGCAAACACCATCATCATCGACCGCGCCGATCGATTCGGTTTGGCGCAAATCCACCAATTGCGCGGGCGCGTAGGCCGCTCGCATCACCGCGCCTACGCGTATTTGATTACGCCGCCGCATAAGGCGATGACCGCCGATGCGCTCAAGCGGCTCGAGGCGTTGGAATCGCTGGAAGAGCTCGGCGCCGGATTCACCCTGGCGACCCACGATTTGGAAATTCGCGGCGCCGGCGAGCTGCTGGGCGACGAGCAGAGCGGCCAGATCCAGGAGATCGGCTATAACCTCTACATGGAGCTATTGGAGCGGGCGGTCGCCTCCCTGAAATCCGGAAAGCAGCCGGATCTGGACAAGCCGCTCGACGCCGGTCCCGAGGTCGAGTTGCATTTGCCGGCGCTGATTCCCGAAGACTACGTACCCGACGTGCACTTGCGTTTAGTGCTGTACAAGCGAATAGCCGGTACCGCATCGCGCGAGGAACTCGATGAATTGAAAGTCGAGTTGATCGATCGTTTCGGGCCGTTGCCGCCGTATACGCAATCGTTGTTTCGCACCACCCAAATCAAGCTGCGTGCCGCCGAACTCGGCATGCGAAAGATCGACGCGGGAGCCGTCGGCGGCTACATCGTCTTCGACGAGCACAACAAGATCGATGCGCAGCGCATTCTGAAGCTGATCCAAACCCGCCCCAAGGATTACCGGCTCGACGGTCCCCTCAAGCTGCGGTTCACTCACGACGCGCGCACCGAGGAGAACCTGTTCACGCGCATCGAAATGCTGGTCGAGCTCCTGGCCT
>DAINPA010000010.1:0-3126 GCA_036743675.1 Steroidobacteraceae bacterium
TCCGTCCCGGGCCACATACTCCGCCGATGGGCCGGATCACTTGGCG
Organism: Steroidobacteraceae bacterium; assembly: GCA_036743675.1. Lineage (GTDB taxonomy): Bacteria > Pseudomonadota > Gammaproteobacteria > Steroidobacterales > Steroidobacteraceae > Bog-1198. Next base: position 47 of record DAINPA010000010.1, read on the forward strand.
ACATCGGCGACCCCTTGCTGGGGACCAAGAATGGCCGTCATATCGGCATCGAGGCCAACCGTGGCGATGACGCCATCGGCCTTCTGCAATACTTCGCGTGCGTAGTCCCAATGAATTGCGAGCGTACTGTCGCCCACCGCGGCGCGCAGCAAATCGGAGAACTGATCCAGATTCGGCTCGATACTTTGTCCCTGCGCATCGATTGGCGGATGCGCTTCGAGCAGCAACTCGCCATCGACCCAAGCCACCTTCACCGGCTCATTGATCAGGCGCACCGGCGTTCCTACGGAAATCAACGGAAACAGCGCCGCCACGTCTTCCGGATACATGCGGATACAGCCGTGCGTCACCGCAAGGCCTACGGCGATCGGGTTATTCGTGCCATGGATGAGGTAGGTGCCCTTGCCCGCGGCCAGGCGCAGGGCATAGTTTCCCAGGGGATTGTTAGGCCCCGGCGGCACGCTCGCCGGCAATGGATCGCCGTCCTTGAGGTGCTCCTGTCGCACCGATTCCGGCGGATACCACGTCGGATCCTTCTGCTTCGCCATGACGCGGGTGAGCCCGAGCGGCGTGCGCCAATCCATCTTGCCGATGCTGACCGGGTAAGTGACGACCAATTGGGGGCCGCCGCGCTGGGGCTTCGGATAGTAATAGAGCCTGTGTTCGGGCAGGTTGACGACGATGCCCTCACGCGGTCCGGGAGGCAGGATATGACGGCCCGGAACCATGACTTTTTTGCCGGCTCCGGGTAGCCAGGGATCGATATCGGCATTGACCCGAATCAGTTCCTCGGAGCCGAGACCATAGGTTCGCGCGAGGTCGTAGAGCGTGTCCTCATAGACGGTTTCGACGGTCTGGTCCTCACCGATCACGGCATCGCCGCTGCTCGGAACGACATATTGCGCGGCCTGCGCGTGGGGCACGCTGCCGAGTGCCAGCAAAGCCATTAATGCCGCCGTTGAGCCGCCACACCAATTCTGCAGCATCAATTTCTTCCGCATCTCGAAAAATTCATGCCTTTAGCCTAGCACGCGCACTCACAACGCAAAGACCGCAATTAGGATTCGAGGCCGGCGATTGTCCGACCAATAAGGAGCCATCGTGGGAGACGGATCCGTTTGCTAGCCCGCGGCGATGCCGAGAGGCTCCTGCTGCGTGATGCAGTGAATGCCGCCGCCCTCGCGACACAAAGTCTCCACCTTGACCGGCACCACCTGCCGCTCCGGGCAGGCCTGCTCGAGGATTTCGAACACCTCGCCATCCTCGTCGATCCCATAAGCAAGCGCGATGACGGCGCCGTTCACCAGATAATCTAGAAGCCGCGTTGCGCGGGTCTTGCGCCCCGCTCATTCAATGGCGTCCACCAGCGAACTGCAGGCGCTCGAAGCGGTCCTGCAGCGCGGCGCGATCTCTTGAAGCGAATCCTCCAGTCGATTGAGCAATTCGCGCAGAAGCGCCATCGGAATTCCCAAGGGCGGCTCGATCCGAATGGTTCGCGCTTTGGAATACGTCCCCGCGACCAGGACCGCGCGCCGGAACAGCGCGCCGGCACACTGGTAGCCGACCGCGTCCGATGGGAACTCCAGTCCGATGAGCAACCCCTTGCCGCGCACGCCGCGCAGAACGCTCGGATATTTTTTTTGCAAGGCGCCGAGTTCCCGCAGCAACAGCTCTCCCTTGGCGGCGGCTTGACCGGGCAGATCCTCATCGAGCGTGACGTCGATGGCCGCGATTCCCGCGGCACAGGCAATCGGGTTTCCGCCGAAGGTGGTCGAATGCAGAATCGGATTCGGAATGAGTACTTCCCAGATCTGCGGAGTCGAGATGAACGCCGATAGCGGCATGACTCCTCCGCCGATGGATTTACCCAAGCACATGATGTCCGGCACCACGTTCCAGTGGTCGACCCCCCAAAGCTTTCCGGTCCGTCCCATGCCGGTCTGAATCTCATCGGCGATGAGCAGCGCGCCGTAGCGGGTGCACAGCTCGCGGACCCGCGGCAGGTAATCCTCCGGAGGCACTACGGCGCCCGCTTCACCCTGCACCGGCTCGACCACGAATGCGGCGATCGGCGTGCCCACCGCCTCGGCCTTCGCGAATTCATGCTCCAACGCAACCGCATCGCCATAGGGCGCAAAGCGCACATCCTGCAGACCGCCGATGAAGGGCTCCCGAAATGACGCCTTCCCCATCAGCGACAGCGATCCCATCGACTTGCCGTGAAACCCGCCGAGCGTCGAGAGAAACGTATTGCGCTTGCTGTAAAGACGCGCCAGCTTGATCGCGCCTTCGATGGCGTCGGTGCCGTTGTTGATGAAAAAGCAGCACCCCAGCTCTCCCGGTGTCACCGCGGCGAGAAGGCGCGCGAGTCCCGCTCGCCACGGCTCGAGGAGCTCCTGACTGTTGAGCGCCATGCGCCCCATCTGGTCCTGCACCGCCTTGACGATGCGCGGGTGATTGATGCCCGCGCTGAAGATGCCGTAGCCCCCAGGCAGTCGATGTACTCCCTGCCCAAGAGATCCTGCAGCAAGGAGCCATGACCGGACCATTCAAGCGCTGCGAACTGACCGGCTTCGGTGACGGACTTGCGATAGGAGATGAAGCCACGGTTGACGTGCTTCTCGTATGCCTCGACCGTCTCGGCGATAAACGCCTGTTTCTCTCTGAGGGACATCTGCTGCCCCCCGATCAAATCCAAATATCGGCGGCTGAGGCGCAAACTTTCTGCTTTTGACTGGCGCATTTTGTTGTCTCTTGATTGCCGGCGTCGCCGGCCTCAAGGCATAGCAACGCTCTTGATATTGCTAACAAAGCTGCCTTCGGATCATGGCCAAGCCTACTGACCCTCTGGCGTCGGCCGGAGCTATGCGATCAAAGCACCGGTCCGAGCAACTACCCCCGCCCATCATAGCCGCTCGGCCGGGTTAGCGGCTCAATAGGCGCCCTCTAAGGGAGGCCCCCGTCGCACGGATTCTGATGTCGTCTCCTTGAAACTTCCGCTGCCGCCGCCTCACGGTTCAACCGATCGGGTTCTAAGGGATGACAAATTATTATTTATAATACAATTAGTTATAATCGTT
>DAINPA010000010.1:3226-43433 GCA_036743675.1 Steroidobacteraceae bacterium
TACTGTCACAATTGAACATATTCGAGGATTTCTGCACCGTCACGAAATCGAAAATCGGCGGTTGCTCGCCGAACCGCTTAACGGCTCCGCCAAAGGCCGGAACCTGGAACCCAAAAGAGCCGCAGGCGCGCTGCCGCAACTCAACGGCGCTGAGCCCATGAGCGCCGACCGCGCGTAAAAGGGAATGCTTTGCGGGGGAAAGGATTCCTGCACCCGCTGCTCGAGCAACGGCAGGATTTCGTTTGCCGTGTAAGCCCGCGTAACCAAGGCGCTGTCCATCATCAACCCGGCTTCGGCAAGCACTTCCCGGCGAGCGTTGGCCTCGAGAATGGACCAGCATCAATACCCTGCGATGAATGCCGCGCCGATGAACACGACGCCCATTGCCGCATTGATTCGAACCAGTAAACTCATCTTGAAGCAGCCGCGCCGAACGTTGAATATGCACAGTGAAAGACGTGCACTTGATTTGACGCGAGATTAACACATCGACCGCGTGGATAATTTGAACCGATCCGGGCGCCTCGCGATTGCCGATACTCAGGAATTCCTTCATGCCAGAAACCATTTGCGTGGATCGCATCCAGATCGACCGGCGCCTCTACGATTTCGTGGTTGGCGAGGCACTCCCCGGAACCGGCGTGGCGGCAGAGGATTTTTGGCATGGTTTCGCCGCCCTGGCGAGCCGTTTGGCTCCGCAAAATGCCGCGCTCATGCGGCGACGCGACCAGCTCCAAGCGCAGATCGACGCTTGGCATCGCGAACACCCGGGCGCGGCATTCGACCCTGCGAGCTATCGCGCGTTTTTGCTGCAAATCGGTTATCTGGTGCCGGAGCAGGGGCCGGTCCGCGTCACGACCGCCAACGTCGACCCTGAAATCTCTCACCTGTCGGGCCCTCAGCTGGTCGTGCCCATCAACAATGCACGCTACGCCTTGAATGCGGCCAATGCTCGTTGGGGCAGCCTGTACGACGCTCTCTATGGGACCGATGCGCTGCCGGACAACGATGGCGCCGGCCGCGGCGCCGGCTTCAACCCGCGGCGCGGCGCAAAGGTCGTTGGCTTTGTACGCGGCTTCCTGGACGAGCACTTTCCTCTGAAGGATGGCAGTCACCGCGATGCGGTCGCCTACCGTATTTCGGCCCGCGGACTCGAGGTTGGTCTCAAGCAGGGCGGCGCCGGTCTGCTGAAGGATCCGAGCGCATGGATGGGATTTCAGGGCGCGCCCGAATCGCCGTCGCTGATATTGCTCAAGCATCACGGTCTGCACGTGGAGCTGTGCATCGATCGCGGACACCCCATCGGCCGCAATGATGCCGCCGGTCTGAGCGACGTCGTGCTTGAATCCGCCGTCACCACGATTCAAGACTGCGAGGATTCGGTCGCTGCGGTCACCACCGACGACAAGGTGCTCGTGTATCGCAATTGGCTGGGTCTGATGCGCGGAACGCTGCAAGCGCAGGTCGACAAGGCGAATCGATCAGTGCTGCGACGCTTGAACCAGGACCGCCGCTATCGCACGCCCTCGGGAGCCGAACTGGTGCTGCCCGGCCGCAGTCTCATGCTGGTGCGCAACGTCGGGCACCACATGCTCTGTGATGCGATCACCCTGCACGGCGCGCCCATTCCCGAGACCTTCATCGACGCAGCGGTGACCTCGTTGATTGCCCTGCACGATATGCGCGCCCCCGGTGATGTGAGAAATTCGCGCACCGATTCGGTGTACATCGTCAAACCCAAGATACACGGGCCCGAAGAAGCGGCCTTCGCGGATCGGTTATTCGCCGAAGTCGAGGATTTATTGGCGCTGCCGAGGCACACCCTGAAGATCGGGGTCATGGACGAAGAGCGCCGTACCAGCGTCAACCTCACCGAATGCATTCGCGCCGTCCGTGAGCGGGTGGTGTTCATCAATACCGGGTTCCTGGATCGAACCGGGGATGAAATACACACCTCGATGGAAGCCGCGCCCGTGCCGCGCAAGGGCGATTTTAAAAAGGCCCTTTGGCTCGATGCCTACGAACGGCACAACGTCGATGTCGGACTCGTCTGCGGCCTGCCCGGTCACGCGCAAATCGGCAAGGGGATGTGGGCGATGCCCGATCTCATGTCGGACATGCTCAAAACCAAGATCGCCCATCCGCTGGCCGGTGCGAACACGGCCTGGGTGCCCTCGCCCACCGCCGCGACGCTGCATGCCTTGCACTACCACCAGGTCGACGTGGCGGCGGTGCAGGCGAAACTATCGGCGCGCAGGCGAGCATCAGTCGACGACATACTGAGGCCGTCGCTTGAATCCAATCCGCATTGGAGCGTCGCCGAGATCGAAGAGGAACTGCACAACAACCTGCAGAGCATTCTCGGCTACGTGGTCCGCTGGATCGACTTCGGCATCGGCTGCTCGAAGGTGCCGGATTTCTACAACGTCGCGCTCATGGAAGATCGCGCCACCCTGCGCATTTCCAGCCAGCACGTCGCCAACTGGCTGCATCACGGCATATGTTCCGAAGAACAGGTTCTCGCGGCCTTGCACCGCATGGCGGCTGTCGTCGACCGCCAGAATGCCGACGACCCGGCGTACAGGCCGATGAGCCGCGATGCGCAACGCAACATCGCTTTCCAAGCCGCCTGCGATCTCGTGTTCAAGGGCCGCACGCAGCCCAATGGCTATACCGAGGAAATTCTGGCGGCTCGGCGCAAGGAAAAGATCGCCGCACAGGCCGTGACGCCTGCGGTCACTGCGCCGCCCGCCGGCCCCTCCGGAACCGCCGATTGAGTTCGATTGACCTGCCGCTCCACGGCTGTTCGGCTGGACGGCGAGCGCGGCACACTGTACTATGCGCGCAGCTGATTCAGGTAGGCGCTCGGTCAGTGCCACCCTAGCTCGCGGTCCGTCTTCGACGCACTCCGTTCATTTAACCCCCTCGCTGCTGGCCGCTGCGGAGCTCAAGGCTCTGTCGTGCGAGTCCAAATTTATTCAAGGATTTATTAATGTCATTTTCCGATCTCGGGCTATTGCCCGAATTGCTGCGTGCTGTCGCCGATAAAGGCTACGACTCGCCCACGCCCATCCAGGCACAAGCGATCCCCGCAGTTCTCGCCGGCCGCGACGTGCTGGCAGGCGCGCAAACCGGCACCGGCAAAACCGCCGGTTTCGTACTCCCCATATTGCAGCGGCTGGTTGCCGATGCGGCGCAGGGATCGATCCGTGCACCGCGTGCGCTCGTGCTCACCCCCACTCGCGAGCTCGCCGCACAGGTCGCCGAAAGCGCGCGCGATTACGGCAAGCATCTGCACCTTCGCGTGATCCAGGTATTCGGCGGCGTGAACATCAACCCGCAAATCAGCTCGCTGCGAAGCGGCTGCGACATCCTGGTCGCGACACCCGGCCGATTGCTCGATCTGGCGCAGCAGCGTGCGGTGGATTTGTCCAAAGTGCAGGTGTTCGTGCTCGACGAAGCCGATCGCATGCTCGACATGGGCTTCATTCCCGACATCCGGCGCGTCATCAAGCTGCTGCCCGCGAAGCGCCAGAACCTGCTGTTCTCGGCGACCTATTCCGACGATATTCGTACGCTCGCGGAACGGCTGCTGCACGAGCCGCTGTCGATTCAGGTCGCACCGCGCAACGCGCCCATCGAACTGGTCGAGCAGCGCGCCTACCGGGTGCAAAAGGAACAGAAGAGACACTTATTGGTGCATCTGATTCAAGAAGGGCAATGGCACCAAGTGCTCATTTTCACGCGCACCAAGCATGGCGCCAACCGCCTCACGCAGCAGCTCGAGGGCGCGGGAATCAGTGCCGCGGCGATTCACGGCAACAAGAGCCAAGCCGCGCGAGTCAAAGCGCTCGACATGTTCAAGCGCGGGCAGGTCACTGCGCTGGTTGCCACCGAAGTGGCCGCCCGCGGCCTCGACATCAAGGAGTTGCCGCAGGTGGTCAATTACGAGTTGCCGAACGTGCCCGAGGACTATGTGCATCGGATCGGGCGCACCGGCCGCGCAGGCGCTGCCGGCGAGGCGATTTCACTGGTGTCGGCCGAAGAAAACGGCCTGCTGCGCGATATCGAGCGGGTACTGCGCCGCAGTATTCCCACCGTTCAAACACCGGCATTCAAAATCGTGGAGGCACCGCCTGCGACCCCCGGGAATCGTCCGGCGCAGGTGCAGGGCCGGCCGGCCCACCATGCGGGAAACTCGCACGGCAATCGGGGAGCGGATCGGCGCGATTCGCGCCGCAACTCGAACGCAGGTCATCGATATCAGGGGCAGCAACGCAGCGGACGCACACACTAGGCGATCCTGGGCACACTCACATCATTCGCAGAAGCGTGTCGTCCTTGCGGATGAACTGATGGTAGACACCCGCCGCCACGTGCAGCGCGATCGTGACGGCGAGCACTATGGCGAGGTCCCCGTGGATATCGCCCAACTCGTGTCCGAGCTTTGAGCCCGCCGCCATGATGCGCGGCAGATGCAGCGGGCCGATACCCACCACCCAGTCGCGGGAACCCGCGTTCGCCCAACCCAGAACCGGGACTACTATCATCAGAAGATACAGAAGAATGTGCGTCGCGGACGCGAGGCGCCGCATCGCGCCGCGATCGCTGTCGGTGCCGGTTGGGGGACGCACCGCGCGCCACACCACCCGCGCGGCAACGAGCAGCACGATGAAAACACCGATCGCGAGGTGCCAACCAATCTCGCCGTCCGGGCGCGTGTCCTTGTGGATCTCCGGCATCGTCCAACCAATCCCGAGTTGAACCACGATGAGCACCGCAATCGACCAGTGCAGGATCTTCGCGACTGCGTTGTAGGTGCGTGCACCGCCGGTAGCGGCTCGTGTCATCGACTGGTTTCCTCATCGAAGCCAAGTGCGGGGAGCAATCGATATCAGAATAGCCGAAGACCCTGCATTCCGCGAGCGCGAACCTCCGACGTCCCCCTGTATTGAGTAGCGTTTCGGTCTAGAATCTAACCCCGGGTGAGGTCGGTCGTGAAGAGGCGGTTTACCCAGGAACAGGCAGATATGCCGCAATGGTGACCAAAGGTTTAACCAAGCGGTGGCAACCGCAGATCAGAGCTTCTGCGTCAAGTCCTTGAGATACGCCGCGAAGTCGGCGCCCAAGTTCGAGTGCTTGAGTCCGTATTCCACGGTCGCCTGCAGGTATCCGAGCTTGCTGCCGCAGTCGTAGCGCTTGCCCGCGAATTCGAATGCGTATACCGATTCACGCTGCATCAGACGCGCAATGCCGTCGGTCAGCTGAATTTCGCCACCCGCGCCCTGGCCGATCTTCGCCAGATCTTCAAATATGCCGGCGCTCAATAGATACCGGCCGACCACGGCCAGGGTGGACGCAGCCTTGTCCGGCTTCGGTTTCTCCACGATGTGCGAGATTTTTCCCAAGCGCGCGGCGATCTGCCGCTCCAGGGTCACGATGCCGTACTTGTCCGTGTCCTGCTTCGGCACCGTCTGTACGCCGAGCACGCTGCCGCCATGGGTCGAAAATACTTCCGTCATCTGCTTCAGGCACGGCACCGCGGCGTCGATCAAATCGTCCGCGAGATGCACCATGAAGGGAGCCTCGCCGACCACCGGCCGGGCGCACAACACCGCGTGCCCCAATCCCAACGGGGCCGGTTGGCGGATATACACGCAGGTCGCCCAGCTCGGCAGAATGCCTCTCAGCGTATCGAGCAGATCCTGCTTGCCCTGCGCCTGCAGCACGGCCTCGAGCTCCGGGTTGCTGTCGAAATGATCCTCGATCGCCCGCTTGGAACTGCCGGTGATGAAAATCAGCGTCTCGGCACCCGCGGATAGCGCCTCATCCACGGCGTATTGGATGAGCGGCTTGTCGACGATCGGCAGCATTTCCTTCGGACTCGCCTTGGTGACCGGAAGGAATCTCGTGCCGCGCCCGGCGACGGGAAATACACAGGTGTTTACCGCTTTAGTGTTCATGGCGAAATCATAACGGATTTTCAGCGCAGTTTTACGATGGCGTACGACTCAGAGCTGTCCCAGGACTGGCAGGCCGGACAATGCCAGTAGAAGTTTCGTCCCGCAAAGCCACACTCGCCGCAGCGATATTTCTCGGCCTGCGACAGCAAAGCGCCGACCTCCAGGGCGATGCGCTCGAATTGCCCTCCAGCCGCCTGCCATACGGCATTCAGAGTCGCATCGGTCTTGAACACCGTCTCGATCACCGGCCGCAGCGGTGCGGCGGTGGCCAAATCGGCCGCGATCGCGGCGAATGCCAAACGCTTCAACTCGTCGACATGACGCGATTCGGCGAGCGCCACCAGCTCTCCCAGCACCAGATCGCGACGCTCGGGACCCACCAGTCTCAACAAATGCGGCAGCTCATCCTGCAGGAGCTTCGGCGCCTCGTTCAATGCGCCGCGCAGCAGGCGCGTCGCCAATTCCGGCTCTGCGTCGCGCTCGGCGATCTGGGCGCGCAGTACGGCGGCGCGCGGAAATGGCGCTACTTCTTGCCGCGCCATGCGCAACAGGCTCCGTGCTTCGCTGCTCTCGCCGCGCTCGAGCGCCAGGCTGGCGAGCTCGCACAGATAATGAGCGGCCACGAATTTGGGCGGCGCAGCCTTGATGCGCGCCAGCTGCCGGTAGGTATCAAGCGCTTGCTGCCACTCGTGCTGACGTTCATAGACACCGCGCAGCGACTCGAGTGCGATGGCGCGCAGCCGCGGCACCTCGCTGACTTGCTGGAACAGCTCCTCTGCTCGATCGAGCAGACCCGAACGCAGGTAATCCTGCGCCAGAGCGAGCAGCGCCTGCTCGCGGTGTTCGGGTGCGAGATCCTCGCGCGCCAGAAGAGTCTGGTGAATGCGAATCGCGCGCTCGACTTCGCCGCGCCGCCGATACAAGGAACCTAGCGCGAAGTGAGTTTCGATGGTGTCGGCATTCGCATCCATCAGCTTCAGGAACATGTCGAGCGCCCGATCGGGCTGCTCGGTGACGAGGTAATCAAGGCCGGTGAGATAGTCCGGGTGCAGCTTGCCGAACGGTCCGCGCCAGCGTCGGCCCCAGCCGAAATGGCCGGCGAGAATGCCCACGATCAATGCCGCCAGAACGGCGAACCAACCCAGCAACGAGATCTCGGGCATGCGGTCGGGGCCGAGTCAGCGCACCGGCTCAATCGCGGATCGGTTGATCTGCACCGTCGTTGACGCGCTCGCGCAGGTCTTTGCCCGGCTTGAAGTGCGGCACATGTTTGCCTGCAAGCGCCACCGCCTCACCGGTCTTCGGGTTGCGGCCCTGTCGCGGAGGACGAAAGTGCAGCGAGAAGCTGCCGAAGCCGCGGATCTCTATCCTTTCACCGGTGGCCAGCGCATCGCTCATGATTTCCAGCAATTGCTTCACGGCGAGCTCCACATCCTTCGCCGGAAGATGCTTTTGTTTGGCCGAAATGATCTCAATGAGTTCCGATTTCGTCATTATCGATCCGTGGGCATCACTAGACATACGTTGGAACGCAGCTCGGCGGCCGCCATGGCCGCCGGGCTGCCTTCAGTCCTCAATCCTGACCTGAGATTTGCTCTTTGAGAAGATCCCCCAGGCTGGTCCCGGTGGGCGAATCGGTCCGGTAATTCTGCATGGCCTCCTGCTCTTCGTGAATATCCTTCGCCTTGATCGACAGCGAAATGGTGCGGCCCTTGCGATCCACGCCGGTGAATTTGGCCTCCACTTCCTCGCCGACTTTGAGCAGCAGGCGCGCGTCCTCGACGCGGTCGCGCGACAGCTCGGAGGCGCGCAGCTGACCATCGACCCCGTTGCCGAGATCGATGATGGCGCCCTTCGCATCGACTTCGCGCACCACGCCGTGCACCACGCTGCCTTTCGGGTGCTCGGCGATGTAGGCGGAGAAGGGGTCCTTGGCAAGTTGTTTGATGCCCAAGCTGATCCGTTCGCGTTCCGGATCGATCGAAAGCACCATCGCATCAACCTGCTGCCCTTTTTGGTAGCTGCGCACGGCTTCCTCGCCGGGCATATCCCAGGAGATATCCGATAAATGCACCAAACCGTCGATGCCGCCGGGGAGCCCGATGAATATGCCGAAGTCGGTGATCGATTTGATTTGACCGCTCACCTTGTCGCCGCGGTTGTAGTTCTCAGCGAACTCCTTCCACGGGTTGGTCTTGCATTGCTTGACCCCGAGGCTTATGCGGCGGCGCTCTTCGTCGATGTCGAGAACCATGACCTCGACCTCCTGGCCGACGTGCACCACTTTCGCCGGATTCACGTTCTTGTTGGTCCAATCCATTTCCGAGACGTGCACCAGGCCTTCCACGCCTTCCTCTATTTCCACGAAGCAGCCGTAGTCGGCGATGTTGGTCACCTTGCCGAACAGGCGCGTGTTGGCGGGATACCGCCGTGCGATGTTCTGCCACGGATCGGCGCCCAACTGCTTCAATCCCAGGGAGACGCGCTGACGCTCGCGATCGAACTTGAGAATACGCACGTCGATCTCTTCACCGACCTTGACCACCTCGGAGGGGTGTTTCACGCGCTTCCATGCCATATCCGTGATATGCAGCAATCCATCGATGCCGCCCAAATCGACGAAAGCGCCGTAATCGGTGAGATTCTTGACCACACCCTTGACCACCGCGCCTTCCTGCAAATTGTCGAGCAGCGCGGAACGTTCGGCGCTGTATTCCTGCTCAACCACCGCACGGCGCGACACCACGACGTTGTTGCGCTTTTGATCGAGCTTGATGACCTTGAATTCCAGCGGCTTGTTTTCAAGATAAGACGGATCGCGAACCGGGCGCACATCGACCAGGGATCCCGGCAAGAAGGCGCGCACATTGTCGATCTCGACGGTAAATCCGCCTTTGACCCGACCGGTGATGATGCCGATGACCACTTCTTGCTTCTCGAACGCGGCCTCGAGTCGCGTCCAGGTTCTCGCGCGCTTGGCTTTCTCGCGGGACAGGCGGGTTTCCCCGGAGCCGTCCTCGACGCTGTCCAATGCGACCTCGACCGTCTCGCCGACGGCGACCTCGATTTCACCCTTTTCGTTCTTGAACTGATCGGAGGGAATGACCGCCTCGGACTTCAAGCCGACATTGACTATGACGTAGTCTTGTCCGACTTCGACGATCAATCCGTTGAGGATGGTGCCGGGGCGAATCCGCTGACTCGCGATGCTCTGTTCAAACAATTCCGCAAAACTTTCTGTCATATGCTCTCTATAAAAACGCTTCCCTGGCACCAGTCCCGTGTGCACGAGGGGTTACCGATAACAACGGCGATCGATCCCTGATCAGCCGCAACCTAATCCGACAAAACTCCCGGCGACAGACGCTTCCGGGCAATACCTAAAACGCGCTCAACCACCGCGTCGACGGACAGGCCCGTCGTATCGAGAAGGATCGCGTCCGCGCTTGCGACAAGAGGCGAGGCGGAGCGCGTAATATCGCGCTGATCACGCTCCGCTATCTCCAGCGAAAGGGCGGCAAGGGTAGCAGTAACCCCCTTTTCTTTCAACTGCTTATGACGCCTCTGCGCTCGCTCGGCCGGGCTCGCCGTCAGGAAAATCTTCACCGGGGCGAGCGGAAACACCACGGTCCCCATATCGCGGCCGTCGGCCACCAGCCCGGGAGATGCGGCGAACCGCCGCTGCCGCTCCAACAGCGCGGCGCGCACTTCGGGGATGGCGGCCACTTTGGAGGCGTCATTGCCCGCCTCCTCGGTGCGGATATCGCGGGTCACGTCCCGGCCGCCCAGCCATACGATTTCCTCCCCGGCCTCCCCTGAGCCGAAACGCATGTCGATATGCTGAGCGAGGTCACTTAATGCAGTGGCGTCGTCCAACGCAATACCCGCGCGGCGGCCCCCCAGGGCCACCAAGCGATACAGCGCACCGCTATCGAGCAGGCGCCACCCGAGAGCCATCGCGACGGCGCGGCTGACGGTCCCCTTGCCGGATCCGGAGGGGCCATCGATGGTGAGGACGGGTACCGCGGTCATGACGGGGTTTAAAACTTAAGATACCGCAACATCGAGGCCCACGGAGCGGGCGAGTTCGACGAACCCAGGGAACGAGGTCGCCACGTTGGCGACGTCCCGAATCCCGATGCTCTGGGCCGCGCGCAGGCTGGCAACGCTGAAGGCCATCGCGATTCGATGATCGCCGAGGGCATCGACCTCGCCGCCCCCGAAGGCCGGGCCCGCCGCGCGGCCCTCGATGCGCATGCCGTCGGGCGTGACGCAATGTTCGACCCCGAGGGTTTTGAAACCGGCGCTCATCGCGGCAATTCGATCGCTTTCCTTGACGCGCAATTCCTCCGCACCGGTGATGACGGTCTGCCCCGCGGCGCAGGCGGCGGCGATGAATAGCACCGGAAATTCGTCGATGGCCAGAGGCACCAACGCCGCCGGCACGGCGACTCCCTTGAGCGCCGAGGCCCGCACCCGCAAATCCGCCACCGGTTCGGCGCCGCTGTTGCGCAGATTCAGGATTTCGATGTCTGCGCCCATGCCGCGCAGAATATCGAGCAAACCGGTGCGGGTCGGGTTAAGTCCCACATTGTGCAGCAGCAAGCCGTCCCCGGCGCCGCCCAGAAGACCCGCCACGATGAAAAATGCGGCGGACGAAAAGTCCCCGGGGACCTCGATTTGCTGGGCCGCGAGCCGCTCCGGCGGATGAATCGTGGTGCTCAAACCCCGGCTCTCGAGCCGCACTCCGCAGCTCAACAGCATGCGTTCGCTGTGATCGCGGCACACCGCGGGCGCAATCACGGTCGTAGGGCCGTCGGCATAAAGACCCGCCAGCAGAATGGCCGACTTCACCTGCGCACTTGCCACCGGCATGCGGTACTCGATGCCGTGCAGCCGCCGTCCGCCTTCTATGTCCACAGGCGGCTTGCCGTCGTGGGTGCGCACCAGGGCGCCCATCTCACGCAGCGGTTTCGCAACGCGTTCCATCGGCCGGCTCATCAGCGATTCATCGCCTATCAGTCGCGACGAAAACGCCTGCGCCGCCAGCAGGCCGGTGAACAACCGAATGGCCGTGCCGGCGTTGCCCATGTCGAGCGCGTGCGGCGCGGCCTTCAAACCTCGCAATCCGACTCCGTGAATCCGCACCTCCGTGGGGTGCGGTTGCTCGATTCGCACGCCCAAGGCGCGCATTGCCGCGAGGCTCCGCAGGCAGTCCTCACTGGGCAGGAACCCGTTGACGCAGCTGGGTCCCTCGGCCAGACCGGACAACATCAGCGCACGGTGCGAAATGGATTTGTCGCCGGGCACGGTGAGCGTGCCGAAGACTCGGCGCGCGGGTCGCGCGTCGAATTTGCGCATCAAAGAACGGCCCGCGGATAGGAGCCCAGGATCTTGAACAGCGAAGCCCGCTTCTCCAAGGAGGCCAACGCCTTCGCCACGGGCGAATCGCTCACATGGCCCTCGATGTCGATGAAGAACACGTAGTCCCATTTGCGCTTGCGGGACGGACGCGATTCGATGCGCGTCATGTTGATGCGATGCTCGGCCAACGGTTCGAGCAGCCGGAACAGCGCACCCGCATCGTCGGTCTTGCTGGCCGACACCAGCAGCGTGGTGCGGTCGGCGCCGCTCGCATTGAAGAGCTTTCGACCCACGATCAGAAACCGGGTGGTGTTGTCGGCACGATCCTCGATATCGTTGGCGAGCATCGACAGCCCGTAGATCTCGGCGGCGGCGCTGCTCGCGATGGCCGCCGTAGCGCGCTCATCGCGAGCGCGGCGGGCCCCTTCGGCATTGCTCGATACGGGCACCCTCTCGACATCCGGCAGGTGTTCGTCCAGCCAACCGCGGCATTGGGCCAGCGCCTGCACGTGCGCGCACACGCGCCTGACGTCGGTGATCGCGCTCATGCGGCCCATCAGGTGGTGATTGATGCGCAGCTCCACCTCCCCGCAGATCTTCAGGGGCGAGCCCAGGAACATATCGAGCGTGTGATTGACCGTGCCCTCGCTGGAATTTTCGATGGGGACGACCCCGAAATCGGCGATGCCGCCCTCTACCTCGTGAAACACCTCGTCGATCGCCGGCAACGGCAGCGCCCGCACCGAGGAGCCGAAGTGTTTGAGCACGGCCGCTTGAGTGAAAGTGCCCTCCGGACCCAGGAACGCGACCTTGAGCGGTTCCTGCTGAGCCAGGCAGGCGGACATGATTTCGCGAAATAAGCGCGCGATCTCTTCGTCCCGCAAGGGCCCCCGGTTGCGTTTGAGCGCCTTTCGAAGCACCTCCGCCTCGCGCTCGGGGCGATAGAAATCGACCGCCTTGCCGCTCGCCGTCTTGGAGATCCCCACCAACTGCGCGAACCGCGCCCGCTCGTTGAGCAACTCCTGGATGCGCGCATCGATCGAATCGATGCGCTCGCGGATTTCTCCGA
This sequence comes from Steroidobacteraceae bacterium, assembly GCA_036743675.1. Taxonomy (GTDB): domain Bacteria; phylum Pseudomonadota; class Gammaproteobacteria; order Steroidobacterales; family Steroidobacteraceae; genus Bog-1198. The sequence continues at coordinate 15,623 of DAINPA010000010.1, forward strand.
GATCGGCATGCGTGGGCCGCACCCCGGGTGTCCCGCTCAGCGCGGCGGTCCCGCCCGGCGCCCTCGAAGCACGCACAGCGGTGGAGCCCTTTTGAGCTTCTCGTTTACTCGTTTTTGCTTTACGGCTTGCCATGCTGCGACCTCACGCGTGCTTGAATTCGAACTCGCGCATGAACTCGATCAGCGCTTCCACGCCGGCGAGCGGCATCGCGTTGTACAAACTGGCGCGCATTCCGCCGAGAACCCGATGGCCCTTAAGATTGGCGAGGCCGGCCGCAGCCGCCTGTTCGATGAAAAGCGCATCCAACTCCGGCTTTTTCAAGGTAAAGGTGGCGTTCATCCGCGAGCGCGAATCGACCTGTACCGTATTGCGATACAGCGACGAGCCGTCGATGGCCGCGTACAGCAGCCGGGCCTTCGCCCGGTTGCGTTCGGCCATGGCGGCAACCCCGCCGTTCCTCTTAAGCCACTTGAACACGAGTCCCGCCACGTACCACGCGAAGGTCGGGGGAGTATTCAGCATCGAGTGCTCATCGGCGACGGCCTTGTAGTCGAACAGCGACGGCGTTTCGGGCCGCGCCCGGCCGATGAGGTCCCGGTGCACGATCACCACCGTCAAACCCGACGGACCGATGTTCTTCTGCGCCCCGGCGTAAATCAGGCCGTACCGGGACACGTCGATCGGCCGCGACAGGATATTCGAGGACATATCGGCCACCAGCGGCACGCCGCCGGTCTGCGGAACATAGCCGAACTCCACACCGCCGATGGTCTCGTTCGGCGTGTAATGCACATAGGCGGCGTGCGGGTTCAGTTTGAGCTCGCTCTGCGGCGGCACGCGTAGATAGTCGCCGCCCGCATCCCCGGCCACCCGCACCTTGCAATAGCGCCAAGCTTCGGCAAGCGCTTTTTTGGACCAATGACCGGTGTTGACATAGTCGGCCGTGGACGCAGCGGTGGTGAGATTCAAGGGCACGAAGGCGAATTGAGCCGACGCGCCTCCTTGCATGAACAAGACCTTGTAATCGCTCGGCACGGCCATCAGCTCGCGCAAATCCTCCTCGGCCTCGGCCGCAACCCGCATGAAGGCCGCTCCGCGGTGGCTGATTTCCATCACCGACATGCCGCTGCCGTTCCAGTCGAGCAGTTCCTCGCGGGCCTGCTGCAGCACTTCCAGCGGCAGCACGGCCGGTCCGGGAGAGAAATTGTAGGGCCTCATCCCGATTCCGGTTTACGCGTCGGGGGAGGCGGCCGCTGCACCATCGGAGCCGTCGGCATCGGTGACATCAGCGTCGGAGCCATCGCCTTCGCCCGCGAGCCCATCGATGCGTTCCAAGCCGGAGAGTTGGTCGCCCTCCTCCAGCCGGATCAGGCGCACGCCCTGGGTATTGCGCCCGACCACGGATATGTCCTTGACCGGTGTGCGCACCAACGTGCCGCTCTGACTCATGAGCATGATTTCGTCGTCCAAACCGACCTGCAGTGCGCCGATCATGCGGCCATTGCGGTTCGTAACCTGCAGCGCGATCACGCCTTGGCCGCCGCGGCCGTGCCGGGGAAAGTCCTCGAGCGGGGTGAGTTTGCCGAAGCCGTTTTCGGACGCTGTGAGGATGTAGCCCTGTTCGGCCACTATCAGCGCATTGACCCGCTGATCCCCGCTGAGCTTGACTCCGCGCACGCCCGCGGCTTCCCGGCCCATGGGCCGCACTTCGTCCTCAGTGAAGCGAATCGACTTTCCGCCGCTGGTGAACAGCAGGATATCTTTGGTGCCGTCGGTGATTGCGGCGCCGACCAGCTTGTCGCCCTCATCGAGCGCGGCGGCGATGATGCCGCTCGCGCGCGGTCGTGAAAACAGGGCAAGCGGGGTCTTCTTCACGGTTCCAAAGCTGGTCGCCATGAACACGAATTTGCCTTCCTCGAATTCCTTGATCGACAGCATGGCGCTGATGCGCTCGCCTTCCTGAAGCGGCAATAGATTAACGATCGGCTTGCCGCGCGAACCCCGGCTCGCCTGCGGCAGCTGATAGACCTTGAGCCAGTAAAGCTTGCCGTGGTCGGAAAAGCACAGCAGTGTGTCGTGGGTATTGGCCACGAACAGTTTGTCGACGAAATCTTCATCCTTGACGCTGGTCGCCGCCTTGCCGCGCCCTCCGCGACGCTGCGCCTGGTAGGTGGAGACCGGCTGCGCCTTGGCGTAGCCGCCGTGCGACAAGGTCACCACCACTTCCTCGGGCGATATGAGGTCCTCGATCGTGAGGTCCTCGTGATTGACGATGATCTCGGTACGCCGCTTGTCGGCGAAGGTGTCGCGGATGTACTCGAGTTCGCCGCGGATGACCGCGAGCAACCGCTCCGGGCGCGCCAGAATGTCGCTCAGGTCGCGGATCAACGCCAACAACTCCTGAAATTCCGCAATGATTTTGTCCTGCTCCAGGCCGGTCAGGCGATTCAGGCGCATGTCCAAAATCGCCTGCGCCTGAATTTCCGTCAGCCGGTACGCCCCCGCGATCATCCCCAGCGGCACCGTCTCGCCTTCGGGGCGAGTGCTGATCGCGCCCGCGCGCGCCAGCATATCCGGCACGGCACCCGGCCCCCATGCTCTGGAGACCAACGCGACCTTCGCCTCCGCGGGCGACGGCGACGCCTTGATCACCGCAATGATTTCATCGATGTTGGCGAGCGCGATTGCCAGGCCTTCCAACACGTGGCCGCGCTCGCGCGCCTTGCGCAGCTCGTAAACCGTGCGCCGGGTGACCACCTCGCGCCGGTGGCGCAGGAAAGCATCGAGCATCTCCTTCAAACTCAGCAAACGCGGCTGGCCGTCGACCAGCGCCACCATGTTGATGCCGAAGACCGTTTCCATGGTGGTCTGCGCGAACAAATTGTTCAGCAGGATCTCGGGCACTTCGCCGCGCTTCAGCTCGATCACCACGCGCATGCCGTCCTTGTCCGACTCGTCGCGCAAACCGTCCGAAGCGATGCCCTCGATCAGCTTGTCGCGCACCAGATCGGCGATGCGCTCGATCAGCTTGGCCTTGTTCACCTGATAGGGCAGCTCGGTGATGATGATCGCCTGGCGATCGCCCTTGCCCACATCCTCGGTATGGGTGCGCGCGCGCACGTGCAGGCGGCCGCGGCCGGTCTTGTATGCGGCGACGATCTCTTGGGCGCCGTTTATCAAGCCGGCGGTCGGGAAATCCGGACCGGGAACGATCTGCATCAGCTGCGCGAGCGTTATTTCCGGATCTTCGATCAGCGCGATGCACGCGCTGATGATCTCGTTCAGGTTGTGCGGCGGAATATTGGTCGCCATGCCGACCGCAATGCCGGAGGAGCCGTTGATCAACAGATTCGGTATGCGTGTCGGCAGGACCGCCGGCTCGCTCTCCGATTCGTCGTAGTTGGGAGTGAAATCGACCGTTTCCTTGTCGATATCGGCAAGCAACTCCGCGGCCAGTTTCGACATGCGCACTTCGGTGTAGCGCATCGCCGCGGGCGGATCGCCGTCCACCGAACCGAAGTTACCCTGGCCGTCGACCAGCAGGTAGCGCATCGAGAACGGCTGCGCCATGCGCACGATGGCATCGTAGACCGAGGCGTCGCCGTGCGGATGATATTTGCCGATCACATCGCCTACGACGCGTGCGCTCTTTTTATACGCTTTGTTATAGTCGTTGCCCAATTCGCGCATCGCGTACAGCACGCGCCGGTGCACCGGCTTCAAGCCGTCGCGCACGTCGGGCAGCGCGCGCCCGACGATCACGCTCATTGCGTAGTCGAGATAGGACTTCCGCATCTCGTCTTCGAGATTTACGGGCAATATTTCGCGTGCGATCTCGGCCATAAGCGAGAGTCCCTATGAGCCGTCGGGCTACGAATTAAGCGGGTTTAATGGAGGCGAGACATGGTCTCAACATCGGCTAATTCTAGCACAGATCCTCTTCAGTTTAAGCCGCCAATGCCGATAAGCCGATATACTTTGGGCATGCCCGCCATTCTCGCCGATTTGAGCGTCGAGGCCCGCCGGATCCTGCCCGCGGCCGGGCGCAGGAGCCGTACGTGACTGAGCCCGCGCAAAATGCCGATCCGGCTGAAATAGCCAAATTCACCGCCCTCGCGCAGAGCTGGTGGGATCCGAACGGCCCGTCGAAAATGCTGCATGAACTCAATCCGCTGCGGCTGCGATATGTGGATCGCGCCATTGCGGTGCCCGGAAAACAGGTTCTCGATGTCGGCTGCGGCGGGGGAATTCTATCCGAATCCATGGCGCGCGCCGGTGCGCGCGTGCTCGGAATCGACCTGTCCGCCGCCCTGATCGAGGTCGCCGAATTGCACGCGCTGCAGGCGAAAATCCCCGTCGGATATCGAACGGCGGCCGTGGAGGATCTCGCCCGCGAGCGGCACGGCGCGTTCGATGCCGTCACTTGCATGGAAATGCTGGAGCATGTACCGGATCCGGCCGCGGCGCTTCAATCTCTCGCCGCTCTGGCGAAGCCTGCGGGCGACGTCATCGTATCGACATTGAATCGCCATCCGCAGGCGTTCGCGGTGGCGATTCTCGGGGCCGAATACATTGCGCAAGTTTTGCCGCGCGGCACGCATGAATACCTGAAATTCATCCGCCCCTCCGAGCTCGCGCGATGGGGACGAGCCGCCGGCCTCGAACTCATCGACCTTTGCGGCATCGCGTACAACCCCTTGACCCGGGCATTCCGCCTGTCGCCGAATACCAACGTGAACTATCTGGCGCATTTCCGCCGAACCGAACCCGGCTCGAGCGCCTGCTGACATGGCCTCGCCGCTGCGCGCGATTCTGTTCGATCTGGACGGCACGTTGCTCGACACGGCGCCCGAGATGGTCGATGCGCTGAATGCAGTGCGCGTCGAACAGGGGCTTGCACCGCTGGCGTTCGAGGTGGTGCGCCCCTCGGTCAGCCATGGTTCCACCCGCTTGATCAATCTCGGCTTTCCGGATGCGGATCCGCAGCGGTTCGCGGCCTTGCAGAACCGATTCCTGCAGATATACGCCGCGGGCGTCGGCCTGCGCACGCGCCTGTTCAGCGGCATGGAATCGGTGCTGGCTGAACTGTCGAACCGCGGCTTGAGTTTGGGGGTCGTCACCAACAAACCGGCGTGGCTCACCGACCCGCTGCTCGCGCAGCTCGACCTGCGCGATCGATTCGCATGCGTGGTCAGCGGGGATACCGTGATCGAACGCAAGCCGCATCCGCTACCGATGCTGCATGCGGCGAAGCTGGCCGGCGTCACCGCCGAGGCCTGCATCTATGTGGGCGATGCCGAGCGTGACGTGCAAGCGGCCCACGCGGCCGGCATGCCGGCCCTGGTGGCGACCTACGGTTACCTGGGCGACGATGAGGATTGGCAGTCGTGGGGCGGCGACGGTTCGGTCGCGCAGCCGGCCGAGTTGCTCGGTTGGCTCGACCGCAGCGGGCGCACATGAGCTTTGGCGGCTTATGGCCGGCATTGCTGGCGGGGGGCATCGTCGGATTCGCGCTTGGGGCTCTGGCGGCCCTGTTGTTGCGCGCCAGGCGCGAACAGGCGCTGCGGATCGAATTGACGACACTGCAGGCGCAGATCAAGACCGAAGAGGTCGCGCGCAGCGAACGCGAGCAGGCGCTCGAACGCGCGCGGGAGCAGTTGCGCGCAGTCTTCGGCGAACTCGCCCAGGACAGCCTCAAGAACAACAGCGAGCTTTTTCTGCAACTGGCGCGCGAGCGGCTGACGCGCCAGCAGCTGGACGCATCCGCCGCGTTGAAGGAACGCGAGACCGCCATAGAATCCATGGTGCGGCCGATCCGCGAAGCGCTCGCCAAGACCGAAGCTCAAATTCAAAGCATCGAACGCGATCGCATCGATGCCTTTGCCACCATCAAGAGCCAAATGGAGACGTTGGCGAGCGGACAAACCCAGTTGTCGCGCGAGACGCGCAATTTGGTGACCGCGCTGCGCCGGCCTGACGTGCGCGGCCAATGGGGCGAGATCACCTTGAGGCGGCTGGTTGAACTGTCCGGGATGAGCGAGCATGTGGATTTCACCGAGCAGCAACACCAGTCGACCGAGAGCGGTGCGATCCGGCCCGACATGATCGTGCACATGCCCGAACGCCGCGACATCGTGGTGGACGTGAAGACGCCGCTCGAGGCGTATCTTGCCGCGGTGGAAGCGCAAAGCGATGAAGATCGCGCCATGCAGCTGCGGCGGCATGCGCAACTCGTCGGCGCGCGGGTGCGCGAATTGTCGTCCAAGCAATATTGGTCGCAGTTCGAGCACAGCCCGGATTTCGTGGTGCTGTTCCTGCCCGGCGATCAATTTCTGTCCGCGGCGCTGCAGGAAAATCCCGGCTTGATCGACGAGGCGCTGCGGCAGAACGTCATGCTGGCCACACCCACCAGCCTGGTTGCCCTATTGAAAGCCGTCGCCTACGGATGGAAGCAGGGGGTCCTTGCCGACAATGCCGCGGAAATCCGCCGGCTCGGCGAAGAACTCTACAAGCGCCTGGCGGTGTTCGGCGACCATCTGGCGAAACTGGGCAAGTCGCTCGGCAACAGCGTCGACTCGTTCAACAAGGCGGTTGGCTCGCTCGAACAGCAGGTGCTGCCGGCGGCGCGCCGCTTTCCGGAGCTCGGGCTGCGCGTCAGCCGCGAACTGGAGCCCATCGAGCACATTGAAACGCTGGCGCGCGCACCGCGTATTGCGGACGCGGCGCAATCCGGCGCGGCCGCCGATGAGACGCCCTCCGAGCCCTCTTGAAGAGCCTTCGGAATCGAGGACGCGGATCTGGTCGCAGCCGTCCCATCCCCTAACGCATTGCGGAGCCTGCATGCCGATACCCAAACATTACATTCCCGACCCCGGCGTGCTGCGCGGCCGTGTCATCATGGTCACCGGAGCCAGCGGCGGCTTTGGCCGAGCGCTCTCCCTGGAATGCGCGCGCGCCGGTGCCAGCGTGATTCTATCGGGACGCAACGGCACCAAGCTCGATGGCATCTACGATGAAATCGAGGCTCTGGGCGCACCGCAACCCGCCATCGCCAAGCTGGATCTGGCGAGCGCGACGGCGGTGGACTATGACCATTTGGCCAAGACCATCGCCGATGAGTTCGGCCGGTTGGACGGCCTGGTGCACGCCGCGGCTCTGTTGGGCGACCGCACGCCTTTGGAGCACTACGATGTCCCCACCTGGTGCCGCGTGCTGCATGTGAATCTCACCGCGCCCTTCATCCTGACCCAGGTCTTGCTGCCTAATCTGCGCAACTCGACCGATGCCTCGGTAATATTCGTCAGCAGCGGCGTGGTGAAAAACCAACGCCCTTTTTGGGGAGCCTATGCGGTGTCCAAGAGCGGGTTGGAGTCGGTCCGCAGCATGCTCTCCCAGGAGCTCGAAAGCGAAGAGAATATCCGGGTGAACAGCGTCAATCCGGGCCGCATGCGCACCGGCATGCGCGCCGCCGCGTATCCGGCGGAGGATCCGAACACGTTGCCGAGCCCGGCGTCGGTAGCCGGGCCGTTTCTGTATTTACTGGGTCCGCACGGGCGCGGCATCAACGGTGAATACTTCGACGCGCAATGAATCAACGCAGGAGCGCTCCAAGATGACCCCGCGAAGCTCGCTAATCGCCCTGGCCGCGGCCTATTGCGCGGCGGCGGCATGTCTTTGGCTCGTTCCGCACGCCGTACGCGCCGATGCCGCCAACCTCGCGCTCCAACCGACCGAAGGCGACTATGTCGTCGCCAACTTCCGCTTTGCCTCCGGAGAGACGCTGCCGGAGCTGCGACTGCATTACACGACGCTCGGCAAACCGCACCGCGATGCGCAAGGCCGGGTCAACAATGCGGTGCTCATCCTGCACGGCACCGGCGGTTCGGGGCACAGCTTTCTCGTCGAGCGGTTCGCCGGAGTCCTGTTCGGCAAGGGTCAATTGCTGGATAGCAGCCGCTTCTACATCATCCTGCCGGACGGCATCGGCCACGGCGGATCCAGCAAACCGAGTGACGGCCTGCACGCGCACTTTCCGCAATACGACTACGACGACATGGTGGCCGCGCAGCAGGCGCTGCTGACGCAGGGCTTGCAGGTGGATCATTTACGGCTGGTGATCGGCACTTCCATGGGTTGCATGCACACGTGGATGTGGGGCGAGCGCTATCCCGATTTCGCTGACGCGCTCATGCCCCTCGCCTGCCTACCGGTGCAAATCGCCGGCCGCAACCGGCTGTGGCGCGATCTGCTCATGGATGCGATTCGTTCGGACCGTGAGTGGATGCAGGGCGAGTACCGCAGCGAACCGATGGGCGCTTTGCACGCCGCGGCCGGCATACTGCTCATCGCCGGCAGCTCGCCGATCCAAATGCAGCTGGCGCTGCCTACCCGCGACGCCGCCGATCAGTTCCTGCAAAAATACATGCAGCGCGAACTGGACGACCTGGATGCGAATGACTTGCTCTATCAAGTCGACGCCTCGCGCAATTACGACCCTTCCGCCGGCCTCGACAAGATCGGCGTGCCGGTCATGTGGATCAATTCGGCGGATGATTTCGTCAATCCGCCGGAGCTCGGCATCGCCGAGCGCGAGATCAAACGGCTGAAGAACGGCCGCTTCGTGCTCTTGCCCGCCTCGAACCAGACCCACGGACACGGTACCCACACCTGGGCGGCGGCGTGGCAACAGTATCTGAAGGAATTGCTCGCCTCCTCCGAACCGAAGGCCGGCGGGTAGGAGCCTGTCGGAGTATTCCCCTAGGGCGCAGCCGGTTCGGATTGCGATTGCGCCTCGTGGGCGGCTTTCGCGGCATCGATCTCGTTCATCAATGCGTTGCGCTCGCTCGCCAGCATGGCGCGCGAATGCCCGCGCGGCAATTCCCTCGACAAATGCACCGGACCGAAGCGCACCCGCATGAGTCTGCTGACGATGATGCCGCGCGCGGCCCACCAATGCCGCACTTGGGCGGAGCGAGTCGCACGCACCGTGACATGAAGCCAGTGATTGAAACCCGCGCCGTACTGCGCGTCGGCCTGCAAAACGCTCATCGGCTCTCCTTCGCAATCCTCGGCCGCTCGAAACTCCTCGACCAATTGATCGGTGAGCGGTCCGCGCATGCGCAGCACGTAATCGACGGTGAGCGCATGCACGCCGCGCGACACCCGATGCGCCCACGATCCATCATCGGTCAGAATTTCCAAACCGCCATCCACTGGCGGCATGGGTTGTACGGCAAGCCAACGGCCCGAGGAGCGCGGCAGGTTCAGATGCTCGGCGGCGCGTGCGGTCGCCGCCTTCAGATCGAGCGTCTCGCCCGGCGAGCGGTGATAAAGCAGTACGCGCGACTCATGGGACTTAGGTGCATGCAGGCGCACCGGACGGCCGTCGAGGGTGATCCGGTCGCGAGGCGCGAGCCGCGCACCCAACGCCGGTACCGCGCCGTTGACCTGCAGCCGCCCTTCGCGGATCCAGCGCTCCACTTCGCGCCGCGAGCCCACACCCGCCGCCGACAGCAGCTTTTGCACTCGCTCGAGGGGCGCCGGCTCCTTGCCGGGCGTCGAGTCCTTACGCGGCGTCGGCCGCCGGCGTGGCGGGCGCGCTCGCATCAATCCGCATCGTCTGCCGCGCCGCGGGCGACCAACCCTTGCGGCCGTGCCAATGCCGCATCGGCCGGCTCCGGGTCTTCCTCGTCCGCCGCGGCATCGGCAAACTCGCCTTTAGGCGCGGCTGCCGCGCTCTCGGCAGCCCGCGCGCCCTCTGCGACCGGCGCATCTGCGGCATCGGCGCCGGGCAGAGTCAATTGCACGCGCAAGTCCTCGAGTTCCTTCAGTTGCGCAAGCGTCGGCAGATCGTCCAGCCTTTGCAGGCCGAAATAATCCAGAAATTCCCGGGTGGTCCCCAGCAGTTCCGGTCTGCCCGGCACGTCGCGCTGGCCGACGACGCGAATCCAGCCGCGCTCGAGCAAGGTTTTGATGATGTTGGGGTTCACCGCCACGCCGCGAATATCTTCGATTTCACCGCGTGTGATCGGTTGCCGATAAGCCACCAGCGCCAAGGTCTCGAGCAACGCGCGCGAATACTTGGCCGGCCGCTCCTGCCACAGCCGCGACACCGGCTGCGCCACCGCGGCCCGGATCTGGATTCGATAGCCGTTCGCGACCTCCACCAGCTCGATCCCCCGGGTCTCGTAGTCATGGCGCAGCGAGTCGAGCGCGGCTAGTACCTCATCGGCGTTCGATCCATCGCGTTCGTCAAACAGACCGATGAGCTCGTCCGCCGGGAGCGGCCGCCCGGCGGCAAGCAGCGCCGCTTCAATCACATTTCTTACGTATTGATCGTTCATTGGGTTCTCGCAAGGTCGTCGTTCGCCGCATCGTCATCGGCCACCAGTTTCAGGTGTCGAGCCGGATTACCCAGGCGCACGTGCAGCGGACCATAGGCTTCCGATTGAACCATTTCGATCAATCCTTCGCGCAGCAATTCCAAAATGGCCACGAAGGTCACGGTAACGCCTCGACGCCCCTCTTCGGGACGAAACAGCCGTACGAAATCCACGAATGCGCTCGTGGTCAGGGCCGACAACACGTCGGTCATACGCTGCCTTACCGAGAGCGGTTCGCGCTGCACGTGCAGGTGCGCGAACATGTCGCTTCGGGACAGCACTTCTTGAAAGGCCACCAGCATTTCCTGCAGCGTCACCCGGGGCTCGATCCGCACCACCTTTCGCTCGACCAGCTCGGCGGAGGCAACCCAGGTATCGCGCTCCAACCGCGGCATTCGGTCGATTCCCTCGGCGGCTCGTTTGAAGCGCTCGTATTCCTGCAGCCGGCGCACCAATTCCGCGCGCGGATCCGCCTCATCGGCGACGTCGGCCGTGTGCAACCGGGGCAATAGCATGCGCGATTTGACCTCGGCGAGCGTCGCGGCCATCAGCAGGTATTCCCCCGCCAACTCCAATTGCAATACCTGCATCAACTCGATGTAGCGCATGTATTGGCGGGTGATTTCGGCGATCGGAATGTCGAGGATGTCGAGGTTTTGGCGCCGTATCAGGTACAGCAGCATGTCGAGCGGGCCCTCGAAAGCCTCGAGAAACACCTCGAGTGCCTGCGGCGGGATGTACAGATCACGCGGCATTTCGGTAATGGGTTGGCCCTCCACCACGGCAAACGGCATCTCGGCCTGCACATGATCAGGCACGGCCGCCGGCGGATCAGCCGGCGCGTTCGGCACCAGCGTCAGTTCAGGTCTCATCGGTAGTTCATCGACATGGCTTGACGCACCGCATCCATCGTGCCGCGCGCCGCTGCGCGCGCGCGCTCACACCCCTCCGCGATGATACCTCTTACCAGTTCAGGATTCTCCTCAAACTCCTGCGCGCGCTTGGTTATCCCGGAGATTTCTTCGACGATCTTTTCGATCAGCGGCGCCTTGCACTCCAGGCAGCCGATCCCCGCGCTGCGGCAACCTTTCTGCACCCACGCATGGGTGTCGGTCTGGGAATAAACTTTATGCAAATCCCATACCGGACATTTTTCGGGATCGCCCGGGTCGGTCCTGCGAATGCGGGCCGGATCGGTCTGCATGGCTTTGAGCTTTTTCACCACGGAATCCGGCTCTTCACGCAGCCCGATGGTGTTGCCGTAAGACTTCGACATCTTGCGTCCGTCCAAGCCCGGCACTTTCGGAGTGGCGGTGAGCAACACCTCGGGCTCCGGCAGGATCGCGATGCCGGTTCCCTCCAGATAGCCGAGCAATCGGTCGCGATCGGCGACGGTGAGCCGCGCATTCGATTCCACCAGCGCGTGGGCCTTGGCCAGCGCCTCGGCGTCGCCTTTTTCCTGGTACTCCTTGCGCAACGTGCGGTACATCGATGAATTGCGCGCACCCAAGCTCTTGATGGCCTTCTCGGCCTTTTGCTCGAACTCCGGTTCACGCCCGTAGATGTGATTGAAGCGCCGCGCGATCTCGCGGGTGATCTCCACATGCGCCACCTGATCCTCGCCGACCGGCACGTACTGGGACCGGTAGAGCAATATATCCGCCGATTGCAGCAACGGGTAGCCGAGGAACCCGTAAGTGTCCAAATCGCGATCCGCCAGCTGAGTCTGCTGATCCTTGTAGGAAGGCACGCGCTCCAGCCAGCCGAGGGGAGTGATCATCGACAGCAGCAAATGCAATTCGGCGTGCTCGGGCACTTTGGACTGGATGAACAGCGTGGCCACGCCGGGATTCAGGCCCACCGCAAGCCAATCGATGACCATGGCCCACGTGTACTCCTCGAGCTTGGACGTATCCTCGTAGCCGGTGGTCAACGCATGCCAGTCGGCTATGAAGAAATAGCATTCGTACTGGTACTGCAGCTCGATCCAATTCTTGAGGGCACCGTGATAATTGCCGAGGTGCAGCATGCCGCTCGGCCTCATGCCGGACAATACTCGCCGATTCTGCGTGGCTCCAATCATGCCGCCGCTCCGACCAAGACGTTGATGAGGCGGCCTATCACTCTATATGCCGGCTCGAACAACCACCCGAACATTCCCAACGCGGACAGGCCCAACACCACGAACAACCCCACCGGTTCCATTTTCTCCAATCGAGCGCCCAATCGGGGCGGCAACAGGCCGGCAAGCACGCGACCCCCGTCGAGCGGCGGGATCGGCAATAAATTGAAGATCGCCAACACCACGTTGATCCATATACCGGCCTGGGCCATCAGTGCGATCCAATCGATGACCGTCGCATTGCCGTGCACCCGGGCGATCGCGCCCAACACGCCGCACCACAGGGCCGCCATCAGCAGATTGGCCGCCGGTCCCGCCAATGACACCCACACGACGGCGCGACGCGGATTGCGCAACGCCTTGGTGGCCACCGGCACCGGCTTGGCCCAGCCGATCAGCGGCGCGCCGATCGCCAGCAGAATGCCCGGTACCAGCACAGTGCCGATGGGATCGATATGGCGCAGCGGGTTCAGGCTCAGACGGCCGAGCAGCTCCGCCGTCCGATCGCCGAAGTATCTGGCGGTCCAGCCATGAGCGACTTCATGCAAGGTGATCGCGAATAAAACCGGGACTGCCCAGATCGAAATCTTCGAAAGAAAATCAGATAATTCCAACGCTTATACTCATTATATAAAATTAACGCGAGCTATTCGAATCGCGTCTGGCGGCTATTATACGGGTGCCGCGCTCGCAAAAGGGGCCACGTCGCCCCGACCGACGCGCACCACAACCGCATGGTCGCCCGACAAATCGATCACCGAAGTCGGCACCAGCCCGCAATTGCCGCCGTCGAGCACCAGATCGACGCCGTGCTGCAGCCGCTCGTAGATTTCCTTCGCATCGGTGCGCGGCAGTTCCTCGCCCGGCAGCAACAAAGTCGAACTCATCAACGGCTCGCCCAGCTCGGTGAGCAACAGCTTGGGCACCGGGTGATCGGGTACCCGCAGACCAATGGTGCCGCGCCGCTCGTGTTGCAAACGCCGCGGCGTCTCGCGTGATGCCTTGAGCAGGAACGTGTAAGGACCGGGCGTGTGGGCGCGCAACAAACGGTATTGCCAGTTATCCACCAAGGCATACCGGCCGATGTCCGCCAAATCGCGGCACACCAGGGTAAAATGATGATGGCGGTCGGTGTCGCGAATGGTGCGTATTCGCTCCAAAGCGGCCTTGTCGCCGATGTGGCAGCCGAGCGCATAGCAAGAATCGGTGGGATATACGATCACCCCGCCACCGCGCAGACAATCGACCGCCTGGCGAATGAAGCGTCGCTGCGGCGATACCGGGTGCAGTTGCAGATAAATACTCATGATCCTTGGGGCTATGATACGCGCATGAAACCGTTCCTCGATTGGTCGCCGCTCGTCGTTTTCTTCCTGATTTTCAAACTGTTCGGCATCTACTGGGCCACCGCTTCGCTGATGGTCACTTGCACGCTGGTGCTGTTCGCGCACCGTTGCAGCGCCGGCAGCTTCAAGACCACGCACCTGATCACGGTCGCGGTGGTGCTGGCGTTGGGCGCGGCAACCCTGCTGCTGCACGACAAACGCTTCATTCAATGGAAACCCACCGTGCTGCTCGCGCTTACCGCCGTCGCCTTTCTCGGCAGCATGGTCATCGGCAGACAGCCGCTGGCGCGCCGCCTGCTCGAAAGCGTGTTCAAGGAGCCGCTGGACATCTCGGCTCGCGCCTGGCTGTTCATCAATATCCTTTGGGTGGGTTGGTTCGCGCTGCTCGCAGCGGCGAACATCTATGTGGCGCGCAACTTTGCCGAGAGCGCGTGGGTGAACTTCAAGGTATTCGGCATCAGTGCGGCCATGCTGCTGTTCATGATCCCCCAGGTGCTGTGGCTGAACAGCAGGGTCAGGGCCGCCGAATCGGGCGCCGCTCCGCCGTGACTCCCGTCGCGCGCGAACAGCGCCTGCGCCGGCAACTCATAGCCCGTTTTGCGCCCCTGGAGCTCGCAGTCGAGGACGAAAGTCACCGGCACGCCGGCCATGCCGGAGCGGCCGGGGGAGCGAGTCACTTTCGCATACGCATCGTGGCCGAAGCGTTTCGCGGCATTTCCCCCGTGGCGCGCCACCGCCTGGTCTACGCGGCGCTCGCCGACATGCTGACAAGCGAGATTCACGCCCTGGCGATCGAAGCGCTGCCGCCGGCCGATTGAGTGCGCTGCCGCAGCGCTTTTTTCGCCAATTGACGCAATTTGCCTTAAACTGCCGGCCCCGGGCGCGTCGGCCAGTTCGGCCAAAGTCGCTTTTTTTTGCCTAAAGGACCCAAATGAGCCAATTTTTTCGTACACCGTGGACCGTCGCGTCCACCGTGCTCGCCATTGCCGCGCTGGCGGCGTGCGGCAAGACTCAGCAGCCGGCGGCCCCCGCGGCCGCGGACAAGTCGGTGCCGGCGGCTGTTCCGGTCGCCATCGTCAACGGAACCGCAATATCGCGCACCGAATACGACATTTACGTGAAGGGCCTGCTTCAGGGTAAGCAGCAGGATTTGACGCCCGAGCAGAAGAACCAAGTGCTGGACGAGATGATCAGCATGGAGCTCATGGCCGCGCAGGCCGAAAAGGACGGGTTGGACAAGGACCTCGACACCGCCGCGCAGCTCGAGGTGTTGCGCATGCGCGTGCTCGCCGACGCGGCATCGCAAAAGATTATGAAAGGCCAAGAACCCACGGATGCGCAATTACACGCCGAATATGAAACCGCCGTCGTCTCGATGGACAAGACCGAATATCATGCGCGGCACATTTTGGTCGCGAGCAAGGATCAGGCCGAGCAGATCATCAAGAAGCTCAAGGGCGGCGCGAAGTTCCAAGATCTGGCGAAGACTCAGTCCCTCGACACCGGCTCCAAGGCGACTGGCGGCGACCTGGGCTGGTTTACCACCCCACGCATGGTCAAGCCGTTTGCCGATGCGGTCAAAGCCCTGAAGAAAGGCGAAATCACCCCGGAGCCCGTGCAGACCCAGTATGGCTGGCACGTGATTCAGCTCGAGGACACCCGCGAGGCCGCTCCGCCGCCGTTCGATCAAGTCAAGGCGCAGCTTGTCAACTCGGTGATTCGCAAGAAACTGCAGGCCTATGTCGAGGATTTGAAGAAAAACGCCAAAATAGAAAAGAAGCTATAGACAAAGAAGCTCTGATCGATGCGCTCGCCTAGCGGGTCCGCAAGGACCCGCTAGGCTCGCAGCAATTTCAAGAACGCCTGCTCATCGAGCACGGCAACGCCGAGCTCGCGAGCCTTCTTGAGTTTGGAGCCCGCATCCTCGCCCGCCACCACGTAGTCGGTTTTTTTCGAAACGCTGCCGCTGACCTTGCCGCCGCGCTGCGTGATCTCCCCGGCAGCCTCCTCACGCGTCATGTTGGCCAGCGCTCCCGTCAGCACCAAAATCCGGCCCGCCAACGGCGACCGGCCCGGCCGAACCGGCGCCGGCCACGTGATACCGCTCGCCAACAAGCGATCGACGAGCTTCGCATTTTCGGCGTTGCCGAAATAGGCGCAGATGTGTCCCGCCACCACCGGACCCACATCCGCCACTTGCTGGAGGTCCTCCACCGATGCAGCCCGCAACGCCGCGGGATTGCCGAAGTGCTGCGCCAACGCGAGCGCCGTCGCCTCCCCGACATCGCGTATGCCGAGCGCATACAAAAAGCGCGCCAGGGTGGTGCGTTTCGCGGCGGCTATGGCCGCTTGCAATTTCTGCGCGGACTTCTCGCCCATGCGTTCGAGCGTCGCAAGCTGCTCTGTTTTGATGCCGAACAGATCCGCGGGCGTCCGGACCAAATCCTGGTCGACCAACTGTTCGACCAGCTTGTCGCCGAGCCCTTGGATGTCGAGCGCGCGGCGCGAGGCGAAATGTTTGATTTCTTCCTTGCGCTGCGCCGCGCACGCCCTGCCCCCGGTGCAGCGCGCGACGGCTTGTTCGGCCTCTCTGACCACCGGAGAGCCGCACACCGGGCAGTGTCGCGGCAGCTTGACCAGTTTCGCGCCCGAGACACGGCGCTCGACCAATACCCGCGCCACCTCCGGGATGACATCGCCGGCGCGCCGGATGACCACAGTATCGCCCGGCCGCACGTCCTTGCGGGTCATCTCGTCGACGTTGTGCAAAGTGGCATTGCTGACCGTGACGCCGCCGACGAACACCGGCTCGAGCCGCGCCACCGGGGTCAGTGCGCCGGTGCGTCCCACCTGAAATTCGATGTCGCGCACCGTCGTCAGCGCCTCTTCGGCCGGAAATTTATGTGCAATGGCCCATCGCGGCGCGCGCGACACGAACCCCAATTGCCGCTGCAATTCGATGTCATCGATTTTGTAGACCACGCCGTCGATCTGATAGGGCAGTTTGCTGCGTGCGGCGCCCATTTCGCGGTAATACTCCAGACACCCGTCGATCGACTCGACCACGCGGGACTGCGGACAGATCTTGAACCCCCAACGGCGCAGCAACTGCAGCACTTGGCTGTGATGCGCAGGCACCTTGCCGCCCTCCACCTGACCGATGCCGTAGATGAACAGATCGAGCGGCCGGGCGGCGGTCATGCGCGGATCGAGCTGGCGCAAACTGCCAGCCGCAGCATTTCGCGGATTGACGAAGGCCTTCTCGCCGCGAGCCACCGCCTCCTTGTTCAACTTTTCGAATCCGGCCAGCGGCATGAACACTTCGCCACGCACTTCGAACACCCGCGGCGCATCCGCCGCCCGCAACTTGAGTGGCAGCGAGCCGATGGTCCGGAGGTTTTGTGTGATGTCTTCGCCGGTTTCGCCGTCACCGCGGGTGGCTCCCTGCACGAAGACCCCGTTCTCGTAGCGCGCGCTGACCGCCAAACCGTCCATTTTGGGCTCGGCCGAGTAACGGATCGGTTCCTCAAGCGGCAGGCGCTCACGGATTCGCCGCTCGAAATCCCGCACGTCCTGTTCGCTGAAGGCGTTTTCCAACGACAGCATGCGGATACGGTGCCGCACGGCCCCGAATGCGGCGGCCGGGGTCGCACCGACGCGCTGCGTCGGGGAGGTCGCGGTGAGCAGTTCGGGATATCGGCTCTCGAGTTCGCGCAGCTCGAGCATGAGTCGATCGTACTCGGCGTCCGGCACCTCCGGATTGTCGAGGACATAGTACTGATAGTTGTAGCGGTCCAACAGTTCGCGCACCTCGGCGACTCGTGCCGCCGCTGCGCGCCTGGTCGCGTCCGCCTTGCGCTTTGCGGTCATGACGCTCCTAGGACAAACCGGCCTGGAAACGCGCCACCTCTTCGCGCAGCGCCGCGACCCGTTGCGGCGAAAATGGCACTCCCTGGGCGTCCTGCACGGTTCCGGAAAGTTCGCGCGCCAAATCACGCGCAGCGGTCATGAGCGCATCGACGGTGCGCAACGGTTCGAGCGGCCCCGGCAACACCGCAAACAAAGTCACGCCGCGAAATTCCTCTTCAGGCATGCGTTGCAAATCGAAAGCGCCGGGTTCGACCAGACTCGCAACACAGAATATGCTGCGCCCGTCGCTGTGTTTACGGTGATAAACGTTGTAGCGCCCGTACGCCAGTCCGTGCAGCTCCAGCGCCGCCATCAACGCCGCTCCCGACCAACGCGAATCGCCGACGCCGCAAACCCGCACCGTGATGATTTTCTGCGCCTCGCTGGCATTCGGGCCCGGGGGCGCGGCCAGACGGTCGCTGTTCTCGGCGTTCGGCGCCGGCGCTGACCTCGGCGGCGGCTGATGCTCCGTCGGCGACTCCTGCGGCGGCGCCGACTGCCGCTGCCGCTCGAGATCTGCCGCCTCCATATCGATGGTCAGATCCAGCGGATCGGCCTGCGTCATCATCGGCTCATCATCCAACAGCGGTACCGGCTCGAAGTCGGCGGTGCGGATGTCGAGCGGCTCCAACGGCGGCACGCCCCAGTCGCGAATACCGCTCAGGTGGGATCGCTTTTCGGCGGCTGCGGATTCGGCGGCGACCGGGCCGAACGCCTGCGGCGGCGGCGCGGCCGATTCGCGAAGTTCGGGATTTCCCGGGGTTTGAGCGGATCGGCGTGCAGTCCACCACCAAATGGCGCCAAGCGCCATGATTCCCAGGACCGACAATATCCAGCGCAACTCGCCCAACTGATCGTGTCCTTACATCGCGGCCATGCGCACGGCCTCGTCCACATCCACCGCCACCAGGCGCGACACGCCCGGTTCGCTCATGGTGACGCCGATCAGCTGCGAGGCCATTTCCATTGTGGTCTTGTTGTGAGTGACAAAGATGAACTGCACGCTGCGCGACATTTCTCGCACGATATCGCAGAAGCGGCCCACGTTGTTCTCATCGAGCGGCGCATCGACCTCGTCCAGCAGGCAGAACGGCGCCGGATTCAAATCGAAAATCGCGAACACCAGCGCCACCGCCGTCAACGCCTTTTCGCCACCCGACAATTGGCTGATGGTGCTGTTGCGCTTGCCCGGCGGGCGCGCCATCACCGACACGCCGGCCGCCTCGGGCTCTTCGCCGGTCAGTTCCAGATAAGCATGCCCGCCGCCGAACAAGCGCGGGAATTTTTCCTTGAGCCCGGCGTTCACCCGGTCGAACGTATCCTGGAACCGTGTGCGGGTCTCCCGATCGATCTTGCGCATCGCCGATTCCAGCGTCTCCAGAGCGTCCGTCAGATCCTTGCACTGGCGGTCCAGGTATTCCTTGCGCTCCGATTGCTCCTTGAACTCGCCGATTGCCGCGAGATTCACCTGACCCAGGCGCTCGAGCTTGCCCTTCGTTTCCTCGAGCTGCGATTCCCAACCTTCCACCGTGGCCTCGGCCGCAAGCCCCGCGAGCAAGGCGGGCAATTCGAAATGAGTGCTCGCCAATTGCTCGGCGACTCCCTCGCGGCGTACGCGCACCTGCTGCGCCGCCAGCCGCGCCTCGTCCATGGCCGTGCGCGCCTCCTCGACCCGCTGCTCGAGCGACGCGCGTTGCGCCTCGCGCTCGCGCAGCAGCGCTTCGAGTTCATCGCTGGCGATTTTTGCAGCTTGGAGCTCCTTCTCGACCTGTGCACGTACCTGCAACGCCTGTTCGAGCGTTGCGAGTTGCGCCACGAGCGGGGCTTCCCCATCCTGGAGCTGTCTCGCCAATTCGTCGCGGCGCTGGGTCAGTTCCTGCAGCTGCTTCTCCAGGCGCTCGAGCGCGGTCTGCAGCGAGGCGTGCGACGAGCGGCGTGATTCAACCTGCAGCGCGAGCTCACGGGCTCGCTGTTGCGCCGCCTGCGCCGCGGCGCGGGCCGCCGCCAGCTCGGTTCGCATGCGCTCGCGTTCCTGTTCGAGTTCCAGGCGCGCCGGCTCGAGGGCGACCAGTCCGTCGATGGCCTTCTCCATGCGCCCGCGGGAGACCTTGAGTTCGGCTTCGGCACGCGCAAGGTCGGCGCGCACCTCCGCCAGATGCGCCTCGAGCTGGCTCATACGGCGCGCAGCGTCCTCCTTGCGCGCTTGAGCCGCATCGAGTTCCGCCCGCCGGTCCACATGCTCGCGATGCAACCGGTTGACGTCGACCTGGATTCGATCGCGCCGATCTTCGCGATCGCGAACCCGATCGCGGGTGATGCCGAGTTCATGCTCGAGGTTCTTGACCTCCTCGGCGAACCGGCTCACCTCGGCGCGCAGCGCGCGCAGCGATTCCTCGCGTTCGATCACGCCGGTGTGCGGCTCGCGGTCGCGCGACAGGCGCAACCAGTCCCCGGCCATCCAGATGCCGTCCCGTGTGACGACGGATTGGCCGGCGGACAATCCGCGCCTTATCTTGAGCGCCTCAGCCAACGACTCGGCGGTCAACACCGACGACAGCATCGAGCTCAAATAGGGCGCGCCGTGCACTTTCGCCCGCAGGCTCGCGGCATCGGAACTTACCGGCCCCTCGTTACTCGGGCTCACCACCGACAAATGGCCGCCGTCGAAACTGTCCAACAGACCGGTCACCGCATCCAGGCCGTCCACGCACACCGCCTCGAGGTACGAGCCGAACACGGTCTCTACCGCCCGCTCCCAGCCGCGCTCCACGCGCAGTTGTTGCGCGACCCGCGGCTGCTGGTCTAACTCATGCGCTTTCAACCATTGCGTGACTTTGCCGGACACCTTACCGAGTGCGGCCTGCTGCAGCGCTTCGGTGGATACCTGCGAACCGAGGGCCTGCTGCCAACGGGCGCGCAGCGCCTCAAGCGATTGCGATTGTTCGCGTTCGCGCTCGCGGGCGACCGACAATTCGGCGAGCACATCGGCCAATTCGGCCGCCGCCTTCTGGCCCGCCTGTTGCGCCAGGTCGCACTGCGAGGCCAGGGTCTCCAAAGCCACCGCCGGCTGCAGCTGCTCGAACGCTGCACGCTCGCTTTCATCCCGCTCCTGCTGTTGCATCAGGCGCCGCTGCTGGTTTTCCAGCTGCTCGATTCGAGCGCGTTCGACCTGAGTCTCGCGTTGTCCCAGTGCGACCGATTGGGCGTGTGCGTCCGAAGCGAGCTGCCAGGTCGCGAGTGCGCGCTCGCAATTCTCCAGCACTTGCCGCGCCTCGCGTTCCTGGTCGTGCGCCGAATCGAGACTGGGAATCATGGTCGCCAGCTCCTGCGCCAGCGCATCGAGCTGTCCGTGATCGCGTTGGATCACGCCGGTCAGATCCTGAACTTGAACCTCGGCTTGTTCCAAATCCGAACGCTGCCGTTGCTGCAGTTCACGCGCATACTGAATGCTTTGTTCGGTTCGGGTGACTTCGGCGCCGGCTTCGTAGAAGCGCGCCTGGATGGCACGGAGGGCGTCGGTCTTTGCCGACTGGTCGACCCGGATCTGTTCGATTGCGGATTCCATGGCGCGCAGATCCGCCAGCACCGCGTGCATCGCGGTCTCGCAGCGCGCGGTCGCCGAGTCGCGGACTCCTGCCTCGAGGTCCAGACCCTGCAAGCGCAGCGCCAACAATTCCGCCTGCAATTTGCGCTCATCTTCCTTCAGTACCTGGTAGCGCCGGGCGGTGGCGGCCTGGCGCTGCAGGTGGCGAATCTGCTTCTCCACCTCTTCGCGCAAGTCGTTCAATCGATCGAGGTTTTCGCGCGTCTGGCCGATGCGGCTTTCCGTCTCGCGGCGCCGCTCCTTGTAGCGTGAAATGCCGGCCGCCTCCTCCAAGAAAGCCCTCAAGTCATCCGGCCTCGCCTCGATCACCCGCGAGATCATGCCCTGCTCGATGATGGCGTAACTGCGCGAACCCAAGCCGGTACCGAGGAACAGCTGCGTGATGTCTTTGCGGCGCACCTTGGTGCCGTTGATGAAATAATCCGAGGTGCCGTCGCGGCTCACCGCTCGGCGCAAGGCGACCTCGTTGTAGCTTGCGTAGGCACCGCCGATCTTGCCGTCGGAGTTGTCGAACACCAGTTCCACCGAAGCGGTACCCAACGGCTTGCGTGCCACCGAGCCGTTGAAAATCACATCCGCCATCGACTCACCGCGCAGGTGCTTGGCGGATATCTCGCCCATCACCCAGCGCACCGCGTCGATGATGTTGGATTTCCCGCAGCCGTTCGGTCCGACTACGCCGGACAGGCTGCTGGGAAAGCCGACCGTTGTCGGATCGACAAAGGACTTGAAGCCTGCAATCTTCAGTTTCGTTAGGCGCATCGGTTGTGATCGACCTCGAGTTATTGGGGCCCTGATGTTGCGAGTTGCGTGACCTGAGGCGCGTGGCCATGAATGTGGCGCGTAGTGTAAAGTAAACGCCACTTTCGTAAACCCCTGACGCAGTGAGCACCCGCCCCGACGCGATGAATACATCTCTCGAAATCTTCGCAAATCCGACGCCTGAGCGGGACTATACGATCCGGATGACCATCCCGGAGTTCACCTGCCTGTGTCCGAAGACCGGACAGCCGGATTTCGCCACCTTGAAACTCGAATACGTTCCCGATGAACGCTGTGTCGAGTTGAAATCCTTGAAGCTTTACATTTGGTCGTTCCGCAATCGCGGCGCCTATCACGAAGCGGTGACCAATGAAATTCTGGCCGATTTGGTTGCCGCGACGGCGCCCCGGTTCATGCGCCTGGCGGCCGATTTCAATATCCGAGGCGGGATCTGCACCACGATCATGGCCGAGCACCGCCGGCCGGGGTGGTTGGGCCCCGCGCCGGTCACGCTGCCGTAGCGCCTGCGACGATCCCCCGCGCAGACCTGGCGTCTCTGCCGATACTCTTTCCAATCATAGAGTTAGAGAATCGAAATAAAGTTAGTGGATGTTGCCTCGACGGCCTGTACAGGCGGCCTTGCGTCGGTATAATCGCGCGCTCTTTCGTTAGGAGGCGGAAACTGCATATGCCCTCGAAAAAACCGAATAGGACGGCTAAAAAGCCGGCTAAGGCCAGCCCGAAGAAAGCGACGCGCAAAATCGCCTCTGCCAAGGCGGCGCGGCCCTCGGCGAGCGCCCGGGCTACGGCGGCCACATCCAAGCCATCGGTGAAATCGCACAAGCCCGCCGCAAAGTCCGCACTCGCAGTAAAACCCGCGGCCAAGACCGCGGCCACGCCCTCGGCGGCTAAATCGGCCGCTGCCGCTTCGGCACGCGCGAAATCGCCCCCCGCACCCCCCAGGGCCGAGCCGAAACCGGCAGCCCGCAAGGCTGGCCCCGGGAAGTCCGCTCCGATCAAATTCGATACCCGGCCGCTGATGATGCCGGGCCGCGCGGTGCCTCTCGACGATGAAGCCGAGGGCGAGCCTGGAACCTCCGCCAGCCTGTTGGCGGGTCCGCGCAACGTA
The DNA here is from genome assembly GCA_036743675.1 of Steroidobacteraceae bacterium. GTDB lineage: Bacteria > Pseudomonadota > Gammaproteobacteria > Steroidobacterales > Steroidobacteraceae > Bog-1198. The sequence continues at coordinate 38,878 of DAINPA010000010.1, forward strand.
AAACCCTACATCGCGCGCCGCGGCGAACAATACATGAACAAGGAGCAGTTGGAGCACTTCGCTCGCATACTGCAAAACTGGAAGCGCGATCTCATGGTGGAGGTGGACCGCACCGTGCTGCACATGAAGGACGAGGCGGCCAATTTTCCCGACCCGAATGACAGAGCCACCCAGGAAGAGGAATTCAGCCTCGAATTGCGCACCCGCGATCGGGAGCGCAAATTGATTCGCAAGATCGACGAAGCGTTGAAGCGAATCGAGGACGGCTCGTACGGCTACTGCCTGGAAACCGGCGAAGAGATCGGCATCAAGCGCCTCGAGGCGCGACCGGTCGCAACGCTCTCGGTCGAAGCGCAGGAGCGGCGCGAACGCCGCGAAAAGCAGTACGGCGACCGCGACGACAGATACCGCTAGCGCGGGGGGTCATACAGCCCGGACCATTCCAGGCTACGTCGGCCGGTTTGCGCCCTCGCCCACCGGCGATTTGCACCTGGGATCTCTCTATACGGCGGCAGCGAGCTATCTCGATGCGCGGGCCAACGGCGGGCGCTGGCTGTTGCGGATCGATGATTTGGATCGACCGCGCGAGGCCCCCGGATCCGCCGCCGACATCGTACGAACGCTGCGGGCATTTGGATTCGAATGGGATGCCGAGATCGTCCGGCAAGCGGATCGGACGGCACACTATGCCGCTGCCGTTGACCGGTTGCGCACAAGCGGCTTGACCTTCGAGTGTTCCTGCAGCCGCCTCAGTCTGGCCGAATCGGACCGCTACCCGGGCACCTGCCGCGAGGGCCCGCTGATCCCGGGCGCGGCGACAGCCACGCGTCTGCGGGTCGATCCGGGCTACGTCCAGTTCTCGGACCGCATTCAAGGTACTTATCGCCAAGACGTGGCGGCTGCCGTAGGCGACGTGATTCTCAAGCGTCGAGATCAGCTATTTGCCTACCTATTGGCGGTGGTGATCGATGATGCCGACGCGGGAATCACCCACGTCGTACGGGGCGCCGACCTTCTGGACAACACCCCGCGGCAAATCTACCTGCAGCGGCTGCTCGGATTGCCGACACCGGTCTTCGCGCATGTTCCGGTGCTGGTGGAAGCCGGCGGAGGCAAGCTCGCCAAATCGGCCCGCAGCGTGCGCGTGGACGGTGACTCGGCGCTGCCGCAGCTGTTGCGCGTATTCGAGCTTTTGGGCCTTGGGACACCTCCCGCTCGAGACGCGTCCAGCATAGGCACGGTGTGGGCCTGGGCGACGCAGCGCTGGGACATCGGGCTCACGCCCAGACGCCTGACCTTGCCGTTGGCGGGGTCAACAGCGGCGGCCGGTTCGGCCGATAATGCCGGTTTGCCTTAGCCGGGCATTGCGCTATCCTTTGAGTTCAGTAGCCAAGGATTGGTCATTGGTAGCCAGGCACGAACCGGCATCTTCCGGCACCGCGTCGGCCACACGAGCGAGGAGCCCTATGAGCGATCCGCGAGTGATTAAAAAATATCCAAATCGCCGCCTCTACGATACCGTTGAAAGCAGGTACATCACTTTAGCGGACGTGAAGCGGTTGGTCGTCGAGAAAATCGACTTCGTCGTCGTGGACAAAAAGAGCAACTCGGACATCACGCGCAGCATCTTGCTGCAGGTCATTGCCGAACAAGAGCATCTGCCCGAACCGCTTCTGACGCAGGACTTTCTGATCGGCGTGATTCGCTCGTACGGCAGCGGCGTGCAAGGCCTGGTGAGCACTCACTTGGAGCAGACCATGAGGCAGTTCCTGAGCCAGCACCTGCCACCCCGTGAACGCGCCAAAGGGTTCGGCGTCGCGGAGGCGCCGCCGCGGCCGCGCACCCCGGACGAAGGCTACAAGGCGCTGTCCCCGGCGCGCATCCGCGACACCGAGATGGATCGCGACGAAACGAATCTCACCAAATGAGGCAGAGCTGCGCGAAAGATTAGGTGCCGAGGGTCAGGCCGCGTCGACATTGCGCATCGACAGGCGCACACGACCCTGCCGATCCACTTCGAGCACTTTGACGCGCACCACGTCGCCTTCCTTCAATTTATCGCCCACTCGCTCCACGCGCTCCTCGGATATCTGCGATATGTGCACCAAACCGTCGCGGCCCGGCAGTATGGTCACGAACGCGCCAAAGTCCATCAGGCGCGCGACTCTGCCTTCGTAGATGCGGCCGACTTCGACGTCGGCCGTGATCAATTCGATGCGCCGTTGCGCTTCGCGGCCGGCCGCACCTTGCACCGAGGCGATTTTCACGGTGCCGTCGTTCTCGATGTCGATCGAGGTGCCGGTCTCTTCGGTGATCTGACGGATGACCGCGCCGCCCTTGCCGATGACGTCGCGAATCTTTTCCGGATCGATCTTCAATGTGATGATGGTCGGCGCCCACTCGGACATGTTCTCGCGCGGTTTGGCGAGCACCTTGTTCATCTCGCCCAGGATGTGCAACCGGCCGGCGCGCGCCTGCTCCAGCGCCGCCTTCATGATTTCGCGGGTGATGCTCGTGATCTTGATGTCCATTTGCAGGGCGGTAATGCCGTCTTTGGTGCCGGCCACCTTGAAATCCATGTCGCCCAGGTGATCTTCGTCGCCCAAAATGTCGGTGAGCACCTGAAAGCGCGAGCCTTCCTTGACCAAGCCCATGGCCACGCCCGCCACCGGCCCCTTGATCGGTACGCCGGCGTCCATCAATGCCAAGCTGGTGCCGCACACCGAGGCCATTGAACTCGAGCCGTTGGACTCCAGAATTTCCGAAACCACGCGAATGACGTAGGGAAATCTCTCCAAGCCGGGCATCACCGCCTTGACGCCGCGCTTGGCCAAATTGCCGTGGCCGATCTCGCGCCGCTTCGGCGATCCCATCATGCCGGTTTCGCCGACGCTGAACGGCGGGAAATTGTAGTGCAGCATGAACGGCTCTTTGCGCTCTCCGGTCAAGCCGTCGATGATCTGCGCATCGCGCCCGGTGCCGAGCGTGGTCACCACCAACGCCTGCGTTTCACCGCGGGTGAAAAGCGCCGATCCGTGAGTGCGCGCCAAAACGCCGGTGCGGATATTGATGGGACGAACGGTTTTGGTGTCGCGGCCGTCGATACGCGGATGTCCCGCCAGAATTCGCTCGCGTACCAGCCGATGTTCGAGGTTGAAGAATTCCGTGCCGACTTCCTCCTTGGTGAACTTCGGCGCATCGCCTCCCGCCAGCGCCTCGAGCAGCGCGCTCTTGACTTCACCGATCTTGGTGTGGCGCTGCTGCTTCTCGGTGATCGCATATGCCGCGGTCAGATCCCTCCCGGCAAAGGCGCTGACGGCCAGCTTCAGATCGCCGATCTCCACGGGTATGGACCAATTCCATTTCGGCTTGCCGGCCTCGGCCGCAAGCTCCTTGATCGCCCGGATCGCGGTTTGCATCTGTTCGTGCCCGAACATCACCGCGCCAAGCATGATTTCCTCGTCCAACCCGCTCGCTTCGGATTCGACCATCAGCACGCCTTCTTCGGTGCCGGCAACCACCAGATCGAGCTTGGAGGTGCTGAGCTGCGTCGCGGTGGGATTGAGAATGTATTTCCCGTCCTGGTAACCGACACGAGCGGCGCCGATCGGTCCCATGAAAGGCATACCGGAAATCGCCAGCGCCGCGGAAGCGCCGATCAGCGACGCAATGTCGGGGTCCACTTCGGAGTTGACCGAGAGCACCGAGGCTACGACTTGCACGTCATTGGTGAAACCATCCGGGAACAGCGGCCGAATGGGCCGATCGATCAAACGCGACGTGAGGGTTTCCTTCTCGGTCGGTCGGCCTTCACGCTTGAAGAAGCCGCCCGGAATGCGTCCCGCGGCGTAGGTCTTTTCCTGATAGTTGACCGTCAGAGGAAAAAAATCGCGACCCGGCGTCGGCTTCTTGAGGCCCACCGCGGTCACCAGCACCACGGTATCGCTCATGCTGACCAGCACCGCACCGTCCGCCTGACGCGCGAGTTCGCCCGTTTCGATCGTTACGGTGTGGTCGCCATATTGAAAACTTTTCTTAGGATGGCTCACATAGGCCCCTTAGTCGGAAAAAAATGTAATGCACCAGCCCTCGCCTCTTGCAGTGCAGGCCGGCGGCGGCGCCTGTTAGCGGCGTAACCCTAGACGTTCGACCAATTGCGTGTACTTGTCCGGCGTCGTGCTCTTCAGATAATCGAGCAGCTTGCGCCGCTGATTGACCATCATGAGCAATCCGCGACGCGACGCATGATCGGCTTTGTGCGTGGTGAAATGCTGACTCAAGCCGTTGATGCGCTCGGACAACAAGGCAATTTGAACTTCGGGAGAGCCGGTGTCTTGCGCGCCGCGCTGGAATTTACCGACCACGCCCGATTTTTCTTCGCGAGTAAGTGGCATAGAAATAATCAATCCTCAAAATCAATAACTTAGACCCTTTAGGAAGCCGCGCATTGTACGCGTCGCGGCACTCGCCCTCAAGCTCGATTCTAGGAGCCTGTCTGAGGATTCCACATGGCCGCGGCCGAGGTAGATTTGCGCTTGGGCGAGGCGGGACCGACG
>DAINPA010000011.1:0-17837 GCA_036743675.1 Steroidobacteraceae bacterium
CTCCTTGGCCTCCTCGATGAACAGCTCCAGGAACTGCGGATCGATCGCCGGCGCTTCGGGGCCCGCGACCAGCGGGATGGGCGCCTGCACGCCCTTGCTGCGATCCAGGGCAAGCGTGGCCTGTTGATCGACCTTGACGGTCTTTGCAACCTCCTCGGCCGTAAGCTCCACGTTCGGCACCCGAGACGGCGCCTGTTCGGCGAGCGCCTTGATGCATATTTCGGCGTTATCGAGCATGTACCAAGGATCGGCGCGCCCGCTCTGCAGCGTCTCCATGTAGTACTCGATGCTGACGATGGCGTCGGCGATGCGCTCAAGGCGCAGCGCGTCCGGCGCGGGCGCGCCGGGTTCGACGAGCTTGCGCACCTCTCCACCGATCGCATCCATCAATTCAACCGCCCTGCCCTTGCCCAACATCAACAATCCGGCGGTGATGCCGCGCAGCAGCTGCGGAACGTTGTCGAGGCCCTGCGGCGCCAGATCCGAGGGCTTTTGCACGGCAATCGAAACCGCTTCCTTGATGCGCGCCAAATTGACGATGCATTCCCGAAGGACCGCTTCGCTGACCTGGCGGAAATCGAAATCCTGGCCGGCAGGGGGCGCGAGCGCCGCGGCAGCCGCCGTGTTGGGCAAAATAAGACTCACCAGCTGATCGTCGAGGTTGTCCTCGACCGACAGCAGAACGCCGGCCACCTTGACCAACGCGGCCTCGGGCGGGTTCCTGCCGTCGCTCAACAACGCCGATAATTCCGCGATTTCCTGTTGCACGCGTTGCCGCAGCTCCCCAAGCCCGAGCACACCCAGGGTGTCGCTGATCTTCTTCAGCAATTCGAGTTGCGGCGCAAGCTCTTCGTTGCCGCCGCCGCGGCGCACGAAGATATCGAGGACGTCCTTGACCTTGGACAAATCCTCCTTGATGGCGGCGGCAACCGTGCGCATCAATTTGGCGCTGGGCGCCGACAGGCTTTCGCGCTCCTGGTCGATCGAATCGTCGACCGGCAATAGCTCGGACAGCTTGAACGAAGCGCGGACCGCCGCGATGCGCCCGCCGCTGGCGGTGGCGCGCGCCACGTAGTACAGCAGGTTGTTCAACAGGTCGACCGGCGGCTTCTCGCAATAACGGGCCTCGTCGAGTTCGTACAGGACTTTGATTTGCCGGTCCGCTTGTCCAAGCAACCGCTTCAAGGTGGCGCTGCCTTCCAGGCCGTTGGCGCGCAGCGCCTCGAGAATCGCACCGACGACCCACCACAGCTGAAAGACCGGCTGAGTGGTGGCGACCTGTTCGAGCTTCTCGGCAATCTTCGCCAGGATCTCCAAATTCTGGACCGCGCGCTCGCCGCGAATGTATCCCAGCAAGCCCACTTGAAACCGGGGCCGCAGGCTTCTGGCCCACTGCGCCACCGTAATCACCTGTTCGTCTTGCCGCTGCGGCTGCGGCTGGGCGGGCTGATCGGACTTCAGGTTCAGCAGCAGCAACGTCCCCTCGGACAACAGCGGACTGCCGCGCACCGAGCGCAGATCATTGAGCAGCGGCAGCAGCACCAACGCAAGGTCGCGTCCGCCCGAAAGCACTCTCTCCAAGTAGGTCGGCAGCTGCATCATGGCGCGCATCAGCGCGTCGAGTCCGTCGCCATGACGCTTTTGTTCGCTTCCGGCGCCGCGCAAATAGCGCGTGACGTGCTCCATCTCCTCGGCGAGCAAAGCCGCACCGTAAACTTCCACCAGACGCAGTGCACCGTGCACCGAATGCAATTGCTCGGCGCATTTTTCGAGAAATACCAGCTGATCGGGACGTTCCACATACGCCTCGAGCGACGCGCGGGCCTCGTTCAAGGTCGCCGTCAATTCCTTGGCGACGATGTGCAATGTTTGAGAGCTGATGTCGGTCATCGAAATCGTTGAACTTGCGCCGCTAAGCGCCGGCGCCGCTCGCCTTGCGCAGCGGTGCGGCCTTGTCCGCTTTGACCGGTTCCTTGAGCGCCGGGACGCCGGCGGGGGCGTTCTTGCCGCCGCTGCCCGCACCGCCGGCAGGGGAACCCGCGGGGCTGGTCGCGGCAACCGCGCCCACGGCGGTCGTACCGCCGCCGTAGTCCGGCAGGCGAAATCCCGCCACCGATTTGCGCAACTGCTCCGACAGCGCCGCAAGCTTGGCAATCGACGTGGACGTCGCGGTCGAGCCCTCCGCGGTCTGCGTTGAAATTTCGCGAACGACTTGCATGTTCTTGGAAATGTCCCCCGAGGCCGACGCTTGCTGACGGGCGCTGGCCGATATGTTCTGCACCAAGCTCGCGATCTGATTCGAGACCTGCTCGATCTCCTCGAGCGCGGCACCGGCGTTCTCGGCCAACAGGGCGCCGCCGACCACGTCCGTGGTGCTGCGTTCCATCGACACGACCGCTTCATTGGTATCCGTCTGAATGGTGCGCACCAGAACCTCTATTTGTTTGGTCGCGTTCGCCGCGCGCTCCGCAAGACGCTGCACTTCATCCGCCACGACCGCGAAGCCGCGCCCCGCTTCGCCGGCCATCGACGCCTGAATCGAGGCGTTCAGAGCGAGAATATTCGTCTGCTCGGCGATATCGTTGATGAGTTCGACGATATTGCCGATTTCCTGGGAGCTTTCACCGAGCCGCTTGATGCGCTTGCTGGTCTCCTGAATGGTTTCGCGAATGGCATTCATGCCGTCGATGGTGCGCCGCACCGCATCGCCGCCCTTGTGAGCGACGTCGACCGAATGCCTGGCGACGTCCGCGCAGCGCTCGGAATTGCCCGACACCTCCTCGATGGAGGCCGCCATATCCGCCATGGATTGGCTGGCCGCGGCGATCTGCCGAGATTGCGCACTACTGGCCTTGGCCATATGCGCCGCCACCGCCTGCGTCTGCTTCGCCGCGCCGTCCAATTGAATCGCACTTTCGTTGATGGTTGTGACCAGCTCGCGCAGCGCCTCGATCGCGTAGTTGATCGAGTCGGCAATGGCGCCCGTAATGTCTTCCGTAACCGTCGCCTGCACGGTCAGATCGCCGTCCGCCAGACTCGATAGCTCATCCAGCAGGCGCATGATGGCCTCCTGGTTGCGGTCGTTCTGGCGCACGCGCAATTCAGTGGTGCGCCGCGCATTCGCCGATTTGAGAAACAACCAGGTAAAGACGCCAAGCAGCAGCGCGGCCGCCCCCAGGAGCGCCAGTATCAGAGGTTTGTAGCTCACCCGCGATTGGGGCACGGATGGCGCAGCGGCGATTTGCGCCGTCATCCCGCTCGCGAGCGCCGGCAGGGAGCGTGCCGCTGTCTGTGCCTTGGACAAGGGTTCGGCCGCTCCGATGGCCTTGCGTACGCTCGCTCCGAACTGCTGATTGCGCTGTACCACCGTCTTCAATCGCAGTTCCGCGTCGGCGCCCGTGACGCGGGATAACGCCAATCCGGACTCCTCTCCGGACAGGCCCCGCATCACCTGCTTCAAGAATTCCAGGCTATCGGCGAGTCGCCGCGCGGTCGGCGCCGCATCGCTAACGCCCAACGCCAGGCCGTTCAGCTCCTGTTGGATGCGCTGGACGGAAAGCTCGAAGCGCTCCAAATGGCGGCTCATGCCATCGAGCTTCTGCACACCGACGGCGCTTGCGAGATCGCCGAGTTCCGACAGCAGCTTCGGGGCCAGCTCCCGCGCCTCCTGATTGGCGGCCTGAATGGTTTGCACCGCAGTCCGCGCATCGGCAACGGCGCTCACCGCGTCGGCGAACTTGCCGAGCGCCGCATCGAGCCCCGCATCGCGTTGCGGCGAGGCGCCGCTCGCGGTCAGGCTCTTCAGGCGCGTCATGCTGGTGCCGAGCTCGTCGAAATCCTTCGGTTCGCCGCGCAGCGCGTTCTGCGCCTCGAACGGTATGCGCTCGATCAGCAGCCGCAGTTGATCGGTCGACGCCGCCTCCGGAGCCGCGCTTTTGGTCAGCAAGGTGAGCACCGCGGCACCGGCGAGACATGCCACGATCAGCGCCAGCAATGCCGGCAGAGGATTGAATTTTGAAACGGCGTTTTGCGTGCTCATAGGCGTGGATCCGGCAGCGCTCAACTCGCAGCCTGCAGAAAGCTCTGGCTCTCGACCAAATTCTTCAAATTGAGCACCGGCCACACTTCCCCGCCGCGGCGAAATGCCCCCGCCAGATAGGCCTCGCAGCGAATCATCGTGGGTGGCGCCTCCGCATCGAATTCAGGTTCCGCGAAGCGCCGGAACCCCAAGACCTCGTCGACAATGAGCCCCGCCGGAATTTCCCGGTGGTTGACCGCCACCACGCGAGTATTGCGCTGCGGCACGGTCGCGCCGCTGCCGAGGAATTGCCGCAGGTCGATCATCGGCAACAACTGTCCGCGCACATTGGCCAGCCCCTTCACCCAGCTTTTCGACCCCGGGATGCGCGTGATCACGGCTGGGTAGCCCAACACCTCCCGGGTCTCCTCGCGGGCGGCCAGGAACGTCTCTCCGCCCATGCGAAATGCCACTCCCACCCATTCGCGGCCGGCGGCCGAGTCCGGCGCGGCGGCCGCCGCAACCGTGCGGCTGCGCTTTTCGAGTTCCTTGAGCAGTTCGAACGGACGGTCACGCAGGCCGCGCAGAGTATTGTCGCTCCCGCTCATCGTACTGGTCATACGGCCAGCGCAGCCTGCGCCTTCTCGACCAAAGCCTGCGCCGACACCGGTTTGACGAGATAATCCACTGCCCCCTGGCGCAAACCCCAGACGCGATCCGTCTCCTGGCCCTTGGTGGTCACCATGATGATCGGGATCAGCCTGGTTTCCGGGTCGTTGTTCAGCGTCCGCGTCGCCTGGTAACCGTTCACTCCGGGCATGACGATGTCCATGAAGATAAGGTCCGGCTTCATGGCCTTCGCCTTGCGAATACCCTCTTCGCCGTTCTCGGCCGCCGCCGTCCTGAAGCCGTGCTTTTCCAGGGCCTTCTGCATGACGAACACTTCGGTGGGTGAATCGTCGACAATAAGAATCAGTGCCATTCTTGTATTCTCCGTCATTTGGCGACGTGTGCTTCGATGGCGCCCAGTAGTTCGTCCTTGGTGAACGGTTTGGTCAAATAGTGCTCGGATCCCACGATGCGGCCGCGTGCCCGGTCGAACAAGCCGTCCTTGCTGGATAGCATGATTACCGGGATCTGTTTGAAGACCTTGTTGTGCTTGATCAGCGAACACGTCTGGTAACCGTCGAGGCGCGGCATCATGATATCCACGAAAACGATGTCGGGCTGGTGGTCGGCGATCTTGGAAAGGGCGTCGAAGCCGTCGACCGCGGTGAACACCTCGCAGCCTTCCTTGGTCAAAAGGGTTTCGGCGGTGCGGCGGATCGTTTTACTGTCGTCGATCACGAGAACTTTGAGGCCCGCGAGTTTCGGCTTGCCGTTGGTGATCATGCTCTCCATGGAACGGACCTTGAGGACGTGAATCGACGTGCGTAGGTGCTGGAATCTTGTGGCTTTTTAACATATCCGGGGCGCGCAAGCCACGGTATGGGGTCGACATTTCGCGGTAATCGAGGGTAAACAGCGGTGGCGTGGTTCACAGTTTTCGGAACACGACCGATGCGGCGGCCGCGTCCGCGTGCGTTAAACTTGAAGCGGTACTCCGGCCGTCCAGGATCTTCAGGGGAATGAGCATGTCTTGCGGTGTGCGTCTGGTCGTGGTCATGGACCCCATCGAGGCCATCAATCCGCTGAAGGACAGTACTTTGGCGATCCTGCTCGCAGCGCAGGCAAGCGGCTGGCAGTTATTCTATGCGGAGTTGAAGGACCTGTGGCTGCGCGACGGCATCGCCTGGGGCCGCCTCGCACCGCTCAAGGTGTTCGACGATCCGCAGGTCTGGTCCGTGCGCGCCCCCGGCGTCGCCGCCGCACTGGGCGAGTACGACGTCATACTGATGCGAAAGGATCCGCCGTTCGATACCGAATACATCTACTGCACCTACATACTGGATCGCGCGCGCGATCAGGGGGCGCTCGTCTACAATCGTCCGCAGGGCCTGCGCGACATGAACGAGAAGGTCTACACCGCCTGGTTTCCCGAATGCTGCGCACCGACCCTGATCACCCGTGACATGGACGACATGAGCGGGTTCCTGAAGGAGCACGGCAAAGCGGTGTGCAAGCCGCTGCACGGCATGGGCGGGCGATCCATCTTCGTCCTGGAGCAGGGCGACAAGAATCGCAATGTGGTGTTCGAGACATTGACCGACTACGGGCAGCGCTACGCCATCGTGCAGCGCTACCTGCCCGAGATCGTGACCGAAGGCGATTGCCGGGTGATCCTCATCGACGGCGAACCCGTTCCCTTCGCGCTCAAGCGCGTACCCGACGCGGCGGACCACCGCGGCAATCTCGCGGCCGGGGCCCGCGCCGAGAGCCGCCCCATCAACGAGCGCGACCGCTGGCTGTGCTCCATCATCGGGCCGAAGCTGCGCGATGCGGGAATGATCTTCGTCGGGTTGGATGTCATCGGCGACTATGTCACCGAAATCAACGTCACCAGTCCCACCGGCATCCGCGAACTGAACAAGAAGCACGGCATCGACATCGGCGCAACGCTGGTGAAGGCGATCGCCCGCACCCTGGGCGCCGCGTGAACTCCAACATCCTTCAAATCGGGCTGCCGCCGGCAAACGACCGGATGCTGACCACTTGTTTCCTGGCGGCCCTGCTGCACGGCATCGTCATCCTGGGCGTCACGTTCAGTTCGCCGTATGGAGATGCAAATGGAGGCGACGGGGCCGCTTTGGAAGTGGTCCTCGTCAACGATCAAGCGCCGAGGGTTGCGGAAAACAAGAACGGGCAATATCTCTCCGAGCGAACCCAGCTCGGATCCGGCAACACCAACAAGCGCGAGCGCACGCTGATACCGAAGTCCTCGCCGATGCCGGTCGAAAGAGCCGGCATTCCGAGCGGCGACGGAGTTGCGGCCGCGCAATCCGCGCATGAGGTCGGCGACGACGAGCTGGTGGCGACGCACATGCCGGCGGCAACCATTCTGTACTTCGCGGGGCCTAACGCCGCCGCCGAACCCTCCGCATTGCCGCTGTTGCTGGAAAAGAGGCCGGATTTGGGCATGACGCCCAATGATGATGGCGTGGAACTGCGTATGCGCGGCGCCGCCAAACAGCAGTTGTGGATTGCCGCGGATACCCGCGAATCGGACGTTGCCGTTTACCTCGACAGCTGGCGGCGCAAGATCGAACGGGTCGGGACCATGAATTTTCCGGATGTCGCACGGCGGCAGAAGCTCTCGGGAACGCCCGTGATCGAGGTGACGATCGGCGCCGACGGCAGACTCGTGCAGTCCATGCTCCGGCGCAGCAGCGGCCACGCCGAACTCGACCAAGCCGCCATGCGGATATTGAAGCTCGCCGCCCCTTACGACCCGTTCCCGAGCGCTCTCGGCGCGGCGCACGATCAGATCCGCATCGCCTACGAGTGGCAATTCCTGGGTGGTGCGGCGCAAGGCTTCAGCGTATTTTATTCGGACTCAAACAGCCCTGGCGGCACCCGCTGATTCCGCACTAGAATTCGCTGATGGGTGGCATATGAGCGAATCGGACTATCTGACGAACCAATTGCTGATCGCCATGCCCACGATGGGGGATCCGAATTTTGCCCAGACCGTGACCCTGGTATGCGATCACAGCGCGCGCGGCGCCCTCGGATTGATCCTCAACAAGCCGCTGCCCATGCGCATGGGCGAAATCTTCGAACAAATGGAAATCGAGCTGCCCGGAGGGCCGCTGCGCGAGCGTCACGTGCTGCGCGGCGGTCCGATGCAGACCGATCGAGGCTTTGTGGTGCATGCGGCCGGGGGCGAATGGGACTCGACGCTCAAGGTTTCCGACCTGATCCACGTCACCACTTCCCGGGACATTTTGGATGCCATGGCCCGCGGCGAAGGCCCCGCGCAAGCGGTGGTCGCCTTGGGTTACGCGGGCTGGGACGGCGGTCAGCTGGAGGATGAGATCCGCGCCAACTCCTGGCTCAGCGCGCCGGTCGACTCCGGCATCATCTTCGACGTGCCGTTCGAGTCCCGCTGGCTGGCCGCAGGCCGCCTGCTCGGCGTCGAACTCTCGCGCATCAGTCCGATCAGCGGCAATGCCTGAACGCGCTGCGCCCGCGGCGCCCCCGACGGCGGTCGCCGCGGCGGCCAACAGCCCCGTGCCGGGCCTCATCCTCGCATTCGATTACGGACAGCGCCGGATCGGCGTCGCCTGCGGAGATACCGTGAGCCGCACTGCCGCCCCGCTCACCACCGTGTCGGCGGCCAACTCGGGAGCGCACTGGGCGGCCATCGATTCCCTGATGCGCGACTGGAAGCCGGCTATGGCGGTGGTCGGCCTGCCGTATAATGTCGACGGTTCCGAGAGCGCCGTGACCGTCGCGGCGCGCGGCTTCGCGGGCGAACTCGCCAAGCGCTACGTCTTGCCGGTGCGGCTGGTCGATGAGCGTTACTCGTCGCTCGAGGCCGGGACGCGGCTCAAGGCGGCACGCGAGTCGGGTCTTCGCAAGCGGCGGGTTGCAAAGACGGATATCGACGCGGCAGCCGCATGCATCGTCCTGGAGCGATGGTTTAACGAAAAAACATGAGGCGCACATGCGTTCACAAACTGACAGCGCCGGGGGCTTGCGCCACCTCATTACGCTCGATGGCCTGACACGCGAGGCGTTGACGGCGATTCTCGACCGCGCCGAGACCTATCGCCGCTTTCCCGGGCAGCCCGCCTATGAAGGCCGGGAACTCGCCGGCGTGACGCTCGCCAATTTGTTCTTCGAACCGAGTACGCGCACCCGCGCCTCATTCGATCTAGCCAGCCGTCGCCTGGGCGCGCACGTCCTCAACTTGGATCTGCATAGCAGCTCGCGAGCCAAGGGCGAAACCATGCTGGACACCATCTACACGCTCGAATCCATGAATACCGACATTTTCGTGATCCGCGATTCGGAGGCCGGGATGCCGGAATTCCTCATGGATCATGTCGCCCCGCATGTGTCGGTCATCAGCGCCGGCGAGGCCCACCTGTCCCACCCGACTCAAGGGCTGCTCGACGCCCTGACCATCAGGACCCACCAGCGGCGTTTTGCGGGGCTCAAGGTGGCGATAGTCGGCGATATCCTGCATTCGCGGGTTGCCCGCTCGACCACTCGCGCGTTGCAGACCCTCGGCGCGGGCGAACTGCGCCTGGTGGCGCCGCAAGCGCTTTTGCCTTCGGAGGATGAATTCCGCGGCGCACTGCGCTTCACGCGAATCGAGGACGGCATCGCCGGGGCCGATGTGGTGATGATGCTGCGCATCCAGAAGGAACGCGTGGCAGAGGCGGCGGCGCTCGACGAAGCCGCATACTTCCGTGATTTCGGCTTGGACGCGCGGCGCCTGAAGCTTGCATCGCCCAACGCGCTGGTGATGCACCCCGGACCGATGAACCGCGGCGTGGAGATCTCATCGGAGGTCGCCGACGGTCCACGCTCGGTTATCCGGGAGCAGGTCAACAACGGCGTCGCCGTGCGCATGGCGGTGCTCGCCTCGATTGCCGCGACGCTGACGCGGCACCGCCGGCCCTTGTAGCAACCGGCAGCAGATTCCGGCCCCGGCGCCCGCCAAGCACGCCTGATATCAACCGAAGTTTATCTTCGCCTCCAGGTTGGTGCGCGAATCGGCGCTCGCCAGCGCTTCCTCCAATTCGATCCGGCCTTTGCGCACCAAATTGTACAGCGAGCTGTCGAAGCTCAGCATGCCGCGCTCGGTGCCGGTGCGGATCGCCTCCTTCACGCCGACCACATCGCCCTTCTTGATGAGTTCCGAGATGTGCGGGGTATTGACCATGACTTCCGAGGCCGCGACTCGTACGCCGGACTTGGTCGCCACCAGGCGCTGCGAGAGAATCGCGCGCAGATACTGCGATAGATCCAAAAAAATCTGGTTGTGCTGATCGCGCGGAAACATATTGATGATGCGGTCCAATGTCTCCGCGCAATTATTCGCGTGCAATGTCGCGATGCACAGGTGGCCGGTCCCGGCGAGTGCGATGGTCACCTCCATGGTCTCGCGATCGCGGATTTCCCCGACCAGGATCACATCGGGCGCCGCGCGCACCGCGCTGCGCAATGCGCGCGTGAAGGACTTGGTGTCGAGCCCCACCTCCCGCTGATTGACGATCGACTTTTTGTTCGAGTGCAGGAACTCGATCGGATCCTCGATGGTGAGAATGTGATCCGAGGAGGTTTCGTTGCGGTAATTGATCATGGCGGCCAGGGTGGTGGACTTTCCCGCGCCGGCGGCCCCCACCATGAGAATAAGTCCGCGCTTCAGCATCACCAAATCCTTGATGATGTCCGGCAGGCCCAGATCTTCGAGTTTGGGCATTTCGGCGGTGATGTATCGCAAGACCATCGCAGGGTAGCCGCGCTGATAGAACACGTTGACGCGGAATCGCCCGAGTCCCGACTCGGAAATCGCGAAGTCAATCTCCAGCTCTTGATTGAAGTGCTCGATTTGCTCGGCAGTCATCAATCCGAGCGCCGCTTGGCGCACCGTTTCAGGACTCAAAACCTGCTTGTTGACGGGGAATATTTTGCCTTCGATCTTTATCTTGAGGGGCGCATTGCAGGTAAAAAACAGGTCCGACGCCTTTCTTTCGACCATCAATTTGAACAGCGGCTTGGTGTTCATCACTTGAGCCGGCGCGACGGCGGACATGTCAGGAGCCAGGCTCACTAAAATACCTGGCCTTTTTCTTCCTCTACGATCTGCAGCGACGCGCCGGCGTCCTCGGGATTCTTCATTTCCCGCTTGCTCTCGAGTTTCACCCGCAGCCTCAGCTCGTTCTTCGAGTCCGAATTGCGCAATGCGTCTTCGTAGGAAATCAAGCCCGCCTCGTACAAGTCGAACAGCGCCTGGTCGAACGTCTTCATCCCCAGGCGGTTGGAGCGCGCCATCACGTCCTTGATCTTCGCAACCTCGCCCTTGAAGATCAAGTTCGAGATCAGCGGCGAGGCCAGCATGATTTCCATGGCCGCGATGCGCCCCGAGCCGGCCTCGCGGGGTATCAGGCGCTGCGATATCAAGGCACGGATGTTGAGCGACAGATCCATCAGCAGCTGCTCGCGGCGCTCTTCGGGGAAGAAATTGATGATGCGGTCGAGCGCCTGGTTGGAGCTGTTGGCATGCAGGGTGGCCAGCACCAAATGCCCGGTCTCGGCAAATTGAATGCCGTACTCCATCGTCTCGCGGTCGCGGATTTCGCCGATGAGAATCACATCGGGCGCCTGGCGCAGGGTGTTCTTGAGCGCCAAATGCCAGCTATCGCAGTCCACGCCCACCTCGCGGTGCGTTACCACACAGCCCTTGTGGGCATGCACGTATTCGACCGGATCCTCGATCGTGACGATGTGGCCGCGGGTCTTTTCATTGCGATAGCCGACCATGGCCGCCAGCGATGTGGATTTGCCGGAACCGGCGCCCCCGACCAGGATCACGAAGCCGCGCTTGGACAGCACGACTTCCTTCAGGATGGGCGGCAGTTCGAGTTCTTCCAGGGTCGGAATCTTGACATTGATGGTTCGCAGCACCGCGCCGACATAGCCCTGCTGCACGAAGGCGCTGACGCGAAAGCGTCCGATTCCGGGCGGGGCAATCGCGAAGTTGCATTCCTTGGTCGAGTCGAACTCCTTGGTTTGCCGATCGTTCATGATCGCGCGCACCAGACTCGAGCTCTGTTCCGCGCTCAAGGATCGGTCCGACTGGGGGCGGATTTCACCGTCGACTTTGATCGCCGGGGGAAATCCGGCGGTAATGAACAGATCCGAGCCCTTCTTCTCGACCATGCGCTTGAGCAGATCTTGCATCAGCCGTATAGTTTGGTCGCGGTCCATTAGATGCTGTCCTTGTTCTGAGCCTTGTATTTCGCCTCTTCGCGGCTCACCACGCCTTTTTGCACCAATTCCTGCAGGCATTGATCGAGGGTTTGCATGCCCTGGCCCTGCCCGGTTTGAATCGCCGAATACATTTGCGCGATTTTGCCCTCGCGAATCAAGTTGCGAATCGCCGGGGTGCCGATCATGATCTCGTGCGCCGCGATGCGGCCGCCGCCGACGCGCTTCATCAAGGTCTGGGAAATCACGGCGCGCAGACTCTCGGACAACATGGCGCGCACCATGTCCTTTTCCGCCGCCGGAAACACGTCCACGATACGGTCGATGGTCTTGGCTGCGGAGCTGGTATGCAGGGTGCCGAACACCAGGTGGCCGGTTTCGGCCGCGGTCAGCGCCAGGCGGATGGTCTCGAGGTCGCGCATTTCGCCCACCAAGATCACGTCCGGGTCCTCGCGCAGCGCCGAACGCAATGCTTCGGTGAATCCCAGCGTATCGCGATGAACTTCGCGCTGGTTGACCAGGCAGCGCTTGCTCTCGTGCACGAACTCGATCGGGTCCTCGATCGTGATAATGTGATCCGGGCGGTTGTCGTTGCAGTGATTGACCATGCCGGCCAGGGTCGTCGATTTTCCCGATCCGGTCGGTCCGGTGACCAATACAAGACCGCGGGGGAGCATGCACAAATCTTTGAATGTCTTGGGCGCGTTCAGCTCATCGAGCGTCAAAATAGTCGATGGAATGTTGCGGAACACGGCGCCGGCGCCGCGGTTCTGGTTGAAGGCGTTGACGCGAAAGCGGGCAAGCTTCGGAATCTCGAACGAAAAATCCGTCTCAAGGAACTCTTCGAAGGCCTTGCGCTGCTTGTCATTCATGATGTCGTACACCAGGCTGTGCACTTCCTTGTGCGCCAGCGCCGGCATATTTATGCGCTTCATGTCGCCGTCAACGCGAATCATCGGCGGAACGCCCGCCGACAGATGCAGGTCCGACGCATTGTTCTTCACCGCAAAGGCGAGAAGCTGCGCGATATCAACCGCCATTTACCGCTCCTAATCCGGCTGTGTACGCCGATACCAGTATATAAGAGGGCGCCCCCACCCAATATGTTAATTGGTCCGCAGAATTTAGCGGTTCGCGTGAACCACGTCCGGTCTCGGATAACTCATGCGGCCCAAGCGGCCGGACGGGACCCCGGTTCGGTCACCCTGATCGCCGTTACCAAAGCCAAGCCTGCCGAATTATTGATGGCCGCCGCCACGGCGGGCGTCACGGATTTCGGCGAAAATTATCTCAAGGAGGCCTTGGGCAAAATGGATCAGCTCGGGTCCGCCGCCGTGCACTGGCACTTCATCGGCGGTTTGCAAGCGAATAAGACCCGCGGTGTGGCCGAACGCTTCGAATGGGTGCACAGCGTCGATCGACTCGGCGTCGCGCGGCGCCTGTCCGAGCAGCGCCCCTTTCACGCGCCTCCGCTCAATGTGTGCATCCAGGTCGCATTGGTGCCGGAGCCGACCAAGAGAGGCGTCGAACCCGCGAACCTCGCCGAGCTTGCGCTGCGGACGGCCGAATTGCCGCGGCTGCGGCTGCGCGGCCTCATGTGCGTGCCGCCGCCCCAGCCGGATGTGCGCGCCGAACGGTCGGTGTTCGCCCGCTTGAGAATCCTGCTCGAGGATCTGAACGCAACGGGCCTCAAGCTCGATACACTGTCGATGGGAATGAGCGCCGATTTCGAATCGGCCATTGCCGAAGGTGCGACGCAGGTGCGCATCGGCACGGCGATCTTCGGCAGCCGATGAATGCGGCGCGACTTTAGAAGAGGCGGACATGATCGACATTCGTAGGCTTGCATTCATCGGCGGCGGCAACATGGCAGCGGCCCTGGTCGGCGGGCTGACCAAGCGCGGGCTTCCGGGCGAGCGGATCGTGGTTGCCGATCCGAGCGCGCTGCAACTGCAGCGGCTGGTCCGCGATTACGGCGTGCGCTGTGCAGCCGACAATGCCGGCGCGGTGGCGGGCGCGGAAGTGGTCATTCTGGCGGTGAAGCCGCAGCAGATGCGCGCCGTGGCATTGGCATTGAGCCCGCATCTGGCTGTCTCGAAGCCGCTGCTGATCTCGGTTGCCGCCGGCATACCGCACGCCGCGCTCGCACGCTGGTTCGGGGCGCAGATCCCGGTCGTGCGCACCATGCCGAATCGGCCGGCTCTGAACGGCTTTGGCGCTACCGGTCTGTACGCACCCGCGGGCGTCGGCGCCGCCAATCGCGCCCTGGCGGAGTCCATCATGGCCGCCGTCAGCGCCACCGTATGGGTCGAACATGAATCGCAGATGGATACCGTCACCGCGCTCTCGGGCAGCGGGCCGGCCTACTTCTTCTTGTTCATGGAAGCGCTCGAGGCCGCCGCGCATGAGCGCGGCCTGCCCAACGAGGTTGCCCATAAGCTCACCTTGGAGACGGCGTTTGGGGCCGCACAGATGGCGCGCCAGTCGACCGAATCGCTTGCTGCATTGCGTGAGCAGGTGACCTCCAAGGGCGGAACCACCGCGGCGGCGCTCGATGTCCTTGATGCTGCAGGCCTGCGTGCAATCGTCGCACACGCGGTGGCGGCAGCCGATCGGCGATCCGCCGAACTCGCCGCGGAGTTCGGCAGTCCCTAGGACGCGTAACGGGATTAACTTCCATGGACGCGATCAGATACATCGTAGATACCCTCCTCTGGCTGTTGACGCTCGCCTTCGTGCTGCGCCTGCTGTTTCAATGGGTGCGGGCGGATTTTCGCGACCCCATCGCGGATGCGATCGTGCGCATCACCAATTGGTTGATCGTGCCGTTGCGGCGTCTGCTGCCGCCGATCGGCAGACTCGACACCGCCACCGTCCTTGCGGTGCTCGCCACCGCCGCGGTGCGCACCGGAGCGACGCTTGCAATCGGCGGCATGGGGTTGGGCAGCCCCTTGCTGTTCGTGCGGATCACGGTGGTCGGTTTGATCGATTTGATCCTGCGCATCTACTTATTCGGTCTTTTGCTGTATTGGCTGACCGGTATCGTCGCCCCCGGCGGCTACGCGCCGGGCACTCGATTGCTCGCGCAACTGTGCGAACCGATCCTAAGGCCGGTGCGTCGAGTGATTCCCCCGATAGGGCAAATCGATTTCTCGGTCCTATGGGTGTCCATCGCGATCGGCGCACTGTTGATACTAGTGCGTTGAACATGCACTCCTAGATGCCTGAAATCACAGCTAACGACGCGTCACGGAAGCGCTGCGAGACGCGCCGGAGCGGCGCGGAAGCCTTGAAAACCAGGCTCGCGAGCGACTCAAACGCGAATATTTTTTTTCATTTGCGCTAAACAACGGCTTTTTTCTATGTTATTTTCGGCGCCGAGTTGAGTTTGTTGGCTTATTCACCGGCGTTCGCACCCAGCCGCGTTCGCAATCACCAGCAGGAGAGATCATATGGCGAAAAAAAATGCAGCACCGACCAAATCGGAAATTCTGGCTACCGTGTCGAAGGATACGGACCTCACTAAGAAGCAGGTCGGAGCCGTGTTTGACTCGCTTTCAGCCGTCATCAAGAAGAGTCTGCGCAGTCACGGGTTGTTCACCCTACCCGGACTTCTGAAGATGAAAGTCGTCAAGAAACCGGCCACGAAAGCGCGTGAAGGCATCAATCCATTCAATGGCGAAAAGATGATGTTCAAGGCCAAGCCGGCCAGCAAGAAGGTGCGTATTGCCGCACTCAAGACGCTCAAGGAATTCGTGAACTGATTGATCGGCGTCCGGGGCGGTTGGACGGATTCAGCCGCTCCGGATGGCATCGATTACGGCATCCCTCAGCAGCGGCAAGTGCCCGTGAAAGAAGTGCCCTACTCCGGGCATGACCACTAGTTTCGGCTGAGGCTTGCAACTCTTGGCCCAGGCGAACACGCGCTGCGGGTCCACCACCTCGTCGCTGTCCCCTTGGACGACCAGCCAGGGACAGCTCGGCGCCGCCAACGCGGAAAAATCCATCCGATCCACCGGCGGCGCCACGGTGATCAGCCGGGACGCACCCCGCTCGAGCGCCAGGCGCAATGCCACGAACGCTCCGAATGAAAATCCGGCAAGCAGTAATCGGCGGTCCGGCCAGCGTAGCGCACCGTACGCGGCAATGGCGTCCGCGTCCGCGGTTTCGCCGTTGCCGTGGTCGTAAGTCCCGGCGCTCGATCCCACACCGCGAAAATTGAAGCGCAGCGTCGGAATGCCGGTTTCCCGAAACGCCCGCGCCAGGGTGTGGACGACCTTGTTATCCATGGTGCCGCCATGCAATGGGTGCGGGTGACAAAGCAGCGCATACCCCTCGCCCGGAAGTCCGGGATCCTCGACGATCGCTTGCAGCGGGCCGGCGGGCCCGTCAATCGACAGGCGTTCGAGCACAGCCGTTCCAACGGTCATTCGACGCCGACGAGATCCACGTCGAATACCAGTGTCGCAGCGGGTGGAATGAGGCCGCATGCGACCAGAAGGCCGGCACAGAATGCGCCGATATATTTGCGTGTTTTGTGGGGCGCCATGCCCACTTATCTTAAAGGATTTTACCGCGCGCGGCATCCACGAATCTTCAGCAGCGCAGCGACGCTCGCGCCGATTTGGGCATTGAACCCCAGCCAACGGTGCCGCAAGGCGCCCAAGGCGTCATCGAACTCGTCGGCGACCTGTAACACCCACTCCATAGGTAAAAAGTCTATGCGCCATCCCGGCTGTCGACCGTGAGTCGGGTCACATACTTGCCATGCTGCGGGCGGCTGCGTACGCTCTGCGCTACATGCAGCGAATTCTCGTCCTGAATCCAAAAGGCGGTTCAGGTAAAACGACGATAGCGACAAATCTCGCGAGTTACTTCGCGAGCCAGGGCGACCATCCGCTGTTGTCGGACAACGACCCTCAGGGCTCCAGCACTCGCTGGCTGAAGAAGCGCACGCCCGAACAGGCGTTCATCCACGGTGTCGCCGCCTTCGAACGCAACAGCCGCATAACCCGCGCCTGGCAGCTGCGAATTCCAGCCGACGCGGCGCATGTCATCGTGGATACCTCGGCGGCCCTGATGGGGCAGGACATGCCCGACATGACCAAGAGCGCCGATGCCATCATCGTCCCGGTTCTACCTTCCGATATCGATATTCACGCGTGTTCGCGCTGTATAGCCGACCTGCTGCTGATAGCGAAGGTGCGGCGCGACGAGAATCGAATTGCGGTGATCGCCAATCGCGTCAAACGCAACACCCTGATCTATCAATCGCTGATGCGGTTTCTGGAGACGTTACGAATTCCCGTGATCGCGACTTTGCGGGATTCGCAGAACTATGTGCGCGCCGCCGAGCAAGGGGTGGGCTTGTACGAGATGAAGAAGACCTTGGTGGCGCAGGATCTCGAGGATTGGGCGCCGCTGCTCGCGTGGTTGAAGGCAAAAGAGGTTATGTGGCAGCCGAATCCCGGCATCAATCCATTGCCGGAGACCGCTTGAGCGGCCGGCCGGCGGCTTACTTTTTCTCGTCCCAGGCCCCGCGAGCCTTCTCGGCCCAGTTCTTGTAGCTGTGCCAATTGTAGAGAGTGTTGGTGATCGCCGCGTGGCGACCGCCCGTCTTGTAAACGTCGCGCGGAACTGCAACCCCCGCTTTGGCAAGGCCCGGCTCCATACGCGGCGCGCGGCGGTTAATTCCCGTGTATCGAATCGGACTTTTGATGTCGCTCATCTGGTGCCTCTATGATGTGACTGACAGTATGTGTCGCGCATCCCCTAGGGCAGGAACTGTGTCACAGGCAAGCAGCGCGCGTCGCCGGCCGTGAGAGCGCATTGCGATGCGCATCTCAGAGACCGTCACGGTAAGTTAAATGGTGAATTTTTCGCGGTTGCGCCAGGCGTTGAACAGCGGCTTGAGTTCTTCGAACGATCGTTCGAGCGC
>DAINPA010000011.1:17937-39837 GCA_036743675.1 Steroidobacteraceae bacterium
GCGCTGCGGCTGGCTCATGCCACCAAACGGTAGCACGGGGTGTATTCGGCGCCGGTGAGCTTCATGCGCCGCTGCGCCACGAACGATCGCAGCAGCCGGTCGAGGGGCTCCAGGATCGACGGCTCGCCGCTGAGCTCGTAGGGCCCGTAGCGCTCGATCGCGGCGACCCCGTACTCCTTGATGTTGCCGGCCACGATGCCGGAGAACACGCGCCGCAGATTGGCGGCGCGCTCGTGTACCGGCTGGTCGCGGGCGAGGCGCAAAGCCCGCATCGACGCGTGCGTCACCTCGAACGGGCGCTGGAATTCGAGCGGAATATTGAGCAGCCAATTGAAGCCGTAGGAATCGCTTTGTCGCCGGCGATAGTCGCGCACCTGAGCAAGGCCCGCCACCATGGCGCGCGCCACACCGGCCGGATTGTCGATGATGATTCGATAACGCGACTGAGCGGCCTCGCCCAGCGTCGCGCCGACGAACTCGTGAATCTGCTGGAAGTAGTCCGCGGCGTCGGCCGGGCCGGTGAACACCACCGGGAACGGCATGTCGACATTGGCCGGATCCAGCAATATGCCGAGCAGATAAAGGATCTCCTCGGCCGTGCCGGCGCCGCCCGGGAAAATGACGATGCCGTGCCCCAGCCGCACGAACGCCTCCAGGCGCTTCTCGATGTCCGGCATGATGACCAGGTGGCTGACGATGGGGTTGGGCGGTTCGGCCGCTATGATGCCCGGCTCCGTAATGCCCAAGTAACGGCCGTTGACGATGCGCTGCTTCGAGTGCCCGATAGTGGCGCCTTTCATCGGTCCTTTCATGGCGCCGGGGCCGCAGCCGGTGCATACATCGAGGCTGCGCAATCCGAGTTCGTAGCCGACTTTCTTGGTGTAGTCGTACTCGACGCGCCGGATCGAATGCCCTCCCCAGCACACCACCAATTTGGGCCCCACCTGCCGCTCCAATACTCGCGCGTTACGTAATATGTGAAATACCGCGTTGGTGATGCTCGAGGAGGAAGTGAGGTCGAAGCGCCCGCTCTCGATGATCTCGTTGGAGATGAAGACCACGTCGCGCAGCACCGCGAACAGGTGATCCTTCAATCCTATGATCATTTGCCCATCGACGAATGCGGAGGCCGGCGCGTTCCTGATTTCGAGCTTGATGCCCCAGGCCCGCCGCACGATGCGCAAATCGAAGTTTCGGTATTTGTCGAAGATCGCGCGCGCATCGTCGAGATCGCTGCCGGTGTTCAGCACGGCGAGCGCGCACTTGCGAAACAGGGAATAAAGGCCGCCCTGGCCGGAATCGAGCAGCTTGGCGATTTCCTGCTGCGAAAGGTGCTCGAGGCTGCCCTTGGGTGCGACGCGGGCGTCGACCAGGTCGGACGATAGGATCGTGGTTTCCACGCGGCACCTGCTGTTACGGATAGATATCGATCGGGATGTTGTCTTGGGTGCGCATCCACACTTCGACCATGTCGGAATTGGACAAGGCGATGCAGCCGTCCGTCCAGTCGTTCGAGGAGTAATAGGCGTGCGGATATTTCGGGGCATTCGGCAGGCCGTGGATCATGATCAACCCGCCCGGTGCCCACCGGTGCTTGCGCGCCCGCGACTGGTCCTCCTTATTGGGGTAGGACACCTGGATCGCCAGAAAGAAATCGCTGCGCGTATTGCGCCGCTCGAGATAGTAGCGTCCCTCGGGGGTTCGAAAATCGTGCTCGCGCTCTTTTTGGCCTACCGGGGACAATCCCAGCGCCACCTTGTACTCACCGAGCAGGCGGCTGCCGCTGTACAGATACAACTTGTGTTGCGACTTGTGGACGACCACGCGATCCGCGGCCGCGATCTCCTCGGCGGCAGCGGTCAGCGGGCCCGCCGCAGCGCTTGCGGCCAGCAGAATTGCCCACAGACTCCACGCGCAAAGCCGGCTGCTGGGATTGAACATATTTAAATTATAGCGTGTAAGGCGCACGAGAAAACCGGTTGCAGCTCACGGACCGCGCAGATTTGTCAAATGGGAACATGACTACTCACGATTGATGGCCACGACGCGCGGCAGCGTGATGGTCGTCCCGGGCCGTACGTCGCTGAAATCCACATCCGGGTTGTATTGCGCCACCAGCCAAACCGGCATGTCGCTGCGCTGTTGCGCGATGGTCCACAACGACTCGCCGCGCTTCACGTCGTAGTTTTCGGTGCCGGCAATCCGATGAGCGGCGAAAAACGCATCTTGCAGCTGCCGGTGGTAATCGCGCCGCACGGCGACGAAATGCTCCGCACTGACGCGGGACAGGACGAGTTTGAGCTTGCGGCCGAGGGTGACCATGGCATTCTTGGGCAGCTTGTTCAAAGCACGCAGCGCCTGCGCATCGACTCGGCACCAATCCGCGAAATGCCCCAACGTTTCCGCCGCTTGCACCACCACGGTATTGTCGGCGGCGACGCTGTAGTCCGTTACATCCGGATTGCCCGTCGGCGCTCCGGCGGGCAGCAGCGCCGCGCTGTTGGTTTGTCGTTGCGAAACGGGCTCTTTCGGCGCCTGCACGATGATCTCGGCGAGCACGGGCTCGGTGCCCGCAAGGTCGGAAACGGACGACGAACCCGAAACCGGCGCGGGTGCAACCGGCACGGCCGCAACCGCCGCCGCAGCGCCGACTTCGGCTCGCGACGCGGGCATCGGGATGCGAACGATTTGGCCGCGTTCGATTGCATGCGCGCCGCTCCAGCCATTCGCGGCCAGCAATCGCGCCAATCCGACGCCGCTCGCGGCGGCGATGCCGGCCAAGGTTTCTCCGCGGCGGACCCGATGGCTGCCGTCGTTGCGCTGAGCCAGGTAGCGCTCGTTCGGCGGCAAGCGTGCCCAGCCCGTGGCGATCCCGGTCTCCGCCAGCCGTCCGGGGAGGCGCAGCCCGTAGCCACGGGGCACCAATCGCGACCCGTTCCAGATCGGCGGGCGCAATGCCGGGTTCAAGACCTTCATGGCTCCCATGTCGACGTTGAATGCCTTGGCCAGGTCGCCGATCGCAATGTAGTCGGGCAATTCGACCGGCGTGTTCTGGGTATCCGGCAGCGGCGCGATCGGACCGAAATATCTCTCCGCGTTGCGATCCACTTCGAGTGCCGCCAGGAACGAAACATAGAAATTGCGGGAAGCAAAGCCGAAAGTGGCGCCTTGGTAGCGCTTGACGATAACCGCGATATCGCTCGTTCCCAATTGATCCTGGGCGCGCCGCAGCCCGCCGGGACCGTGATTGTAAGCGGTGACGGCCAGCGGCCAGGAGCCGAGCAGCCGATAGTTGTAGAGCATCAAATTAGCGGCCGCCTCGGTCGCGCTGTAGGGGTCCAAGCGCTCGTCGACCAGGCTGTCGACTCGCATGAAGCGCTTGGCGGTCGAGGGCATGAACTGCCATAGCCCGGCCGCACCGACCTTCGAGTAGGCAGCCGGATTGAACGATGACTCGACGTGCGGCAGCGCGGCTATTTCCTTGGGCACGCCGTGCTGCTCGAGGACTCGAGCGATATGCGCCTCCCAGGGCACGGCCCGTATCAATCCTTCATGGAAGCGATCCGCCTGCCCCAGCTGGAACCGTATCCGGCCGATCGCATCGATGAAATCGGCCGGCTTCGCGCCCTCGCCGAAGGTATGCAGGATCCGCCGCTCGTGCGCCGTCAAATCGTCGGTCTCGCCCGCGGCGAATCTCCGCAGCAGCGCCGCATAGTGCGCCTTGGCTTCCGCCACTCGGCGTTCGCGCTGCGAGGGAGAGGCGGCAGGATCGAAACGCAACACTTCGTACACCAGCCCCAGATTCCACTCGTCGTGGAGCAGACCCTGCTCGGTGGTGACCTCGGTGTACACGCGGATCCAGAAGCGCACGTCCCGCTCGAGTTCGGGCGGATGAACGAACGGGTCGGTTCCCTCCGCGGCAAGGGTCCGAGCGCAAATGAACGGCGCCAGCATGAAGCTGAGCGCCATGATCTTGATTAGCTTGATTATCTGCGAACTATCCGCACTTCGAATCGCCGCAATTCAAACAGGTATTGCATCCGTCCATCACCACCACGGCAGCGGTGCTGCACTTCGCGCACAGTTGCGCTCCTTCGGGAAAATGCGACTTCGAAAACGCGTCCGTTTGTTTGGACCGCGCCTCGAACTCCTCACGCTTCTCCTGCACCAATTTGCGCTGATGGACGTCGAGTTCCGTCTTCTTCAGCAACCCGATCGACTGCAAGTGACGCTCGATCACGTAACCCAGCTCGGCGATGGTGGAGGGCATGAATTTTCCCCCGGGCTGCCAATAGCCGCCGCGCGGATCGAACACCGCCTTGAGCTCGTCGACCAGGAAGGTGGTATCGCCGCCCTTGCGAAATACCGCCGAAATGACCCGCGTCAATGCGACGATCCACTGGAAATGATCGAGATTCTTCGAATTGATGAACACCTCGAACGGACGGCGCTGTTCATGCGGAGTGCCCTCGTTCAGCACGATGTCGTTGATGGTGACGTACATGGCATGATCGGACACCGGCGTCTTGATCTTGTAGGTCGAGCCGATCAGCACCTCCGGGCGCTCGAGCTTCTCGTGCATCCAGATCACGTTGTCCTGCGTCTTCAAAGGATCTTTGGCCGCACCGCCGGCCGCTGCATCCTTGGCTTCCGGCTTCAGAACGCGGTACTTGGCGATTTTCTTTGCGATTTTGATGTGAGCCATATCAGAATTTCCCGTAATAGCCTTCTTTCAGCGCATCGAAGAGATTCGCGGCGGTATGCATTTCGCCGTCGTATTCGATCTCTTGATCGCCCCGCGCCTCGATTTCCGTGCCGTCTTCCAAAGTGAATACGTAGGTGGTGTTCTTGAGATCGTCTTCCTTCACCAAGACGCCCTGAAAGGCTTCCGGATTGAAGCGGAACGTCGTACAACCCTTGAGCCCCTGTTCGAAGGCATACATGTAGATGTCCTTGAAATCCTCGTATTTGTAATCGGTGGGTACGTTGGCCGTCTTGGAAATCGAGGAATCGACCCACAGTTGAGCCGCCGCCTGGATGTCCACGTGCTCCTTCGGGCCGATATCGTCGGCGGAGATGAAATAATCGGGCAGTTTCTCCGCCGGATTTTGCGAATCGGGCATCGCGCGCGGATTCACCAATTCACGGTAGGCGAGCAGTTCGAACGAGAATACGTCGACCTTTTCCTTGGACTTCTTGCCCTCGCGTATCACGTTGCGGAAGTAATGGTGCGCAAAGGACGGCTCGATACCGTTCGAGGCATTGTTAGCCAACGACAGCGAAATCGTGCCTGTCGGCGCGATCGAGGTATGGTGCGTGAAGCGCGCACCGACCTCGGCGAGCTCGTCCACCAGTTCAGGCGAGGCTTCCGCGATGCGCTGCATGTAGCGGCTATAGCGCGCATGCAGCACCCGTCCCGCGATCTTGGCGCCGACCCGCCAGCCGTCCTTGACCATCTCGGGACGCTTGCGCAGCATTTCGCGGGTGACCGTGAATTCCTCGTTCATGATCGGCGCCGGACCTTTTTCACGCGTCAGATCGAGCCCGGCTTCCCATCCCGCGACCGCCATTTCGCGCGACACGTTCTGCGAAAACGCCACCGATTTCTTGGAGCCGTACTTCATGCACAGCATGGTGATGGTCGAACCCAACCCTAGGAAACCCATGCCGTGCCGGCGCTTGCGGGTGATTTCATCGCGCTGCGGGGCCAACGGCAAGCCGTTGATCTCGACCACGTTGTCCAGCATGCGGGTGAATATTTTCACCACCTTGCGATAGGTCTCCCAATCGAAACGCGCATCGTCGGTGAACGGGTCGATGACGAACTTGGTGAGATTCACCGAGCCCAGGAGGCACGACCCGTAGGGCGGCAAGGGCTGTTCGCCGCAGGGATTGGTGGCGCGGATGTTCTCCACCCACCAGTTGTTGTTCATCTCATTGACCCTGTCGATCAGGATGAAGCCGGGTTCCGCGAAATCGTAGGTCGAGGACATGATCAAGTCCCAAACGCGGCGCGCCGGCAGGGTCTTGTAGATCTTGCACGCGACCAGGCCCTCGGCATTTGCGATATACCCGCTGGTGTCCGGCCATTCGCGCCACACGAACCGGGTAGCGTCCTCGAGATCGGGCTGCTCCGCGGCGAACTCCTTTTCGCCGAGCGGAAAGGCGAGTTTCCATTCTCCGTCGCTCTTGACCGCATTCATGAATTCATCGCTGATCAACAGCGACAAATTGAATTGCCGCAGGCGCCCGTTCTCACGCTTGGCACGAATGAATTCCAGCACATCCGGATGGCCGATGTCGAAGGTGCCCATTTGAGCCCCGCGTCGACCGCCGGCCGAGGACACCGTGAAGCACATCTTGTCGTAGATATCCATGAACGACAAAGGACCGGACGTATAGGCTCCGGCTCCCGAGACGTAGGCGCCGCGCGGCCGCAAAGTCGAGAATTCGTATCCGATGCCGCACCCCGCCTTCAGCGTGAGGCCGGCCTCGTGAACCTTGTTCAAGATGTCATTCATCGAATCGCGAATGGTGCCCGACACCGTGCAATTGATGGTCGATGTGGCCGGCTTGTGTTCGAGGGCGCCGGCGTTCGAGGTGACGCGTCCGGCCGGAATCGCTCCATGCCGCAGCGCCCACAGAAACGATTCGTACCATTGCTCGCGGCGGTCCTCGGTCTCCACGTCGGCCAGCGCGCGTGCGACTCGCTTGTAGGTATCGTCCATCGATCGATCGACCGGCGAACCGTCTTTTGCCATCAGACGATATTTCTTATCCCAGATGTCGTAAGACGCTTCCTGGAAGGGAATGCCGCCGACATCTTTGGGCTGTATTTTGACCACCGTATTCATGGGTATTAAAAACGCTCCCTTATAATTATGGCGCGACATTCAAAGACAAGTGGCGGTGGTCCCGATGGGCAAGAGATGCCTTGCGAATGGTCAACAACTAAGGGGGACTATCGCCAACTTAAAACGAACTTCAAACCACAACATATTGTGTCCGTAGTTGAAGGTTAAGACTTCGACGCGATCAGCGTCAAGACATTTTTATGCTAAATTTACACTAAAAAACACATGTGAATTCAATGTCTTATAAGATTCTCTCGAGAAATTTCCTCATTACACTTTTTGATCATCCGGTCAAGCGGAAAAAACCTGAATCGCAACATGTTGTGTTTCACACGTTATCCACATTATGTGCCATTGACATTGGTCGCCCACTACGTTCCCGTTTCCGCGCGCGCAGTTTCGCTGCGCCGCCGTGGCGTGAGACAGTGCGGCGCAGCGAGCGAATTACCGGCAAGTTCCGGCGCCGGTTCGGCTTGCCGGACTTGGCGGACGCGCAAAACATGAAAGCGAAATAAGTCGACGCCATGCTGCAGATCGCTATTCCAAAACTTGCCCGGGAAAGGCCGCGGCGCATTGCGGTCGAAGCCGCGCAGGAGGCCCGCTGCGCACGGCCCAGCGTGTAAGATGGCAGACCGGTTGCCCGGTAACTATTTCATAAAAGGATTGCGCATGAATCGGCGTATCACGTTTGCGGCCACGCTGGTGGCCACCATGGCCATGTTGACCGGGACGGCGGCGGTGGGGCCGGCGGCGTTCGCCGCGTTGCCCACGCCTCCCGCCGCGGACGCGGCGCCGATGCCTTCGCTCGCGCCGATGGTCAAACGCGTCTCGCCCGCCGTGGTCAATGTCGCGACTCGCGGCACAATCAAGGAGAGGCCTGGGCAGCGCAATCCGTTGATGGATGATCCGTTCTTTCGGCGTTTCTTCGATCTGCCGCCGGATGCGAAGCCACGTGAGCGGCAATTCCAGAGCGCAGGCTCCGGCGTCATCGTCGACGCCAAGAACGGCTACATCCTCACCAATTATCATGTGGTCGAGAACGCCAGCGAAATCACCATCACCCTGTTGGACAACCGCAGTTTCTCGGCCAAGGTGGTCGGCTCGGACGAGGGCGCGGACATCGCCGTATTGCAGGCGAAGCAGCCGAACCTCGTCGCCATGGCGCTCGGCGATTCCTCGCACCTGGAAGTGGGAGACTATGTGGTCGCCATCGGCAATCCGTTCGGCCTGCAGAATACCGTGACCGCCGGCATCGTCAGCGCGCTCGGCCGCTCGGGCATCAACCCCGAGGGCTACGAGGACTTCATCCAGACCGACGCGTCGATCAATCCCGGCAATTCCGGCGGCGCCCTGGTGAATTTGCGCGGCGAACTGGTGGGCATCAATTCCGCGATCCTGTCCGGCAACGGCGGCAACATCGGCATCGGCTTCGCCATCCCGGTGAACATGGCCAAAGGCGTCATGGAACAATTGATCAAGTACGGGCAGGTTAAGCGCGGCGTGCTCGGCGTGAATATTTACAATGTCACGCCCGACATCGCCAAGGAATACGGCCTGAGCGAATCGAGCGGGGCATTGGTCGCCGGCGTGAGCCCGGGCTCCGCCGCGGAACGCGCCGGCGTCAAAACCGGCGACATCATCACCGCGATCAACGGCGTCACGATGAAGGACTCGGGTGAGCTGCGCAACACCATCGGCATGCTGCGCGTCGGAGACAAGGTTGAAATCGCCTTTTTGCGGGACGGCAAGCCACACAAAGTCACCGCCCTGATCGCCGAGCGTAGCGCGATCGAGGCCTCCAACGCGGCCGATATCAACAAGGGCCTGGAAGGCGCGGATCTTGCCGATGCGCCGGACAGCGGCGGCGTTTTGGTCCGCTCGGTACAGGAAGGCAGCCCAGCCTCTCAGGCCGGACTGCGCACCAACGACTTGATCGTGGGTGTCGGCCGCACAGCGATCTCCAACATCAAGACGCTGCGCGAAACGGCGAAAGGCGCAAGCGTCCTGTTGCTCAACGTGCGGCGCGGTTCCGCGGTCGTGTTGATTCCGCTTCGTTGACGCCATGAAGCACGCGTCCATTTGCATTCTCGGCGGCACCGGTTTCCTGGGAACGCGGCTGGTCGCCCGATTGATAAAAGGCGGCCACCAGGTCACGGTGTTGTCGCGCGATCGGGAGCAGCACAAGCATTTGCTGGTGCTGCCCGGCCTCACCCTGGATAATTGCGATGTCTACGATGAACCCCAGTTGAGCGAGCAATTTCGCGGAAAGGACGTCGTGGTGAACCTCGTCGGCATCCTCAACGAGCGCGGCTTTGGCGGCGCCGGTTTTCGCCGCACCCACACCGAGCTTACGCGGGGCGTGTTGCAGGCCGCGCGCTCCACGGGCGTCACCCGGCTTCTGCAGGTTTCGGCTCTCAAGGCCGCCGTCGACGCACCAAGCTATTATTTGAGCTCCAAGGGCGAGGCGGAGCGGCTGATCCGCGAACACAGCGAGAGCGTCGATTGGACCATCTTTCAACCGTCGGTCATGTTCGGCCCCGGCGATGCGTTTTTGAACCGCTTTGCGAGCCTGCTCGCCTCGATTCCGCTGGCGTTTCCGCTCGCCAAACCCAATGCGCGATTCCAGCCGGTATTCGTCGATGACGTGATCGACGCGATGCTCCGCTGTCTGC
Organism: Steroidobacteraceae bacterium; assembly: GCA_036743675.1. Taxonomy (GTDB): domain Bacteria; phylum Pseudomonadota; class Gammaproteobacteria; order Steroidobacterales; family Steroidobacteraceae; genus Bog-1198. The sequence goes on from DAINPA010000011.1 coordinate 27,464, forward strand.
ACGGCGGTGCATCCAGCCGCAAGACCTACCAGCTTGGAGGTCCGCAGATCTACACGCTGCGCGAGATCGTCGGCCTGGTGTCGAAACTCACCGGCCGGCGCCGCTGGATCATCGGGCTGCCGGATTTCGCGGCGCGGCTGCAGGCGCTGGTCATGGACTTCGTTCCCGGGCGGCCCTTCTCCAGCGACAACTATCGCTCGTTGACCGTCGACAGCGTGTGCACCGAGGACGGCTTCGCGCAGCTCAAACTGCAGCCGCATTCCATGGTCGCTTGCGCACGACAGTATCTCGGTGCGCTGGAAGACAATGCGCGCCTGAGCCGCGACCGCGCCGCCGCGGGTCGGGCCAATGCAAATTGAGAACACGCCGGCCGCGAACGCACGGCCGCCGCTTGCGCGCGGCGCCGGCACGTCTCTCGCCTGGTATTGCTGGCCGCAGAGCAGTGCATCGCGACGCGCCTGATCGAGTTTCGCCAGTTCCCTCACCCGCCGATAAAAGGCCCCGAGGTTTCCGCCCACGAACTTGAGCTCGCGCTCGAACCCCGGCACGCAGTCGAAATAGGTCGCGACCGACGCCAGGTACGCGTTGTTGAGCTGTTCGTCGAACCATGACCCGAACGGCGCGTGCCCGCCCCAGGCCGCCTTGAGCTGTTGGTACGAATCGTGCAGCTCGGCAAAGGCCTCTCGTTTGCGGTCCCGCATGAGCGACGGTTCGATTCCCGAGGCGTAGAGCGCGCGCAAGCCGCTGCGCGTTCTGTTCATTAGCGCGATGATTTCCTGGTAACGCTGCTGCTGCCGCGCAAAGACCGCCAGGTCCTGATCGCGTCCCTGCGCCTTGAGCCAGCGACGCACGCCTTCTTGCTCCACCGTGGTGGCCAACGCCTCGTTGAAATCGGCATCGTTGGGCAGGTAGATCATTTGATGGGTGAGCTCGTGAAAAATGATGGATGCCAGTTCGATATCGCTCCAGCCCACCATCGTGTTGAGCACCGGATCGTTGAAATGCCCCAGCGTCGAGTAGGCCGCCACCCCGTCGATGCTCACGTCGAATCCGCGTCGCTGCAACTTGTCCGCATAGGAGCGGGCCCGGCGCAGGGCGAAGTAGCCGCGATACGCGACGCAGCCGACGATCGGGTAGCACCATTCCTTCGGCTCCGCCGAAAACTCGGGTGCCGCCACCACGTTCCACACCACATAGGGCCTGCCGACATCCGCGTAACTGCGATAACTGCCGTTGTCCGGCAGCCCTAATTCGTCGACGGCGAATTCCCGTATCTGCGACACCGTCTCGAGCTGGGTGCGCACGGCGGGCGGGGTCCCGGGGCTGGCGATCACCCGGGAAATGGGCTCGCGCTTGGACATCAAATTAAGCTGGCCCTGCGCGCTTTCCACGATGTAACACCCGCCGACGGATGCGCAGATCAGCACTACGGCGCAGGGTGCGCGGATCCGCGAAGCGATGCTGCTACTATTCACCCATGCAAGTGTATCTGGTCGGCGGGGCGGTTCGAGATGCCTTGCTCGGCCTGCCGGTAAAGGAGCGCGATTGGGTGGTCGTGGGCGGCACGCGAGAGGAATTGCTGCGGCTGAAATATCGCGAGGTCGGTCGGGACTTTCCGGTGTTTCTGCACCCCGACACCCATGAGGAGTATGCACTGGCGCGGCGCGAGCGCAAGGTGGCGCCCGGTTACCGCGGATTCAGCGTCGAATTCGGGCCCGAGGTGACCCTCGACGAGGACCTGGCGCGCCGCGATTTGACCATCAACGCGATCGCGCAGTCACCGGACGGGACTCTAATCGACCCGTATGGCGGCCGGCGCGACATCGAGGCGCGGACATTGCGGCACGTATCCGCGGCCTTCATTGAGGATCCGGTGCGCGTTTTGCGCGTGGCGCGCTTTGCCGCGCGCTTCGCGCCGCTCGGCTTTCAAGTGGCTGCCGACACGATGGCGCTGATGCAGAGCATGGTTGCACGTGATGAGGTTGACGCGCTGGTGGCCGAACGGGTTTGGCAGGAATCGGAAAAGGCGCTACGCGAACCGGCAGCCAGCGCCTTCTTCAAGGTGCTGCGCGAATGCGGCGCCCTGGGGCGCATATATCCTGAAATCGATCACTTGTTCGGCGTTCCGCAGCCGGCGGAGTGGCATCCCGAGATCGACACCGGATTGCACACCCTTATGGTGCTGGATCAGGCCGCACTCTTGAGCGAAGACCCGAAGGTGCGTTTTGCGGCGCTGCTCCATGACGCCGGCAAGGGAGCGACGCCGCCCGTCGAGTGGCCGAGCCACCACGGTCACGAGGAACGAAGCGTGGCGCTCATCGAAGCGCTGACGGATCGCCTTCGAGTCCCGAGCGACTTCCGCGAACTTGCCATCATCGTGGCGCGTCATCATGGGCTGGTGCACCGAGCGTTCGAGCTGAAGCCTAAAACCATCCTCGAATTCTTGGAGCGGGCCGACGCCTTTCGCCGCCCGGAGCGCTTCGCTCAGGCGCTCATCGCCTGCGAGGCGGATTCACGCGGGCGGACCGGCTTGGAGAGCAAGCCCTATCCGCAGCGTCAGTTCCTGCTCGCGGCGGCCGCGGCGGCCGCCTCGGTCAAGCCGTCTGCCGAGGACATTGCCTCGCACCCGGGGGCCGAGATCGCGGAGTTGCTGCGCCGGCGGCGCGTGCCGGCCATCGCCGCGTCGCGCAAGCGGTGGGCGGAGCCGTTGGACCCTGCGCACCGCGCCGATCGCGGGTAGCCGCCCGCCGGGCGCTACAGCGTGTGGCGCAGGTCTTGAAGTCCGAAGCCGCGCAGCGGTAGGCCCATTTCGCGCGACCATGCCATCGCCTTGAAACGCTCGCCCATCTCGCCGGGCAGCATCAGCCGCCGGGCTTGGTTGGCGAGGCGCGCATGGCGATTCGCATCGCGGCCCGCGAGATCCTGCATTTCGCGATCGATCCCCAAACCGGCCAGAAAATACGCCTGCGTGGTGAAGCCCGCGAGCTCGAATCCGGCGGACCGACTGGCCTCGGCGAGCGCCGTGAAGTCGACCCAGGCGGTGATGTCCTGCAGACCCGGATGCACAAAGGGATCGCCATGCGCGCGATGGCGGAAATGGCACAGCAGCGTGCCGTCGCGCCGCTCCGGAAAATAGTATTGCGATCGCGGCAAGCCATAATCGAGCCATAACGCGACGCCGGATTTGAGCGCCCGAGTGAGTTCGGCCGACCAGGGTTTGAGCCGCGGACAGTACTCCGTCACGTAGCCGTCCTCCCAGCCGCCCCCCGCCGCCGCGAGCGCCGCGCAAGCCGCGGCCGTTGCCTCGCCCGCCGGACGCGGTGCCCAGTGGAACCGGTCGTTGGTAAAGGCGACGCCCAACTCCTCGCAGTGCGCGGCGTGCCAACGGATGCGCGACACCGGCAACGCGTCCAGCACCTCGTTGGCGAGCATGACGCCGTCGAAACCCTCGGCGGGCGGCATCGTGAGCCACTGCACGAGCCCAAACAGATGCGGCACCCGCTCCCGGAGCGTGCGGAGCTGCCGCTCGCGCAAGTCCGCGCTCACCTCGAGTATCGAATAGCGTTCCGGCAAGCGCCCCAGCGCTTCGAGCCGCAACAGAATGTCCGCGGCTAGCCGGCCACTGCCCGCGCCGATTTCGAGAATCGAACCGTCGCGCAAGTCGCGCAGCACGTCGGCGCATTGTTGCGCCACGCAGGCGCCGAACAGGGATGAAATCTCGGGAGCGGTCGTAAAGTCGCCGCCCGGACCGAGCTTGCGCGCACCGGCGCTGTAGTAACCGAGGCCCGGCGCATACAGCACGATTTCCATGTAGCGCTCGAAGCCGATCCAGCCGCCCGCCGCGGCAATTTCGTCCGCCAGATATGCGGTTACCCGCCGGGTATGCAGAACCTCTTCCGTGCTCAGCTCGGGTTCATGCCCCACGGATCGGCGCTCCCGCACGGGTGCGCGATTGCGCCCGGGTACACGCTGCGGCGACATTCCGGTATCGTTCCGGCGCATGACATCCAGTATCGAGAGTTCTTCCCTCGAGGGCCAGGTGGTCCTGATCACGGGGGGCGCACGCCGCCTCGGCGCCGAGATCACGCGCACCCTGCATGCGGCCGGTGCGCGCGTGCTCATTCATTACCGATCCTCCGCAGCCGCGGCCGCGGCTTTGGCCGACGAGTGCAATCGATCGCGCCCCCGTTCGGCGGCAATCCATGCGGCGGATCTTTCGAGTGCGGCGGCGCCGGACATCCTGGTGGCGGCCGCGCTCGAGGAATTTGGCCGGCTCGACATACTGATCAACAACGCCTCGAGCTTCTATCCCACACCGATCGGCAAGATCACCATGGCGCAGTGGGACGATCTGACGGCCAGCAACTTGAGGGCGCCGCTGTTTCTCGCTCAAGCCGCCGCGCCCTGCTTGGCGAAGCAGCGCGGACTCATCATTAACATTGTCGACGTCCACGGCTTGAGACCTCTGAAGGGCTACCCGTTGTACAGCGTCGCCAAGGCAGGACTTGCGATGCTGACGCGCTCCCTGGCGCGCGAACTGGGCCCCGACATTCGAGTCAACGGCATCGCCCCGGGTCCGGTGCTGTGGCCGGAGCACGACATGGACGAGGCACTGAAGCGCGAGATCATCGGCAAGACGGCGCTCAAGCGTCATGGCAGTCCGCAAGACATCGCCCGCACCGCGCTGTTTCTTGCCAAGGATGCACCGTACATCACCGGTCAAATCATCGCCGTGGACGGCGGCAGAAGCATCTAGGAGCCTGTCTGAGGCTCCTAGAGCTCTCCGGCACGCTCGGTGCGCAGCATCTCGCCGGCACGCCCGATGTCCTCCGCCAGGGGCCGGTCGTCGCGGTAATGAGCGACACGCTCGCGCACTCTGCAATACACCGCATCGGTCTTGGGCGCGCGCGCCAGCGAGCCCGGCTGCAAATCGTAGGCCTGCGCAGCGGCCAGCAGCTCTATCGACAATATCAATTCGGCGTGACCGACGATTTTGAGAAGCTTGCGCGCCGCGGGAGTGGCGTGGCTCAAATGATCTTCCTGCAGTCCGCAGGTGACCCCGCCGTCCAAACTGGCCGGAGCGGCCAAGCGGCGGTTCTCGGCCACCAGCCCGACCGCGGTGTATTGCGCGATCATGAATCCGGAATCCACTCCGCCGTCCGCCGCCAGGAATGGCGGCAAATGGCTCACCAGCGGGTTGACCAGACGATCGATGCGGCGTTCCGACATTGCGGCGAGTTCGGCGACACCGATACCGAGCGCGTCGGCACTCAAGCCCATAGCCGCCCCGACCGCGTGCGCCTCAGAGAATGCGCGTGGCGCCTCGATGCTGCCGAGGATGACGGGATTGTCGGTCACCGACGCCAACTCGGCGTCGGTCGCCGCGCAGGCATGTTCGAATTGCTCGCGCACCGCGGCGTGCACCTGCGGCATCGCGCGCAAGCTGAGGGCATCCTGAGTACGGCGCCCGGCGCTCGCCGCCAGGATGGCGCTGCCGGCTAATGCAGCGCGCAGCCTTTCACCGACCCGCCGCAGAGCCGGCGAAACCCGCAGGCTCAGGCCTTCCGGCTCGAGCGCCGACACTTGACCGTGCAAATTCTCGAAGCTCATCGCGCCGATCACATCCGCCCAGTCCAGCAGACGCTCGATGCGCGTCAGCGCGAGCGCGGTCAGGCCGGTGACGCACGGCGTGCCGTTCACCAGGCTCAGTCCTTCCTTCGCCTCGAGCACCAGGGGCGGGAAGCCCGCGGCCCGCAGCGCCTCGGCGCCGCTCAAGCTCTCGCCTTGCAGCCGCGCGCGGCCTGCGCCGAGCAGCACCAGCGCGATATGCGCCATGTGCGACAGGTATCCCACCGAGCCGTCCGCCGGGACTTCGGGTATGCACTCGCGGGCCAGGAACGCGAGCAGCAGATCCACCACCTCGATGCGCACGCCCGAGTAACCGTGCGCAAAATTGTTGATCGCAGAGGCGATGATCGCGCGCACTTCGGGCGCCTCGAGCCCAGGCCCGACACCGACTGCGGTGCTCATCACGATGTTGCGCGACAGTTGGCGCTGCCTGGACGGAGTCACGATGACGTCGCACAGCGCGCCGACACCGGTGTTCACGCCGTAGGCGCGAATATCCTGCGCAACGATCGATTGAACTCGCCGGCGCGCCTCCCGAACGCGCTTTTGCGCGGCTGGCGATAATACGATCGAGGCGCCTTCGGCGATTGCGCCGATCTCGCACCAGGTAAGGGGACGATCGAGGAGGATGGCGGGCGGCATGTACCGGATGCGCTACGGCCGCGCGCGTGCGCTGCGCCAGCTCTCGAGGGATTTTCGATCCCGCTCGAGGGCGACGCCGACATCGCGGGAGCTGCGCACCGCTCCCGGCTTGCTCAATATGATGCCGACCCACGCCACTCCGAATTCCTCGAGAACGAGCATGGCGAGGTGTTCGGCGAGGGTTTCGACCAGATGGAATTGCGAGCCTTCGACAAATGCCAAAACGCGCTTCGCCACCCGTTTGTAATTCAAGGTGTCGTCGATCGAATCGGTCAACGCAGCCCGGCGGATGTCGGCGCCGATCTCGATGTCCACGATCACCGTCTGCCTGACCTGCCGCTCCCAATCAAAAATGCCGATGATCGCCTCGGTCTTGAGCGCATGAATGAATATCTTATCCATTGAAATTTTATTTAGACCCTTTAATTGACGGCTCTTCAAGTCAAGCCGACGTCCCCGAGATCCCAATGCGCCCTGGCGGCCAAAGCCAACCCTTGGCGCGCCCCTGCACCCAAACGCAAGCATCCGGCCAACGCGATCATGGCACCGTTGTCGGTGCAGAACTCCGAGCGCGGAAAGTACAGTTGCGCCCCTGCATTGTGCCCGATCTCCCTCAGCCGATCGCGCAGGCTCCGATTCGCTCCCACGCCGCCGGCAACGACCAGGCGACGGTGGCCGGTAGCCAGCAGCGCTCGACGCGACTTTTCCGCGAGCGTCTCAACCACCGCTTCCTGGAAGCCGCGCGCAACGTCCGCCCTGCTCTGGTCGTCCAAAACGCGGCCCCGCAAGGCTACTAGGGCGGCGGTTTTCAAGCCACTGAAACTAAAATCGAGCCCCGGCCGATCGAGCATCGGCCGCGGAAAATTGAATCGGCCGCTGCGGCCGCTCTCGGCCAAATGCGCGAGCGCAGCGCCGCCGGGATAGGGCAATCCCAACATTTTCGCCGTTTTGTCGAAAGCCTCTCCGGCCGCATCGTCCAGCGTCTCTCCCAAGACGCGATACCGGCCGAGGCCGGCCACGTCGACCAGCTGCGTATGACCCCCGGACACCAGCAAGGCGAGGAACGGGAACGCGGGCGGCTCGGACTCGAGCAGCGGCGCCAAAAGGTGCCCCTCGAGATGATGGATTCCGATCGCGGGCCGACCCCACGCGTACGCCAGGCTCCTGGCAAACCCGGCGCCCACCAACAACGCGCCGATGAGCCCCGGTCCCGCCGTGTAGGCCACCCCGTCGATGGAGCCCCGATCCGAGCCCGCGGCGGCCAATGCCTCGCGCACCAGGGGCAGAAGTCTTAGGATGTGGTCCCGGGATGCGAGTTCGGGCACAACGCCGCCGTAGGCCTGATGCAGCGCAATCTGGCTGTAAAGTCGATGAGACAACAGCCCCTCGGCGTGGTCGTAGACGGCGACCGCCGTCTCGTCGCAAGAGCACTCAATCCCGATAACGCGCATGAATCCCGCCAAAATAGCTGTAGATGAGGTCCGGTTGCCGTTTAAGGTACGGCGCCGCCTTTGCCTTTTGCAGGGGCGCACTTTAGAATGCGCGCCCCTGTCGCCGAATACCGGCGGCCTTGCCTGAAATCTGAGGTTTGAATGCCCAGCGTTCGTGTTCGCGAGAACGAGTATTTCGACGCCGCCCTGCGGCGCTTCAAGCGTGCCTGTGAAAAAGCGGGTGTCCTGACCGAGCTTCGCCGCCGTGAATTCTACGAGAAGCCGACCCAAGAGCGTAAGCGAAAGAAGGCGGCTGCCGTAAAACGCCATCTGAAGCGCCTGTCGCGCGAAAACATGCGCAGCATGGGCGGCAACGCCCCGGCGAGCCCCCCGGCTGCGGCGCCGCCACGCCCTTACTGACCGTCGATCGCCTCCTCGGTGTCATTGAAGGAGCGAATTACCGATGATATGAAGGCCGCCATGCGCGCCGGCGCGAAGGAGCGGCTTGGTGTCATCCGCATGATCACCTCGGCAATCAAGCAGCGGGAAGTCGATGAACGCATTACCTTGGACGATGCCCAGGTGTTGAGCGTTCTCGAAAAGATGATCAAGCAGCGCAAGGAATCCCTGACCCAGTTCCAAGCGGGCAACCGCCCCGACCTGGTCGACAAAGAGACCGCCGAAATTGCCTTGATTCAGGGTTATATGCCGTCCCAGCTCGGCCACGCAGAAATCGATTCCTTGATCGCGGCGGCCATCGCGGCCAGCGGCGCAACCACCATCAAAGATATGGGCAAGGTGATGGGCATCATCAAGGCGAAGGCGCAAGGCCGGGCCGACATGGCCGCCGTCGGCGCCAAAATCAAAGCCAAGCTCGGCGGTTGATCGCAACCGGTCCATGGCCGGCCGCATTCCCCAGCCGTTCATCGACGAGGTCGTCGCACGCTCCGACATCGTAGAGATCATCGGCGCCCGGGTGCCGCTCAAGAAATCCGGGCGCGAGTACAAGGCGTGTTGCCCGTTCCATAGCGAGAAATCGCCTTCTTTCTGGGTCAGCCCCGATAAGCAGTTCTACCATTGCTTCGGCTGCGGCGCGCACGGCACCGTGGTCGGCTTTCTCATGCAATACGAAAAGCTGGGATTTCCCGATGCGGTGGCGGATCTGGCGGAGCGCGCCGGATTGGAGCTGCCCCGCGAGGCGCAAAGCGCCCGCGAGCCCGTCGGCGGCGATCTTTATGAGATCATGGCGCGCGCAGCCCGGTTCTTCGAACAGAATTTGGCGGACAATCCCCGCGCCCGCGCCTACCTTGATTCGCGCGGCATCGACGCGGCCACCTGCGCCAAATTTTCCTTGGGCTACGCCCCCGACTCCTGGAATGCCCTGCTCAATCGCTTCGGCACCCAAGAGGACGAGCGCCGCCGCCTGCTGCAGGCGGGACTGATCATCGAGCGGGATGCCGGCGCCGCGCGAGCCCAGCCGGGATTCTACGATCGGTTCCGCGATCGGCTGATGTTTCCGATCCGCGATTCGCGCGGTCGGGTGCTCGCCTTCGGCGGCCGAGTCATCGATCAAGGCGAGCCGAAATACCTGAATTCGCCCGAAACCCCTCTGTTCCACAAGGGCCGCGAACTGTACGGCCTCTACGAGGCGCGCCAAGCGCGCACCGACTTCAAACGCCTGATGATCGTCGAGGGGTACATGGACGTGGTGCGGCTGCATCAGGCGGGCATCACCTATGCGGTCGCCACCTTGGGTACGGCCACTACCCAGGAGCATTTGCACAAGATTTTCCGCATGACCAGTGAATTGGTATTTTGCTTCGACGGCGATCGCGCCGGGCGCCAGGCGGCCTGGCGCGCGCTGGAGAATGCGCTCAGCCTGGCGCGCGACGGCCGCGAGCTCAAGTTCCTGTTCTTGCCCGAAGGGCACGATCCCGACACCTTGGTCGCGGCGGAGGGTGCGGAGGCGTTTGAAGCCAGGCTCAAGAGCACCTTGCCGCTGTCCGAATATTTGGTGCAGCAATTGTCTGCGCAGGTGGACCTGACCCACGTCGACGGTCGGGCCAAACTCGCATCGCTGGCCGCGCCCCTGTTCGCGCGGCTACCCGAGGGAGTCTATCGGGACTTGCTCTTGAGCCGTCTCGCCGCCGAAATCCGCATGCCCGCCGAAAAGCTTCAGAAACATCTGGCCGCAGCCGGTGCCGCGGCGGCCGGCGCGAAGCGCCCGTTGCCGCGCGCGGAACCTATACCGGCGCACCGTGGTCGGATGAGCGCGGGGCGAGGCAATTTACTCAGCCAGGCCATCGCACTGGTGTTGCACCATCCCGCGGCGGCCCGGGCCGCCGGCGATTTTGCCTCATTGGGCGGTATGGACAGGCCGGGTATGGCGGTCCTCAAGGAGTTGCTCGAGCAAGCCTCCGCCATGACACAACCCAGCACTGCGATGCTCCTTGAGCGCTGGCGCGATCGTCCGGAATACGCGCGCTTGAGCGAACTGGCCATGGCGCCGGCGATGGTCGCTGAAGAGGAAGGCGCCGCCAAAGAGCTGCATATGGCGGTGAAAAAGCTTCTGGAGGCCTACGGGCCGGGCCGCCGCGTCAATGAGTTGTTGCGAAAATCCGAGGAAACGGGCTTGAATTCCGACGAAAAGGCGGAATTAAGCTCTCTTCTCAAGACGAAGGCGCGCCCCGGAGCGTCGTCTTGACCCGAGAAGCATGTGTGGCTACGAAATGGCCAGAATTGTATACTTATCGGCTTGGCATTCATTTCCCTGATTCTCCACGAGGCGTCCCACCTTGATTAAAAAAGCGCCGGCAGGCACAGCGACTCAAATCGCGGACGAGCGTCAGTCGCAACTGAAATTGTTGATCGCGCGCGGCAAGGAGCAGGGCTACCTCACCTACGCCGAAGTCAATGATCATTTGCCCAGCGAGATCGTCGATCCGGAACAGATCGAAGACATCGTCAACATGATCAACGACATGGGCATTCCGGTGTATGAAAAAGCCCCGGACGCCGAATCGCTGTTGCTGACGGACGCCACGGCCGCTCCCGACGAAGAGGCCGTCGAGGAAGCCACCGCCGCTCTGGCCAATCTGGACGCGGAATTCGGCCGTACCACCGACCCGGTTCGCATGTATATGCGCGAAATGGGTACGGTCGAATTGCTGACTCGCGAGGGCGAGATTCGCATCGCCAAACGCATCGAAGAAGGCTTGGAGGCGGTCAAGATCGCGCTCGGAAGCTACCCCGGCACCTACGACCTGCTGTTGCGGCACTACGAAACGGTGAAGGCCGGTCAGATGCGCCTGATGGACCTGATCGTCGGCTTCGTCGACCCGAACGCGCCGGATGAAATCGCCCAGCCGCAAAATCCGAAATTAATGGCGCTCGAGCGCGAAGAAGCCGCCAACGACGACGATGAGACGGACGACGACGACGACGCGGAAGTCATCGATACCGGGCCGGACCCGGAAGAAGCGGCCAAGCGTTTCAATTCGATCGCAAAAATACATCATCAGTTCTTGAATGCGCTCGACAAGCTCGGATCCAAGGATCCGAAGACGCTGAAAATTCGCAAGAAGATCTGCGCCGAGCTGATGGAACTCAAGCTCTCGCCGAAGATGTTCGATCAATTGATCGACAATCTGCGCCAGCATGTGACCGAAGTGCGGCTGCTCGAAAAAGAAATCATGTTTCTTTGCATCAAGCAGGCCGGAATGCCGCGCAAGGATTTCATTTCGACCTTTCCGAAGAACGAGACCAGCACGCGTTGGCTCGACAAACACATCAAGGCGAAGAAGCGCTATTCGGCGCCGCTGGCCAAATTCAAGGATGAGGTCGAACGGCGTCAGAACAAGCTCAAGGATCTCGAAGGCCTGTACCACCTCCTGATCAACGAGATCAAGGAAATCAACCGCGAGGTTTCGATCGGCGAAGCCAAGGCGCGCCGCGCGAAGAAGGAAATGGTCGAGGCCAACCTGCGCTTGGTGATTTCGATCGCCAAGAAATACACCAATCGCGGGCTGCAGTTCCTCGATTTGATCCAAGAGGGCAACATCGGATTGATGAAGGCGGTAGATAAGTTCGAGTATCGCCGCGGCTACAAATTCTCGACCTATGCGACTTGGTGGATTCGCCAAGCCATTACGCGCTCAATCGCCGACCAGGCCCGCACCATCCGTATTCCGGTGCACATGATCGAAACGATCAACAAGCTGAATCGCATTTCACGGCAGATGCTTCAGGAAATGGGTCGAGAGCCGACACCCGAAGAATTGGCGGTGCGCATGGAAATGCCGGAAGACAAGGTGCGCAAAGTGCTCAAAATCGCCAAGGAGCCGATCTCGATGGAGACCCCGATCGGCGACGACGAGGATTCCCACCTGGGCGATTTCATCGAGGACACTTCCGTGTCCTCCCCGATCGACTCGGCCACCACCGAGTCTTTGCGTGAAACCACGCATTCGGTCTTGGCGCAGCTCACGCCGCGCGAAGCGAAGGTGCTGCGGATGCGTTTCGGTATCGACATGAATACCGATCACACCCTCGAGGAGGTCGGCAAGCAGTTCGATGTGACTCGCGAGCGCATCAGACAGATAGAAGCCAAGGCGCTGCGCAAGCTGCGCCACCCCAGCCGCAGCGAGCAGCTGCGCAGCTTCCTGATGGACGACT
>DAINPA010000012.1:0-2394 GCA_036743675.1 Steroidobacteraceae bacterium
AAGGACCCCGAACCTGCCGGCCAGGAGAAAAAGGATCCCGATTCCCCCGGCGAGTAGATTATCGTTCGCATTGCGCGTACCAGCGGCGGATTTGCTTCAGATCGATGCGCTGGGAACCGGAGTCTGCGGATGGGCTCCAGCCATCGATTCGCCCCAGCGACGGACCGACCGCCAACGCATCCGCAGACTCGGTCGCCGGGAAGTAATAGCTGCGCGTAACAATCACCGGTACGCCGGCGGCCTTCGCCGCCGCAATGCCGGCCGGCGCATCCTCCATCGCAACGGCCTCCTGCGCAGGTAATCGCAGCGCATCGAGGGCGGCCAGGTAAGCCTGCGGATCGGGTTTTTTTCTCGGCGCCTGCTCGGCGCACACCACCGCCGCGAACGCCGATTCCCAGCCCTGGCCAAGATGGGTCTCGAGCAGTGCCTCGACATTCGATCGGCTGGTCGTCGTGACGATACCCATCCGAAGCCCGGCTCGCTCGCAATCCAGCATCAGTTCCCGAACCCCTGCGCGCAACGGCAATTCACCGGCGCCGACTATCCGGGCGTAATACTCATTTTTGAGCCGATGCACGCGCTCGGCCAAACTGCGGCGCTCGCGCGGATCGGCGGGGGCATGCTCCTGAGTTTGCATGTCATGCATCAGACGTTCGCGGCCGCCCGCCACGGCCAGCAATGCTCCATAGTGAGTCTCGCTCCAGCGCCAGGGAACCTGCAATGCCTCGAAAGCCTGGTTGAAGGCGAGCAGATGACCATCGCGCTCCGTCTCCGCCAGAGTGCCGTCGACGTCCCAAAGAATCGCCTGAATCAAGCGTCGATTCAGTTGTAACGCTTGACCATCGCCTCGAGCGTGATCGGCTTGATGCGATCGGCGTGCCCGGCGCATCCGAAGGCCTCGAAGCGCGCCTTGCATACCCCGCGCGCGGCCTTCTTGGCCGCAATCAGCGCCTTGCGCGGATCGAAATCGCTCGGATCCTTGGCAAAAGTTTGGCGCATCGCCCCGGTCATCGCCAGGCGGATGTCGGTATCGATATTCACTTTGCGCACGCCGCTGCGGATGCCGCGCTGGATTTCCTCGACCGGCACGCCGTAGGTCTCCTTGATGTCGCCGCCGTACTCGCGAATGATCTTGAGCCACTCCTGCGGCACGCTCGAGGAGCCATGCATCACCAAGTGGGTATTAGGCACCGCCGCATGAATCTGTGCGATGCGATCGATGTCCAGTATGTCGCCCGAGGGTTGGCGCGTGAACTTGTAGGCGCCGTGGCTCGTGCCGATGGCGATCGCCAGCGCATCGACTTGGGTCCGCGCCACGAAATCCTTGGCCTGAGCAGGGTCGGTGAGCATCATGTCATGCGTCAGCGTCCCTACCGCACCCACGCCGTCCTCCTCGCCCGCCTGCCCGGTTTCCAGCGAACCGAGGCAGCCCAACTCCCCCTCGACCGAGACCCCGATGCAATGCGACATCTCGGATACGCGGCGCGTCACCTCGACGTTGTAGTCGTAGCTCGAGGGCGTCTTCGAATCTTCCTTCAACGATCCGTCCATCATGACGCTGGTGAACCCGGAGCGAAGGGACTGCATGCATACGGCGGCGCTGGCGCCGTGGTCCTGGTGCAGAACCACCGGGATGCTCGGCGAAGATTCGACCGCGGCCAACACCATGTGGCGCAGGTAGGCCTCGCCCGCGTACTTGCGGGCGCCGGCCGAGGCCTGCAGGATCACCGGGCTTCGGGTCTCTTCGGCCGCCTCCATGATGGCCAGGATTTGTTCGAGGTTGTTCACGTTGAATGCGGGCACGCCATAATTGTGCTCAGCGGCATGATCGAGCAGCTGGCGTAAGGAAATGAAGGCCATTGGATACTCCTGAGGTCAGGCGGGTTGACTGAGTGAATTCAAAGAAGGCGCTGCGCCTAGCAGCAATGCGGGCAAATCGGCCACCGTCTCGATGAACGCATCGCAAGCCAGTTGGCGCGGATCGCTGCCCTCGTTGTAACCGTAGGGCACGCATATCACCGGCAGCCGTGCGGCGCGCGCGGCCAGCACATCGTTCACCGAGTCGCCCACCATGAGCGCCTCCGATGGCTCGACCTGCAAGGCGGCGCAGGCGAATTGCAGCGGCTGCGGATCGGGTTTGCGGCGCTCGCAACTGTCGCCGCCGACCACCACGTCGATCCAGTCGCTCAATCCCAGCCGGGTCAACAGGTCCACCGCAAAATGCTTCTGCTTGTTGGTGACCACCGCGAGCCGTAGGCCGAGTCCGTGAAGTTCGCCGAGACCGGCGGCAACCCCGACACCCAGGATCCCCGCGCAAACAGCACCGCCGGCCCCGATTCCACAGGACAAGACCATCAGCGTCAACGGCGGACTGGTCTCCGCACGGTGCACCGG
>DAINPA010000012.1:2404-9105 GCA_036743675.1 Steroidobacteraceae bacterium
ACCGCGAGCCGCAAACCGAGGCCGTGCAGGTCACCGAGACCCTCCGCGACTCCCGGATAGACGCTCGCGCTGCATTCATCGAGCAAGTGCAAACGGCCGTAGTGAAAATAGAAGCGCTCGAGCAGCGAGCCTTGCGCGGCGGGATCCACCGCGACGCCGAGCCGCTTGATGGCGCGCGTGATCAGCGTCGGGACGCCGCGTCCGATCAGGTCGCGCACCTGACCGGTCGTGAGCGTGGCGAGATGCGCCTCGGTAAGCGCCCGGTTCAATGCCAGGGTGATGTCCTCGACCGTATCGAGCAGCGTGCCGTCCAGATCGAACAGCACCGCGTGCACGGCGTGACCCCGCCATCGCAGCTTCTGCGCCGTGCGGCGAGCGTTCATCGCTTCGAGTCGCCCCGCACCAAGGCGCGCGCTCTGTCGACGATCGCCGCCGTCGTCAGCCCAAGCGCTTCGGCAACGTGCGCGGCCGGCGCCGATTCGCCAAAGCGATCGATACCGATCACATCGCCGTCAAAGCCGGTATAGGCCCGCCAGTAATTGCTCACCCCCGCCTCGATGGCGAGCACCGGCACTTCGCGCGGCAACACCGCCGCCCGGTACCCTGCGGTCTGCCGATCGAAATCGCCGCAACTCGGCATCGACACGACGCGCGCGGCTATGCCCTCCGCGGCCAGCGTTTCTCGAGCCTTCATCGCCAGCGCCACCTCCGAGCCGGTCGCTAGCAGCGTAATGGCTGCGCCAGCGCTGTCGGCGAGCACATACCCGCCCTTGCGGATGTCGCTGAGCTGCTGCGCTTGGCGCTCGCAGTACGGCAGATTCTGCCGCGATAAGATCAGGCAGGTGGGGCCGTCGCGGCGTTCGATGGCGGCAAGCCACGCGATCATGGTCTCCACCGCGTCACAGGGCCGCCACACCGCGTTGTTCGGAATCAATCGCAGGCTCGAGACGTGCTCGATGGGCTGGTGCGTCGGACCGTCTTCGCCGAGCCCGATGCTGTCGTGCGTGAAAACATAGATCACGCGCTCGTGCATCAGCGCGGCCATGCGCACGGCGTTGCGGCTGTAATCGGAGAACGTGAGAAAGGTGCCGCCGTAAACCACGAATCCGCCGTGCAACGCGATGCCGTTCATCAAGGCACTCATGCCGAACTCGCGCACCCCGTAATTGATGTAGTCGCCCCACCGGCCGCGGCGCACCGGAACCATGCCCTTACCTTCGGTGAGGTTCGAGCCGCCGAGGTCCGCCGAGCCTCCCAGCATCTCCGGCAACGACGGCTGCAGCGCCTCGATCGCGTTTTGCGAGGCCTTGCGCGAAGCGATGTTGGCGCGGCCGGCAACCACTTTGGCGAGAGCCTCTGCGCTCAAGCCTTGCCAGTCGGCCGGCAATTGGCGCTTCACCACACGGCGCTCGAACTCCGCGGCAAGATCCGGGTACGCCTTTGCGTATGCGGCGAAGCGCTTCTGCCATTCGGCCTGGCGCTTGGCGCCGATCGCGCGGGCATCCCACGCGGCGCGGATCTCCTCGGGGACCACGAATGGCTCGTGTGTCCAGCCGAGCGCAGTGCGGGTTGCGGCGACCTCGGCGGCGCCGAGCGCGGCGCCGTGTACATCGTGCGTATCCGCCTTGCTCGGGCTTCCCTTGCCGATAATGGTCTTGCAGCAAACGAGGGTCGGCCGGTCCCCCGGCTTGCAAGCCCGCTTCAAAGCCGCCTCGATCGCCTGCGTGTCGTGGCCGTCGACGGCGCGGATGACGCGCCAGCCATAGGCTTCAAAGCGCTTCGGCGTATCGTCGGTGAACCAATTCTCGACGTGCCCATCGATGCTGATGCCATTGTCGTCGTAAATCACGATCAGCTTCGAAAGTCCGAGCGTACCGGCTAACGAACAGGCTTCGTGGCTGATGCCCTCCATCAGGCATCCATCGCCGACGAATACCCAGGTGCGATGATCGACAATGGTGTGGTCCGGCCGGTTGAAATGGCCCGCGAGCAATTGCTCGGACAGCGCCATGCCGACCGCATTGGCCAATCCCTGACCGAGCGGGCCCGTGGTGGTCTCGACGCCCGGCGTGACGCCGATCTCCGGATGCCCGGGCGTCTTGCTGTGCAGCTGACGAAAGCGCTTCAGTTCCTCCATCGGCAGCTCGTATCCGGTGAGGTGCAGCAGCGCGTACAGCAGCATGGAGCCGTGGCCGTTGGACAGTACAAAGCGGTCGCGGTCGGGCCATTGCGGGTCCCCCGGGTTGTGCTTGAGAAATCGGCGCCAGAGCACCTCGGCGATATCGGCCATGCCCATGGGCATGCCGGGGTGGCCGCTCTTCGCGACCTCCACGGCGTCGATTGCCAGGAAGCGCAACTGGTTGGCAAGCTGGAGGCGCTCGACGGGGGATGGCTTGATTCTGGCGTTCATCGTGCCTGGCTTCCTTGGGTGACCACTCTTTATTTACTGCGCGCGTCTTTTGAGATCCATCAGCCGCAGGATCATCGGAGTGAAGATGAATTGCATCGCCAGGCCCATCTGGCCTCCGGGCACGACGATGTTGTTGGGGCGGCTCATCCATGAGTTGTGCAGCATGGACAGCAGGTATTGAAAATCGATGCCCTTGGGATTGGCGAACCGGATCACCACCATCGACTCGTCGGCCGCAGGGATGTCCTTGGCGATGAACGGATTGCTGGTATCGACCGTCGGCACCCGCTGGAAGTTGACATGGGTGCGGCTGAACTGCGGGCAGATGTGATTCACGTAGTCGGGCATGCGCCGCAAAATGGTGTCGACCACCGCATCCTGGGTGTAGCCACGCTGATTGCGGTCGCGGTGCAGTTTCTGGATCCATTCGAGATTGATGATGGGCACGACGCCGACCAGCAGATCCACGTGGCGCGCGACATCGATGCCGCCCCCGACATAGCCGCCATGCAGGCCCTCGTAGAACAGCAGATCGCTATCCGCCTTCATCAGCTCCCAGGGGGTGAAGGTGCCCGGTTCGCATCCGAGGTCCTTGGACTCGACGGCATCGTGCACGTAGCGGCGCGCATTGCCGCGGCCGGTCGCGCCGTATTCGGCAAATGTCTCCGCCAACTTGTCCAGCAGATTTGCTTCGGGCCCAAAGTGGCTGATCGGCGGGCTCTTTCCGCTATCGGCCGCCTGCACGCGTTCGCGCATTTCGACCCGGTTGTAACTGTGAAAAGAATCGCCCTCGACCGCCTGGGCTTTGACCCCCTCGCGCCGGAAGATGTGCGCAAAGCTCCTCATCACCGTGGTGGTTCCGGCCCCGGATGATCCGGTCACGGCGATTATCGGGTGCTTGATGGACATGTTGTCTCTACTTTTGGTTTCCGCGCGCTATTGCGCTTTAGATTCGAGTGTCCGGCCGGAATAGTGAGCGCTCGTTGAACAGCGGCGAGCTATACGGACGGTCGATGCCGCTGGCGAACTCCTGGTGGTAGCGCTCGAGGCGCTCGATTTCGTTGCGGGAACCCAGAATCACCGGTATGCGCTGATGCAGCGCCTCCGGCACGATCTCCAGCACCCGCTGGTTGCCGGTCGTAGCACGCCCCCCCGCCTGCTCGACCAGAAAGCTGATTGGGTTGGCTTCGTACAGCAGGCGCAGCCGCCCCGGTTTGGCTTTATCCTTCGTGTCTTTCGGGTACATGAATACGCCGCCGCGCATCAAGATCCGATGCACCTCCGCGACCATCGAGGCGATCCAGCGCATGTTGAAATCGCGCCCTCGATCGCCGGTCTTGCCGGCCTGGCACTCAGTCACGTAGCGGTGCACCGGGGGCTCCCAAAACCGGGCATTGCTCGTATTGATGGCAAACTCGCTGGTGTCGGCGGGAATTTGCAGATTCGGATGCGTCAGTATGAAGTTGCCGATCTCCCGGTCGAGCGTGAAACCGTGCGTACCCTTGCCCACGGTGATCACCAGCATGGTCGCGGGACCATAAATCGCATAGCCCGCGGCCACTTGCAGTTTGCCGGGCTGCAGGTAGTCGGCCGTGACCGGCGGTTCCGGATTGTCGTGGCGCAGCACCGAGAAAATCGTGCCGACCGAGACATTCACATCGGTGTTCGAGGAACCGTCGAGCGGATCGAACACCAGCAAATAGTGTCCGCGGGTGTATTCGCCCGGTATCGGATACGGATCGTCCAGCTCTTCGGAGGCCATGCCGGCAACCAGCCCGCCCCATTCGCAGCTTCTTAGAATCACGTCGTTCGCCAGCACATCGAGCTTTTGCTGGGTTTCGCCCTGCACGTTCTTGCCGCCGTGCTCGCCCAGGAAGCCGCCGAGCGCCCCCTTGGCGGTCATCGCCGAAATCGCCTTGACGGCGGCCGCCACATCGACCAGCAAAGCGCCCAGGTCGCCGGCGCCGTCTATGTCATGGAGCTGCTGGATCAGGAATTTCGATAGCGTGGTGCGTCCAAGGTGCATGGCTTTACTCCTTCAACCCGGCTTCTGGGCTGCGGCAGGCTGGAAAACCCGGCTCGCGCGAATATCCGGCTCGGCGATCGTCGACAGATCCTCGGGCGTGAATTCTCGATCCCTATCGGCAAACAGCCGGCTCGCCTGGCGCAGCCGGGCTCGATCCAGCGCGTTGCGCACGCTGCGGGCGTTCGCAAAGTGCGGCTGCTGAATCCGGCGCGAGAGGTATTCGGCGAGCGCCTCGCGTGCACTGGGGGTGAAGCGATAATTTTGTTGCTCGAGCATCTTGTCCGCGATCCGCAGTAAATCAGTGGCGGGGTAGTCCGGAAAATCCAAGTGGTGCGCAATGCGCGAACTCAAGCCGGGGTTGGAGCGGAAGAATGTATCCATCCGATCCTTGTAGCCGGCCAGGATCACCACCAGATCGTCACGCTGATTTTCCATCACCTGCAGCAGGATCTCGATCGCCTCTTGTCCGTAATCGCGCTCGTTCTCGGGCCGGTAGAGGTAGTACGCCTCGTCGATGAACAGCACGCCGCCCATCGCTTTCTTGAGCACTTCCTTGGTCTTGGGAGCCGTGTGGCCGATGTACTGGCCCACCAGATCGTCGCGCGTGACCGCCACCAGGTGACCCTTTCGAACATAGCCCAGGCGGTGCAGGATCTCGGCCATGCGCAGCGCAACCGTGGTCTTGCCGGTCCCCGGGTTGCCGGTGAAACTCATGTGCAGGCTCGGAGCGTGAGCCTGCAGTCCCAAGTTCATGCGCAGCTTGTCGATCACCAGCAGCGCCGCTATATCGCGGATGCGCGACTTGACCGGCTCGAGCCCGACCAGATCGCGCTCGAGCTCATCCATGACCGCACCGACCTGGCTCTGCGCCAACACGCCGTTCACCGTGCGCGCGTCGGTCGCATTCTGCACGGACACGGCGGCCCGATCGGCGGGTGCCGCGGGAGGCGGCGCGGTGGCGCCTGGAATCGAGTACAGCGGCGTCGACATCTTTAGGCGACCCGGCAGGCGGGCGCGGCACGACTGAGCTCAACGCGCATCGCGTTGATCACCGCCTTGTAATCCGGCTTGCTGAAGATGGCGCTGCCGGCGACAAACGTATCCGCCCCTGCATCGGCGACGCTGCGGATGTTCTCCGCCTTGATGCCTCCGTCGACCTCGAGCCGAATGTCGCGGCCCGTGGCATCGATCAGTTTGCGGGCGTTCTGCACTTTACGAAGTGCCGAGTCGATGAAGTTCTGTCCGCCAAATCCGGGATTGACGCTCATGATGAGCACCAGATCGACCTTGTCGATCACATATTCCAGCACCTCGAGCGGCGTCGCCGGATTGAACACAAGCCCCGCCTGACATCCGCCGCCGCGGATGAGCTGCAATGTCCGATCGATGTGAGCGGACGCTTCGGGGTGAAAACTGATCAGATCGGCGCCGGCCGCGACGAAGGCACTGGCAAGCTCGTCGACCGGCTGCACCATCAAGTGAACGTCGAGGGGCACGGCCGCACCCTCGGGTCGCACGCAGTAAGGCTTCAGTGCCTTCGCCACCAGCGGACCGATGGTCAGATTCGGCACGTAATGGTTGTCCATCACGTCGAAGTGGATCCAGTCGGCGCCGGCCGCGATGACGCTCTTTACTTCTTTGCCCAAGCGGGCGAAGTCAGCCGACAATATGGAAGGAGCGATGCGGTACATGCCAGTTATCTCCGTACGAAACAGTGCGCTCAGCGTGTACCGCGTTCGGTCTCCGGTCGGTCCGTCGCATAACTGTGCACGGTGTATCGGATGGTGCGGCCGCTCGCTTCCTGGCGGTCCAGTCCGAAACCGGGCTCGTTTTTCGGCCTGTTCACGATGAAGCTCATCACGATGCTCTCCACGCCGCGCGTGGAATCAAAGGCCATGAGCCGTATGTAGTAATCGGGGAAAGTCTTGCGGCAGTTCTGCAATTCCATCAACACCCCGGCGGCATCCTTCAGATCGAACATCGGTGCGCCGAACATTTCCCAGTACGTGTTTCGCGGATGCGGGTCGTCCGTGTACTCGACGCTCCACGCATAACCCTTGTTGAGTCCGTACTCGATCTGCAGCGTGATCTCCTTGTCCGTCAGTTCAGGCAGATAACTAAAACACCCCTGGGTGATGCGGCGGACGGGATTTGTCATCGTCATTCGTGTTCTCCTTAGCAACTAGTTCGAAACGTCGGCCGTGACCGCATAGTCCGAAGTGTCGGTGGACGCGTAGTTGAAACTGATCTCGCCCCAGGTATCGA
>DAINPA010000012.1:9205-11166 GCA_036743675.1 Steroidobacteraceae bacterium
TAGTCCGAAGTGTCGGTGGACGCGTAGTTGAAACTGATCTCGCCCCAGGTATCGAGCGCCTGCTGCAGCGGGCTGCACCATTTTGCCGCTTGACGCAGAATATCCGCACCTTCGTTCTTGATGTCGCGGCCCTCGTTGCGCGCCTTGACCATCACTTCCAGCGCCACGCGATTGGCCACCGCACCGGCCTGGATACCCCCCGGGTGACCGATGGTGCCGCCCCCGAACTGCATAATGACATCATCGCCGAACATGTCGAGCAGCAGGTGCATCTGACCGGCGTGAATCCCGCCGGAAGCGACCGGCATCACCTTGCGCAAATCCGCCCAGTCCTGATCGAAGAACAGGCCGCGCGGCAGATCCTTCTTGGTGTAGCTGTCCCGGCACACATTGTAGACCCCCTGCACCGTCATCGGGTCGCCCTCGAGCTTGCCGACCGCCGTGCCGGTGTGCAGATGATCGACGCCCGCGAGGCGCAGCCATTTGGCGATGACGCGGAAACTGATGCCGTGGTTCTTCTGGCGCGTATAGGTACCGTGGCCCGCGCGGTGCATGTGCAGAATCATGTCGTTCTTGCGGCACCAGTTGGACATGCTTTGAATCGTCGACCAGCCGACGATCAGGTCGACCATGATGACGACCGAGCCCAATTCCTTGGCGAATTCCGCGCGCTCGTACATGTCCTCCACCGTCGCGCCGGTGATGTTGAGGTACGAGCCTTTGACCTCGCCGGTGGCGGCGCTTGCCTTGTTGACGGCGTCCATCACGTTGAGAAACCGGTCGCGCCAATGCATGAAGGGCTGCGAGTTGATGTTCTCGTCGTCCTTCATGAAATCGAGACCCCCTTTGAGGCCCTCGTACACCACGCGGCCATAGTTGCGCCCCGACAGCCCCAGCTTGGGCTTCGTCGTGGCGCCTAACAGCGGGCGGCCGAACTTGTCGAGGCGCTCGCGCTCGACGATGAGCCCGCAGGGGGGACCTTTGAAGGTCTTGACGTAGGCCACGGGAATGCGCATGTCCTCCAATCGCGCGGCCTTGAGCGGTTTGAAGCTGAAGACATTGCCGATGAGGCTCGCCGTCATATTGGCAATCGAGCCCTCTTCGAACAGGATGATGTCGTAAGCCACCCAGGCGAAGTACTGCCCCGGGTTATTGGGGACCGGCTCGACCTTGTAGGCTTTGGCCCGGTAGCTGTCGCAGGCGGTCAGCCGGTCGGTCCACACCACCGTCCAGGTCGCCGTGCTCGACTCGCCGGCCACCGCCGCCGCGGCTTCGATCGGATCGACGCCGTCCTGCGGGGTGATGCGAAACAGACACAGGGTGTCGGTTTCCTTGGGTACGTAATCGGCGTCCCAGTAGCCCATTTGCCGGTATTTGAGGACACCCGCGCTGTAGCGCTTTTTCGCATCCTTTATGACGCCTTCAGCTGTTTTTTCGATCGTTTTAGCCATTTTCGTGGGCCCCAGTGTCGTGTTCGGTTGGGAATAATCGAGGTCAATCGGGATCAATGCGGACAAGCTTCATGCTAGGGTAAATCATTGATCGTTTAAGTATAGTCAGATATTATTACTATAATCTTAAGTATTTCTTCTTAATAAAGAATGTCACCCTCCGCCAGCTTCGAGTCTTCGCCTCGGTCGCCCGGCATTTGAGCTTTGTCCGCGCGGCGGAGGAATTGAAGCTCACCGCGCCTGCGGTATCCATGCAAATCAAGGAGCTAGAGGCGGAAGTCGGGCTACCCCTGTTCGATCGAACCAGCCGGCAGGTCTCGCTGACGACCGTCGGTGAATACATGCTGGCTCACACCCGGCGCGTGCTCTCGGCGATGCGCGACGCCGGGGACTTGGTCGCGCGCTTTCGCGGCCTCAAGACCGGCCCGCTCGATGTGGGGATGGTCAGCACCGCGAACTATTTTTTGCCGCGCCTGCTCGCTCAATTTCGCGAGGAGCACATGGGCATCG
>DAINPA010000012.1:11266-39552 GCA_036743675.1 Steroidobacteraceae bacterium
TCGCCGCCCGACAAGACTTGAGCCCTATGTCCGGGTCTGCGCCGATTGCAGCTCGAACCGCCAATTGACTCTGCCGACCTCGGCGCCCGCGCCGTCCCAAGACCACTCGTCGAAACACACTTGCCGGCTCCGGTCGATACTGATGAGCGTGGAGGAACGGGTGCCATAATCCGCGGAACGAATGAACGCGCTCGACAGCAGCCGCTCCGTTGCCAATTTTACGCCGGTACGCGGCAGCTCTTGGTCGGGCGCCAGCGTCTCATCCCGCAGCAAGGCGAGCACGGATTGCCTGTCGGCGCCCTCGCGAAGCGCCTCCTGCAATCGCGATTTCGCGGTCGTCACCTTGGGCCACGGGGTGTCGAGCAGATGATTCGACAGGCCAAATACGCCGGGGCCGAGTTCACGTCCCTCGCCGCGCACGCTTTCATAGACGCCGAGGCGCTCGCCGTCGGAAAGGAGCATGTTGAACCCGTTGTAATCCGCGCCGACTTTGCGCAGATTCGCAAGCCCCTCGGCCAGCGTTGCGCCGGACTCCAAGAATGACCTTACCAGCGAACCGCGGCTCGGCGCATCGGGGCGGCCCTGCGCCGGATCCCGGTAATTGGTGACCGCGGCAAAGCGCCCGTTGCGGGTGATGCCGATCCATGTACCGCCCGCCACCAGATCGCGACCGGCCAGAATATCGCTTCGATCCGTCCACCAGTGCGCGGCGGCGGTCGCGCGACCGTGAAATTCGTCCCGGTTCGCCGCAACCAGTGATGGAATCTCGGGATGCGCGCGCCATGCGATGACAATCAAGCACATCGGTTCTGTGTCCCTTGCGATCGTCGCGCTTCTGCGCGCTCGATTCGCCTCTAACTGCGGCGCGCCACGCTGCGACGGCGGCCGGCCGCTCGATGCTCGTCGGAGGGCGCCCACGGCTTGCCGCTGCGTTCCTCAATGTAGCGGCGAATGAGGCGACGCACGACCTGGGACGGCGTCGCGTCCTCGTCCGCACACAACCGCTCCAACAGCTCTTTCTTGCGCGGGTCGATCAGGACGGTAAGCCGAGCGGTGCGATCTTCGATGGCCAAGATGAACTCGCATTAAGTGACATGTCAATGTGCATGATATTAGAATACAGCACGCATGATCGCAAATCGCCGCGCTCAGCCGATCATGCGCCGTTGATCCATCCTCGACTCAAAAGGGCCGATATGTTGTGAGCCATGCAATCAACTCGCCCTTGGCGCTTTGCCTAGCGCTGCTGACGGCATGGTGCGTGGTCGGCTTCGCAGGACTGGTGCGGCCGATGAGTATCGCGTTCGTGGGACGGACCCTGTTTCCGCTGGGTGCCCTATGCGGCGCCGCGCTCGCCGTCGTCGCCGTCGCCACTCTCGATCGGCCCACCGAACAGATGATCCTGCCCATCGGGCTTCCGGACCTGCCCGCGCACCTGCGCCTGGACGCGCTGTCGCGAGTGTTCTTGCTGCTTCTCGGTGCCGCATCCGCCGGCATATCCATATTCGCGGCGGGCTACTTTCGCCGTGGCGAGGGCACTGCGCCGGGATTGTTGTGCGTGCAATATCATTTGTTTCTCGCCAGCATGGGCTTCATCCTGATCGCCGACGACGCTTACGCGTTCATGTTGGCGTGGGAGACCATGGCGCTGTCGTCTTACTTTCTGGTGACCACGCAGCATCGCATTCCCGAGATACGCAGAGCCGGATTTCTATACCTGTTGATCGCCCATGTCGGTGCGATCGCCATTCTGCTCTGCTTCGGCATCCTGCAGGGAGGCAGCTGGCAATTCACCTTCGATGCCATGCGTGCCGCGCATCTCGACCCCCTGTGGGCCTCGCTTGCCTTTGGTCTCGCGCTCGCCGGCTTTGGCGCCAAGGCCGGTCTGGTGCCGCTTCACGTTTGGTTGCCGGAAGCGCATCCCGCCGCGCCCTCGCCGGTTTCCGCGCTGATGAGCGGTGTGATGCTCAAGACGGCCTTGTACGGAATGATTCGCGTGAGTTTCGACCTGCTGGGCCTGCCGGTATGGTGGTGGGGTTTGCTGCCGCTCTCGCTCGGCCTTTTCAGCGCGCTGTACGGCGTCGTCTTTGCGGCGGCACAGACGGATATGAAACGTCTGCTCGCCTATTCCTCCATCGAAAACATCGGAATCATTTTTACCGGTCTCGGCCTCGCGATCGTGTTCGCGGGCGCGGGCATGCGCGCGCCCGCGGCGCTCACTTTGATCGCGGTGATGTATCACGCAATGAATCACGCGTTCATGAAGAGCCTGCTGTTTCTGGGTACCGGCGCGGTGTTGCATGCCACCGGCGAGCGCAACCTCGGGCGGCTTGGCGGCCTCATCCATCGCATGCCCTGGGTAGCGTGGCTGACGCTGGTCGGCGCGCTGGCCATTGCCGGACTGCCTCCACTGAACGGATTCGTCTCCGAATGGCTGCTGCTCCAGTCATTCCTGTTCGCACACACGGTGCCGCACACGTTCGTCAATATGCTGCTGCCGCTGGGTGCGGCGCTGATTGCGCTGGCCGCCGCGCTGGCCGGCTATGTCATGGTCAAATTCTTCGGCGTCGTCTTTCTCGGGCAGCCGCGCGAGCCCTCGATCAACAAGGCCCGCGACGCGGGGTTTGCCGAACGCGTCGGACTCGCATGGCTTGCGCTCGGTTGCGTGCTGCTCGGCTTGTTTCCCAATCACGTCATTTCGATGTTCACCGTGGTCACCCGGCAGCTTGGGTTGGGAACGTTGCCGGTGAGCGATGCGCCTTGGTGGCTGCTGCTGCCGATTCCGGAGCGCCAGTCCTCGTACGCACCGTTGGTGTTCTTCGCGGCGATCCTGATCGTGGTGGTGTCGGCGATCTACGGCGTGCGTCTCTTTTATCACCAGCGCGTACGCAAGGGTGCCGCTTGGGATTGCGGCTTCGGCGGCCTCAACAGCCGCATGCAGGACACCGCCGAAGGGTTTGGCCAGCCCATCCGGCACCTGTTTCAACCGTTCTTCGCCATCGTCAGGGAGCTGCCGAGCCCCTTCGACCGCGCACCGGCCTATCGCCTGGAGATCGGCGATCGCATCTGGCTCGGCCTGTATCTTCCGATCGGCGTGCTGGTGCGCTTGGTGGCGGACAGGGTGGCCTGGCTGCAGCAGGGGCGCATTGCGACCTATTTGCTCTACAGCTTCGCGACGCTGGTCGTCTTGTTGGCGCTCGCGCTATGAGCGTAGTCGACTGGATCGTGCAATTGGCGGGAATAGCGATTGCGCTGGCCGCGGCGCCTGCGTTTCACGGCTGGGTGAACCAGTGCCGCGCCTGGCTGCAGAACAAGTCCGCCCCCAGCCTTCTGCAGCCGTACCGCGAAATCCGCAAACTGTTCCACAAGGACGCAGTGATCGCCGAGAACGCCTCGCGGCTGTTCCGGCTCGCGCCCTACGTGGTTTTCGGCGCCATGGCGACCGCCGCGGCGATCATCCCGTCGATCGCGACCCGAATGCCGTTCACCCAGGCCGCGGACGCGATCGCGCTGGTCGGCTTGCTGGCGACGGCGCGGGTATTCCTGTCCCTGGCCGCCATGGACGTGGGCACCGCCTTCGGCACGCTCGGCGCGCGCCGCGAAATGATGATCGGATTTCTCGCCGAGCCCGCACTGCTGGTGGTGATCTTCGTCGTTTCGCTGACCTGCTCGACCACGGCGCTGCCGATCATCGCGGAACGCCTGTCCGCGCAATCCTTCGCGCTCTATCCCAGTCTCGCGTTCACGGCCATCGCGTTCACCATGGTGTTGCTCGCCGAGAACGCCCGTATCCCGGTCGACAATCCCGCCACACATCTTGAATTGACCATGATTCACGAGGCCCTGCTGCTCGAGTATTCCGCGCGTCACCTGGCGCTCATGGAATGGGCCGCGGCTTTGAAACTCTTCAATTACGCCTGCATCGGGATTGCGGTTTTCATTCCCTGGGGCATCGCCACCAACCACGCGCCGGTGAATTTGGCTGTGGCGGTCGTGTTGCTCGGCGTGAAGCTCACAATGACCGGCGCCGGATTGGCGCTCATCGAAACCGTGTCGGCGAAGCTGCGCGTCTTCGCCGCGCCGGAGTTCCTGGCGACCGCCTTCCTGTTCGCGGTGCTCGGATTGCTGGTGCGGCTGTTGCTGGGGGCATGAGCATGAAGGCACTGCCGATCGATCTGCAGATCCTGAACATGCTGGCGGCGCTATTGCTGCTGCTGTCCTTCGCCATGCTGTCGCAGCGCCGGATCGTCACCCTGGTCAACCTGCTCGCGCTGCAGGGAGCCTTGTTGGGCATCGCCACCTTGCTGCTCGCATGGCGGACCGGCGCCAATCACCTGTACCTTTCCGCGGCGCTCACGCTCGGGCTCAAGGTGATCTTCCTTCCCTGGCTTCTGCATCGTCTGATTCGCCGGCTGGGCGTTTATTGGGATACCGAGTCCTTGCTCAATCTGGTCGGCACGATGCTGCTCGGTGTGCTCATCGTGATCTTTTCATTCGGGCTGGCGCAGCCGATTTCGGCGCTCGCCAGCACGGCTACGCGCAATTCGATCGGCATCGCCGTCGCCGTGATCCTGATCGCGTTCCTCACCATGATCACTCGCCGCAAGGCCATGTCCCAGGTGGTCGGATTCCTGTCGATGGAAAATGGGCTGTTCTTCGGCGCGATGAGCGCGACCTACGGCATGCCGATGGTGGTCGAATTGGGCGTCGCTCTCGACGTGCTGGTGGCGATGCTGGTTCTCGGCGTGTTCTTCTTCCAGATCCGCGAACAATTCGACAGCCTGGATCTGAAGCATTTCGAATCCCTGAAGGAGGAGCAGTAGCGTGGAATTCCTGCTTCTTCTGGGAACCCCGTTGGCGGGGGCGGTAATTCTCGGCTTGTACGGCGGGCGGCGATGGGCGCCCGAACTCAACGTCGCGTTCTCGCTGATCACCTTCCTCGCGGCGTCCGCGCTCGCCTCGAGAGTCGTGGCATTCGGCAATCTGGTGGTCGGGCGCGAACAGTTTTTCATCGACGCGTTCAACGTGTTCCTGGTGGCGCTGACCGCGTTCATCGGCCTGACGACGTCGCTGTTTTCGCGCCCCTATATGCGCATCGAGGCGCATCACGGGCGGGTGTCGGCGGGACAGCTGCGCCTGTACCACAGCATGTATCAGTTGTTCATGGCGACGATGCTGATCGCACTGACGACCAACAACATGGGGCTTCTGTGGGTCGCGATGGAGGCCGCCACCCTGTCCACGGTGTTGCTGGTGACGCTGTACCGGACCGCCGCGAGCCTCGAAGCGGGCTGGAAATACTTCATTCTCTGCGGGGTCGGCATTTCCCAAGCCCTCTTCGGCACGATTCTTCTGTATTTCGCCGCCGAAAGAGTCCTCGGCTCCGAGGGCGTCAGTGCGCTGCTCTGGACGCACCTGAATACGGTCAAGGGTCAGCTCGAACCCGCGGTACTCGGCCTGGCGTTCGCATTCCTGCTGGTCGGGTACGGCACCAAGGTGGGTCTTGCGCCATTGCACAATTGGCTGCCCGATGCCCACGCGGAGGGCCCGACACCCATATCCGCGGTCTTGTCGGGACTGCTACTCAACGTGGCGATGTACGCCGTCGTACGCTGCAAAATCCTGGTGGAAGGTTCGCTGCAATCGAGCTTGCCCGGCCGCATGTTGATGGGATTTGGTTTGCTCTCGGTGGTTCTGGCCGCGTTTTTCCTATGGCGGCAGCGCGACGTCAAGCGCCTGTTCGCCTATTCCTCCATAGAGCACATGGGCATCATCGCATTCGCATTCGGCATGGGAGGCCCGGTAGCCAACTTCGCCGCACTGCTGCACATGACGGTGCATTCGCTCACCAAGTCCGCGATATTCTTCACCGTGGGCCACGCGGTTCAGAAATCCGGTTCGCAGGTCATGGACAACATTCGCGGCCTCATCGCCTTGAGCCCGACCATCGGCTGGGGACTGATGCTCGGTGCGCTCGCCATTCTCGGCATGCCGCCGTTCGGCGTCTTCGCCAGTGAATTTCTGATACTGACCAGCGCGATGAAACAGCAGCCCTGGGCGACGCCGATCCTGCTGCTCGCGCTCGGCGTCGCGTTCGCGGCGATCTTCGGCCGGGTGCAGCCGATGGTGTTCGGCGACACCTCGGCCAAACGCTTGGCGCACCCGCCGGCGCTGGTTCCGGTGTTCGTGCATCTTGCGTTGGTGTTGCTGTTGGGTCTGTTCATCCCGCCCTATCTCGCCGACTGGTATCGCGCCGCGGCGCGGCTGATCGGAGGCCACTGATATGGACCCGCGCTGGTGGTTCGATCGCGCGGCCGGGCAGCCCGCATCAAACGGCGGCGTGATCGCCGGGGCTCCGGGAATGCTCGGTCTTGCGGTCGAGCGCGACCAATGGCAGCAGGCAGCCGAAGACCTGGCGGCCCATGATGGCCGATTGCTCGCGCTTTGGGCGAGCCGCGACGATCGCGGCGATGACCTCGTTCGGGCCGCATTCGTCGCCGATTCGCGCGTGCTGGTGCTGACGCTGGCGGTGAAGGAATCGGATGGCCCGTATCCCGGCATCGATACATGGTTTCCCGGCGCGAGCCGCATGCAGCGCGCCGTGGCCGACCTCAACGGACTGCGCTGCGCCGGCGCCGATGCGCGGCGGTGGTTGCGTCACGCCGCGTGGCCCGAAAGCTTCCATCCGCTGGTCGACGCCGATGCGCTCACCTCGGCGACAACGGCGATCGACAACTACCCCTTCGTCTCGGTGGCGGGCGACGGCGTGCACGAAATTCCGGTGGGCCCGATTCACGCCGGGATCATCGAACCCGGTCACTTCCGCTTTTCGGTGGTCGGCGAGAAGGTTCTCAGACTCGAGGAGCGCCTCGGCTACGTCCACAAGGGCATCGAACGGCGCTTCACCGCGCTGGCACTGCTCGATGGCCAGCGATTGGCGGCGCGAGTCTCCGGCGATTCCGCCGTGGCCTTCTCCTGGAGCTACTGCCAGGCGCTCGAAGGCATGGCTGACGCGCGGCCGCCCGCGCGCGCAGCGGCGCTGCGGGCGCTTGCCTTGGAGCTCGAGCGTCTTGCCAATCACCTGGGCGATCTCGGCGCGATCGGCAACGATGCCGGATTCGCCTTCGGATTGGCGCAGTTCTCCCGCCTCAAGGAACAACTGCTGCGCAGCACCGAACAAGCCCTCGGACAGCGCTATCTCATGGACTTCGTGGTGCCCGGCGGCACGCGCGTCGATCTTGGGTCGGAGCCAGCGGCGTCGCTGGCGCAATGCGTGGATACCGCCCTGGTCGAGATCGGGAGACTGCGGACGATCTACGACGAACACGCCGGCTTGCGCGCTCGATTCACCGGAGCCGGCGTGGTAACGCCGGCACTGGCCCGGCAATTGGGCCTGATCGGATTGGCGGCCCGTGCGAGCGGCCAGCCGTTCGATGTGCGCTGCGACATGCCGTGCGATCCGTATGGCGCGCTCATGCCCGAGAGAGCCGTGCGCACCGAGGGCGATGTCGCGGCGCGGGCGGCCGTGCGCTTCGATGAAGCGATCGAATCCGCTCGCATGTTGAAGCAATTGCTGCGGCAGATGCCGGCCGGTGCGCATCATGCGCCGATCTCCGTACCGAACCCGGGCGCCTCGGGCATCGGTCTGATCGAGGGCTGGCGCGGCCCGGTGCTCGTTGCGCTCGAAGCGGGCGGCGGCGGAATGATTCGCCGATGCCATCCTCACGACCCGTCATGGCTCAACTGGCCGGTGCTCGAGCATGCCGTCATCGACAACATCGTCCCGGACTTTCCGCTGATCAACAAGTCCTTCAACCTGTCCTACAGCGGACACGATTTATAGCCATGTGGAAAACACTGCGCCAGATCGCCCGCACCGGAATCGTCAGCGAACCGCCGCCCTCGATCGACGATGAGCTGCGCATCGCCGAGGCGCTGCAATCGCGCATTTTGCAGGTGCTCGGCCGCGCGCTCTGCATCAGGGCCGTCGATGCGGGATCTTGTAACGGCTGCGAGCTGGAAATTCACGCTCTCAATAATCCGCTCTACAACATCGAACAGCTGGGTATCCGCTTCGTGGCGAGTCCGCGGCACGCGGACTTGCTGCTGATCACCGGACCGGTTGCGAAGAATATGGAGATCGCAGTGCGGCGCGCCTACGATGCAACGCCCGACCCGAAGTTGGTGGTCGCCGTCGGCGACTGCGGCTGCACCGGAGGTATTTTCGGAGAGAGCTACGCGAGTTGCGGTCGCGTATCCAATGTGATCCCGGTCGATGTGGCGGTTCCCGGATGCCCGCCGAGTCCCCGGCGAATCCTCGCCGGCATTCTCACGGCAATCTCCCGGCCGGCGCCTCGTTAAACCGCGCCCGCGGGACGCATCGCGGAACGCGGCAGCCGGATCGGCAGGCGCTCGCGGATTGCCGCATCAACCGATTCCGGGATGTGCGACGGGTAGTGACTTGCGAGAATCGCTTCGAGCTTGCGCGAGGCGCGTTCCACCACGCTCGGCCGGCCCTGCTCCACCCACTCGTTCGGGCTGGTGCGATCGCCGACGCTCGGATAGATGTATTCCCGTTGCATCAACTGCAAAGTCTGGTCGGATCCCAAGTAGTGGCCGGGCCCCTCGATGCACACTTTGCGGATGGTCTCGAGCGACATCGATTCGTCGCTGACGTCGATGCCCTTGATCGTGCGCTGCACCGCGCCGATCACGTCGTTGTCGATGATCAGCCCTTCCATGGAGAAGCCCAACAGGCTCGCAAGCATGCCCGCCGACTCGTAAATCAGGTTCGCCCCGGCGTTGCCGACCAGCGCGTGGTTGTAGGCTTTTTCGTAACCCGCCTGCATGTCCGGCAGCTTCGCATCGCTCATGCCGGAAGCCGTCCCGCCGGTAAGATCATAGAAGCGCGACATCTGGGCGCTCGCGGCCGACAGCAGTGCCTGCTCCGGACTGCCGCCGGACATCGCGCCGGTCCGCAGATCCGACACGAAACACCAGGTGCCGAAGATCGCCGGCGCACCGGGTTGGATGGCATTCACATACACGAGGCCCGCAAGACACTCGGCCGTCTCCTGCACCAGCGCGGAGGCGAGCGCAGCCGGCGCCGTCGCGCCGGCTTGACCTGCCGATAGCAGCAGCACCGGCATTCCGCCTCGGACCGCGGTCTCGAGACACAGGCAGGCGTCATAAGCGAATTTGAGCGGCGGCACGACGAAACAATTCGATTGGCTGACGAACGGACGCGCCCGCCATTTGTCCTCGCCGCCGGCGATCAAATGGAACATCTCGAGGCTCGCCTCGACGTGCTGCGGCTGCACCCAGCTGGTTCCCACGTGCTTGGTGGTGCCCGACACGCTGGCATAGGCCGTGTTGGTGTCCATCTCCATCGGCGTCGAGACCTCGCGGCAGACCACCGAGCGCTGGTAGAAGTGCAAATGCTCGAGCGTGTCGACCACGCGCGCGATGTCGTACAGATCCTTGGTGGTCGAGTCGCGATACAGGCCGGTCGTGGCGTCGACGATGTGCACCGCCGCACCGGCGGTGCCGAAATACACGCGCGAGCCCCACGGCTCCATGTCGTGCTTCGGGTCCTGAGCGTGCAGCACGAAGTGCCGCGCCGCGTGCGCAACGGTGTCCTCGATCAGCGCGCGCGGGAAAAGCAGCCGGCCTTCCGGCGTGAGCTTGGCGCCCACCTTGGTCATGTATTCGATGCCGCCCGGAGTGGCGTCGGCGAGTCCGATGTTCTCGAGCACGTCGAGCGCGGCATGATGGATGCGAAGCACGTCGGCATCGGACAAGGGCTTGTAGCGGCCGCTTGGCATGCCCGGGCGAACCGGGCGAATACTGTCGGGAAGCGGGGCCGCGCGCGCGGCCCGGCGCGCCGCCCGCGCCCCGCCACGGACAACCTTGGCTTCAACTTCACTCATCGGAAAACCTCCGGAACCCACGCGGCAAGATCGGTGTCGCAGGATGCCCCGTTTAGGCCGGTTTCGGCAAGCACAACCGCTGCCGGCCTCAGCGGAAGCTGTAACGCGTGGAAACAGAGGCCGCCCGCCCGCCCGTGTTGTAGCCGTTCGCAAGCTGGTAATTCCGATTGAGCGCATTGTCGAGCCGCGCGGTGACGGACCAGGCCGGCGTCACATTCAACTTGCCGTAAACGGCCGCCAACAGGTATCCGCCGTCCTGTACCGGAGCGGCGCTGACCACATCGATGTCGGATCGGGGACCCGACAGCAGCAGCTCCGCGCCCAGCTCGCCTCGGCCAATCTTGCGTGAGCCGTTGAGCGTGAAGCTGTGCTTGGTCCGACGCAGCAGCTGGCTGTTGTCGGCCAGATTCAAGGGATCCTGCAGGCTCGCTTCCGCGCGCACCGACCACGGATCCGCACTCAATGCCCAGCTGGCCTCGAGTCCGCGGATGCGCGCGCGATCGACATTCTGGTTTTCACCGCCATAAAACTGGTTGGCGTGGTTGGGGACGAACACGATCAGATCGTCGATCGTGTCCTGAAACGCGGCGAAGGTGACTTGCTGGTAGGTTCCGATACGGGACTTGATGCCGATTTCGAAGTTGTGCGAACTTTCGGGCAACAAGTTCGGCGTACCGCCGTAGCCGAACCGGTCGGTCGCCGAAGGGGCGCGGAATGCGGTTCCCGCCGACATCGTCAACAGCGTACCGGTCGCGAGCTCATAGCCATACTCGGCGTTCCAGGTGGTGTGATCCCCGAACCCCGGGTAATGCGCGACGCCGGTGGCGAGCAGTAGGCGGTTTTTGCCGGCCTCGATCTGGTCCTGCACGTAGTAGGTCTGCGCGTGGGTGTCGATCGAATAGCCGGTGCCGTAGCTCGACGAATTCGTCTGCTCCTCGTAGACGATCGCACCGAAGGTTAGAGTCTGATTGAGCCGGGCACCGGCAATCTTCACGTCGTTCTGCAAGTCCATGGTGTTGCGCGAGGTGTAATCGAAGTCGCCCATGCTGCCGAGAGCATGAGGATCATCCTGTCCCTGGCGCAGGTCATCGACAACCCGGCTCAAGGTGACCCGCGTATGCCAGAAGTCCGTGAGGTCACCGCTCGCATGGATCGCATACAGGCTGTTCGAGAAATTCTCGGTAAGAGGAGTAAACGACTGGAACGCGGTGAAGTTGGCGTTGTCGACGGCATTGGCGTAGTGCGTCGTACCGGTCGCTTGATAGTAGCGAGCTCCAAGCTCCATACCGCCCAAGTGCGTGGTGACGGCGGCGGTGCCCGACAGATTCTTGTAGCCGCTGTCGAGCGTGTCGGCCGCATAGGTCGGGAACCCGGAGGTCTGCTGACCGGTCAGCGCCGCCTGCACGCTGGTCCCGCCGGCGCTGTAATTGCCGTCGACGGCGAATTCGCCGGTGCCGTAGCGGCCGTAGTCGAGCATCGCGTCGGCGCCGTTGACGCCGTCGCTGCGCGTGAGCAGATTGATGACTCCGCCGATGGCGTCGGTGCCGTAAATCGCCGAACGCGGTCCCTTGACGATATCGATCCGATCGAACAGCTCCGGCGAGATGTTCATCAGCGGCGCAAGCGCCTGCGTGCCGGCATTGATGCGCACGCCGTCGATCATCACGATCGACTGGTCGCTGTTGGTGCCGCGGATGAAAATCGACAGCGGCTGGCCCGCGCCGCCGCTCCGGCCGACATCGATGCCGGCGTGATAGCGCAGCACGTCGCCGACGTCGATGGCGAGCGAGTCCGCGAGTTCCGCCCGGTTTATCACCAGGATCGGCTCCAGGGCCTGGTCGAGGGGCTCGGCAACGCGCGTCGCGGTCACGATGATTTCATTCAGCGGGGTACCCGCGTCGGCGGCAGCTTGTGCCGTGCCGGCGCCGGCGGCCAGAACGAGCAAGGCGCGGGCGGCGAGCGTGCCTCCGCAAACATGGCTGGTCATCGGCAATTCTCCACGCCATGCTTTCCCGCATGGCAGATTTGGACAAGTGGCCGAAGCTCAGAAGGTGGGGGCGTTCGCCGGCGCGCAAGGCACGGGCGCCGCCCGGCGCCCTCCGCACCGCGGTTCGACGCCAGGCCGGTCTCCGGGCTTACGAGCTGCCATGCGCGGCATGGCGGGCACGGTCACCTTCCCAAGCCCGAGGGCTCAGTGGTTGCCGCTTAAGTAAAGCGGCTGACCGTGGTACGGCTCGATCACCGTTGCGGGGGCAGCGTGGGAATTGCGCGATACGCGCGTCCTCACTTCCCGTTTAATCGGATTGCTATGCAACCCGACACCTGACGCGGCGCATGGTGCAAGCGCGTCGGGACGCTGTCAAGAACAAAGAAATCGGCCCGCGTTGACCGTGACACCGATCGCGGGCAGACTTGTGGGGCGTTCAGGAGTCCGCCGGCTGCGCGGCCGGCGGGTGAAACGGGAAGCCGGTGTACCCCGAAGGTTAATCCGGCGCTGCCCCCGCAACGGTAAGTGAATAAGGCGAGTCTTCGTGCCACTGCGCTTAGGCGTGGGAAGGCGACTCGGCCGGGATACCCCGCTCACGAGCCCGTATACCGACCTGCGACGCGGCGGCATGTGTTGCGGTGGGCAACGTCGGTGCGGAATGACCGGCGCTCATCGCGGCAAACTCCTGCATCGCTTCTTCCACCTCGACGCTGGCCACGATTCGAACCCATGTGCACGGCGGGTGCGCGGAGAGTGACCGGTGTTTGAGCGATCCTGCGTGATAGTCGCCGATGGCGCGCCGTCGCTGCGCCTAGGGGGCGGCGCTGCCGCACTCGCTCTTGCCTTGTCCGTCGCCCTTTTTCTGGGCGCGTTCGCGGCGCAGGCCACCGGCTTCACGGTGCGCGACGATCTCGATCGCCCGGTCGCGTTCGCGCAGTATCCGCAGCGCATCGTCACCCTGCTGCCGTCTCTCACCGAAACGATCTGCGCCCTCGGCGCATGCGGCCGGCTGGTCGCAACCGACCGCTACTCGGACTGGCCGCCGCAGGTGAGAGCGCTGCCGAAGGCGGGGGGAATCGATGACGCCGAGATCGAATTGATCGTCAGCTTGAAGCCCGACCTGGTGTTGCTGAGCCGCTCGCAGCGCATCACCGGCCGGCTGCATGAACTTGGGGTGAGCAGCTTTGCCCTGAACACCGATAGTTATCCCGAAATCTCGCACACCGTCACGGTCATCGGCGAGATCCTCGGATTGCCCGATCGGGCCAAACATCTCAACCAGTCGATCGGCGATGCCGTGCAGGCGATCAGTGCGCGCTCGATCGCGCGTCTTCACGGCAATGCACCGGCGGTTTACTTCGAAGTCGAGGGTCCGCCGTATGCCGCCGGACCGTCGTCGTTCATCGGTGAATTGCTCACCCTGCTGGGTGCGCACAACATCGTGACCGCGGATCTTGGTCCGTTCCCGCTGCTCAACCCCGAATACGTGGTGCGCCACGACCCGGACGTCATCTTCGTATCTCCGGCGGAGGTGGCCCGCGTGGCGGATCGACCCGGCTGGGACCGGATTCGCGCCGTCAGGGAGCAACGTGTGTGCTCCTTTATCCCCGCCGTGCGCGACACCATCGTGCGGCCCGGGCCGCGCGTCGCCGAAGGCATGCAGGCCATCGCCGACTGCCTGGCGCGGGAATACCCGTGAGCACGCTGCGGCATGCGGTCGCGGATCTCGGGGCGGAGCGCTTCGAATACGCCGCCTCGCGACGCTTCGCCACCTGGCTCGCCTGCTGCATAGGCGTCACGGTACTGCTGACTGCGCTCAGTCTGCTGGTCGGCACCACGAGTCTCGAGGATTCGTTGAAGTGGCTGCTCTCTCCGGATGCGCAATCCTCGGTGGTGCTGTGGCAAATCCGCTTGCCGCGCACGGTGGGAGCCTGGTTTGCGGGCGCTTTGCTCGGGCTCGCGGGCGCGGTCGCGCAGGGCGTGTTTCGCAATCCCCTGGCCGATCCATATCTGCTCGGCACCGCGTCCGGTGCCGCGCTCGGCGTGACGGTCTGCCTGATGGCCGCGGACGCATCGATCGGCGGTCTCGCATTGATGGGTCAGATCGGGGTGACCGGCGCGGCCTGCATCGGTGCCTGCGCCGCGACCCTGCTCACCGTGACGCTGTCGCGCGGGGTGCTGCAGACCGCCAGTCTGCTGCTCTCCGGCATCGTGACCGCGTTCCTGCTGAGTGCCGTGACTTCGCTGCTGTTGCTCACCAAGCCGGAGATCTGGCGCGAGATGCAGACCTTCCTGCTGGGCAGCACCTCGTTCATCAGCTGGTCGTCCGCAACTTTGCTCGGAATCGTGTTGTGCATCTGCATCGTGCCGGCGGTGCTGCTGTCGCGAGGGCTCGACGCATTGACCTTGGGAGAGGACACCGCCCAATCCCTCGGCTTGTCGCTGCCCTGGCTGCGGCTGGGTTTGCTCGGCATGGTCGCACTCGCCACCTCGACCTCGGTCGGCCAGGTCGGCATCGTCGGCTTCGTGGGCCTGGTCGCGCCGCACCTGGTGCGCGAGACCATCTCGGTGAATCACCGGCAGCTGTTGATCGCCGCGCCCTTGGGCGGCGGTGCGCTGCTGCAGGCGGCGGATCTGGTGAGCCGCTGGATCATCCGGCCGGCCGAACTTCCCGTCGGCGCCGTGACAGCTTGCGTCGGCGGGGCCTATCTGGTGTTCCTGCTTTGGCGCAGAAGCCGCGATGGCTGAAGCACGGCCCCAGCTCGCTCCCCTGCCCTCGGTGCTGTCGTGCCGGGATTTATCGGTGGCCTACGGGTCGCGAACCGTGTTCGAGGACGTGTCGCTCGAGATCTGTGTGGGGCAATGGACCGCGGTGGTCGGTCCAAACGGCTCGGGCAAGTCGACCTTGCTGCGTACGCTCGCCGGACTGACGGCGCCGAAGACCGGAACCATCCATCTGCAGGGGCGGCGTCTGTCGGCGTGGCCGCGCC
Source organism: Steroidobacteraceae bacterium (assembly GCA_036743675.1). Lineage (GTDB taxonomy): Bacteria > Pseudomonadota > Gammaproteobacteria > Steroidobacterales > Steroidobacteraceae > Bog-1198. Next base: position 26,173 of record DAINPA010000012.1, read on the forward strand.
GCGAGCGCGCACGCAACCTCGCCTGGCTCGCACAGACGGCTGCGCCCACGGAGCTGACCGCGGCCGAAGTTGTCGCCCTCGGTCGCTTCGCGCACAGCGGCTGGCTCGCCCATCGCAAGGCGCAGGACGACGCATCGATGCATCGGGCCATGCGCGCCACCGGCTCGCTCGCCTGGGCGCAGCGGCGACTGTCCACCTTGTCGGGCGGCGAGCGGCAGCGCGTGCATTTGGCCCGTGTATTGGCGGTGGAGGCACCGGTGCTGCTGCTCGACGAGCCCACCACTCATCTCGATCCGCCGCATCAAGAGGACGTCGCGCGGTTGCTGCGCGAACAGGCGCACCGCTGCGGCGTCAGTGTCGTGAGCGCGATCCACGATCTGTCGTTGGCGCTGACCGCCGATCGCCTCATCGTCCTCGGCCGCCGCGGCGTGGTCGGCCATGGCACCATCCGCGACGCGTTGGCCGGCGACTGGCTCTCCGCCGCGTTTTGCACCCGGGTCGATATCGTGGAGCATGGCGGCGTGCACCTGTGGAAACCGGCCCTCGCGGCACCGGACCTCGAGCGCTGAGCGGCGACGCCATTCAGAACTGATACGACATCCCCAAGGTGTAGAACCGTCCGTAGGAAACATAGCCGTCGCTCACACCGCTCGAACTCTGCCCGACGTTCTGGCCGAAAGCCCAGGGCAACAGCGGGTTGCCGTTCAAGTAGGTTCGCGCCACCGAGTTGGTGAGATTCTTGCCTTCCACATAGACCTGCAATGCCTTGGTGAACTTGTAGTGCGTGCTGGCCGTCATCCATTTAAAGGGACTGGCGGTCGCCGCCCAACCCGGCACCTCGGTGCATTGCGAACAGTAGGACTGGTAGCTGTCCGCGTAATCCCAGTTGATGTCGGCGGTGATCGGTCCTTTTTCATAGAACAGCCCCGCCGAAAAGGTCATCGGCGGAACGGCGTTGACCGCTCCTATGTTGTTGCCATTCTGGTCATAACTCTTGTTCCAGGTGTGCGTGTATTCCATGACGATGCCGAAACCATTGTCCATGATGTATTGCCACGCCAACTCGATGCCGTAGAAATCGCTGCTGGCTCCATTGGCGGGGGCCGTGACCGTCCACGGAAACGGCACGCCGGGTACGGTTCCGGGAGGCCCCCCGGCATATTTCACGGTACCCAGGTTGACGTTCGTTTGGGTACCTGTGTAGATGTCGTCGCGGATCTTCTTGTAAAACGCCGCCGCGGTCAGCGCGGAATGCGGGCGGTAATACCATTCAACCGAAACATCCGCTTGAGTGGCCTTGATCGGCCGAAGTCCCGCGGTCCCGTTGTAAGTCAGCTCCGGTGTTCCATTGATGGCGTTGTTGGTCGAGGTCGGCGCCAGATAGCTCAAGTTGGGTCGAGACATGGTCTCCGCCAGCCCGACTCGTATCTGCAGTTCATCCGGCACCGCCCAGTAGCTCAAATTGGCGGAGGGCAGCGCCAGGGTGTACTGACCGTTGGAGCTGACCGACTGGGAGGTGGGATACTGCACATTCCAGGTCTGAGTCGAGCCCGATGTGTCGTAAGTCCAGAGCGAGCTCGGCACCGCTTCGGCGGTCGATGCGCTGGTCTTGGTGCGCACGATGCGCAAGCCCACGTTGCCGGACCAGTTGCTTCCGGAGAACAGCGCCTCGCCATAGAGCGAGAACGTCCTTTCCGTCACGTCATAGGAATTGAACGGATTATATTGCGGCAGGGTGCTGGCAAAGTTGAACGGCGTTTGGCAGGGGAGTGTTTGGCAGAACTGCGGATTGGGTTTGCCGTTCAGACTCCGCAAGAATGCAAGAAGCTGAGCCGTATTGAGTTGCGGGAGGATGGTGGGATACGAGCCCCCTGCCCCCTGCATGAAGTTGGGCAGATTGACCATGGAGATGACGTTGAAGCCCTGCGAGGCGAACGAGTACGGGTTGCACTGAACCGGACATCCGGCCGTGTTGTACAGGGTTCCATACTGGCCGGAGCCGTTGGTCCAGTCGTTGCTGTCGTCTGCGCGGTTCTTTTCGCGCAGCGACTCGCCGAAACCGAACAAGATCTTATCCACCCATCGCAGGCCCGCGTCGTAGGATCCGTCGAGCGTAAACCCCGTGACCTGATCGACCACCGAGTAGCCGTTCAACCCCACATAATGCGTTGACCAGTACTTGTTGTTGTTCAAGAATCCCGAGTTCATCAGCGCCGTGTACGAGCATTGACCGGGACTGGTTTTGCTTGCCGTGCCCTGCGGGCAGGTCGAGAGTCCCAACTGGCTCGGGGGCACCACCACGTTGAAGCTCGGCAGGCTGTTGGGCAGGTCGGTCAGATACAGGGTATCCGGAGCGGTCGGGTTGCTCGAGACCAAACCTGCGGTGACAAAGGTATCCTGCCCGCCCTCCGGCCGGTTGGCCTTCGATCGATACACATCCTCGGTCAGGGTCCACCGGTCAGCCGGCTTCCAGGTCGCTTTCAATCCGTACAGCCAGGTATCGACCTGGCGATTGGTGGTGGCGTTCACCATTTCCGGTTGGAAGTTGTTGGCGGTGACGGCGGTCACGACGCCGTTCTTGACCACCGGATTCGTCCACGGGGTCCCGTCCGGATTGGCCGCGAAGTAATACGACTCGTTGTAGCCGTATTGCGGATCGTTCAAGTGGGTATATATGCCGTCGGCGACCAAGTGGAACGTCTCGTTGGGCCGCCATTCGAGACTGCCGGTGAAGGCGTCGCGCTTCTTATCGTCGAAGATCGAGCCGAAGGTGATGCAGCACGGCGTCGCCGCCAGCGGCACCGCCTTCCCGGATCCATCAAACGGGTAGGTGGTCGGCCCGTAGATGTTCTGGTTGTAGGCATTGAGCGAATCGGTGCGGGTGTTGGTCTGCGAGGACACCGCGCCGAGAACAAAGCCCATGGTTTGCGCTGCGTTGGTATCCGTGACGAACGCGGAAAATTTATTGCCATGCAGTTGCGACATGTCGTTGTAGTTGGTTTCAGCGTGTGCTCCGCCATGAAATCCCGGATTATCGAAGGAACTAGCGGTGCGCAGATTCACGGTTCCGCCGATGCTCCCTTCGAGCGCCGATGCCTGTGACGCTTTCAGCACGTCGGCGCTCGAGATCAACTCCGAGGGCAGCACATCGAATGCCAATTGCCGGCCATCGTCATCGGTCGCAAGAATCCGGTTGTTGAGGGTCACGATGTTGTAGTCGGGCCCAAGGCCCCGCACATTGATGCGCAGGCCCTCGCCCCCCGTGGTGCGCGTGATGGTGACGCCCGGTATGTGACTCAGCGAATCGGCAACGTCGGCATCGGGAAATCGGCCGAGTTCGGTGGCGCTGATTGAGTCCATCACCACCGCGGCATTGCGCTTGGTGTCGAGCGATCTCTCCAAACTCGCGCGCAAACCCGTGACGACGATTTCCTGCAGCTCGGTGGAATCGTTGCTGGCGTTGGCGGGAGCCGCTTTGGCACCGGGCGCCGTCGTGGCACCGGTAGCCGCTGTCGCACCGGGAGCCGCCGGATCAGGGGTCGCATCCGACGCAAATGCCGGCGAACTCCACCACGCCGCCGTGGCGGTCATGATCAGAAGAGAACGCAGGCGCATACGCTGCATAGAATTCCCCCTTGTAGAATCTTGTTGTCGATGGCCTTGCAACCCGCGGCGAAAGCGCCGGCGTCGGGCCAATTCGTTGCGACCTTAAACGAAATATTAATAACTTTCAATAGATGTTTTTTCGAGCCCGTAATTGCTTAAACACTTGTTTAAACCGGGAATCATTTCTATTTAGAGCTAAACTTTCCCTATTGAAACTTATATAAGTTTCGCATATAAGGGTTACGCGTAGGTCGAATGCCAGGGATCGGCATCCGGTCGCGACACGTTCGCCGCATGGGCCGTAGGACTTTAATTAAATGAAATCAAGAACATGGTTGGCCTATGCGCTGCTGACGACGGGAGCGTGGGGTGTGTGGGGCGCTTTTACCGGATTGCCGGCCACCCACGGATTTCCCGAGACACTGATCTACTGCGTGTGGGCTCTGACCATGATCCCGCCGGCACTGTTCGCCTTGCATCGAGTCGGCTGGCGCTTGCAGCACGATGGGCGATCCCTAACCTATGGCGCCTTGATTGGGTTCCTCGGCGCGGGTGGCCAGATGCTTCTGTTCCACGCTGTCAAGACCGGTCCGGCGTACCTGATTTTTCCGGTGATCTCGCTGTCGCCGCTGGTCACCGTGGGGTTGTCGCTCGCATTGCTGCGCGAGCGCACCGGCAAGCTCGGAACGCTCGGTATCGTGCTGGCTTTGTGCTCGCTGCCCCTGTTCGATTACGCGGGCGGCGCATCGGAAGGCCTCGCGGCCGGCGCCCATGGCCTGTGGTTTCTGCTCGCGCTCGGTGTGATGGCTGCCTGGGGCGTGCAGGCGTTCTTTATGAAGCTCGCAAATGCGAGCATGGATGCCGAGAGCATATTTTTCTACATGATGATCACGGGTCTTCTGCTCGCGCCGGTGGCGCTCGCGATGACGGACTTTTCCGTGCCCATCAACTGGGGTGTTGACGGCCCCTATCTCGCGGCCGCCACCCAGATACTCAATTCCGTCGGCGCATTGTGCCTGGTCTATGCGTTTCGCTACGGCAAGGCCATCGTCGTGTCGCCCCTGACCAATGCAGGCGCTCCTCTGATCACGGCATTGCTGTCGATCATGCTGCTCGGCACGGTACCCACGGCGACGAAAATTGCCGGCATCGCCTTGGCGCTCCTGGCCGCCGTGTTTCTGGCCATCGAGCCCGAGCCCATCCCGACCGAAGCCGCGACCACGACGAACAGCGCGGTCGCGAGCGGCACGGCGACGCCGCGGCGTTAGACCTCAAAGGAGTCTGGTCAGCCATGATAATCCGGCGGGACACGAGCAATCGGCGCGAGCGCATTGTCGCCCTGCTGCGTGAACAGGGCAGCGTGCAAATTCCCGCGCTCGCGGAGCAGTTTCGCGTCTCCACGCAGACGCTGCGCAAGGACCTCAATTTTCTCGACGGCAAGGGCATCTGCACGCGCTCGTCGGGCGGAGCGATCTTAAGGCGCGGTGGGCCATCGCCCAGCGAGCAGGCGCTCGAGGTCAAACGCACGCTTTTCGCCGACGAGAAGGACCGCATCGGAAGATTGGCCGCCGGACTGATCAAGGAGGGCGATTCGGTGCTGCTCGATTCCGGCACGACGACCCTGCAGGTTGCGCGGCATATCGAGGCGGCGGCTTCGCTAGTCGTGGTCACCAACGACGCCTGCATCATGAATGAACTGCTGGTGCGCGAGCAGGTGCAGCTGGTATTTCTCGGCGGCACGCTGAGGCGCAAGAATCTGTCCTTCTACGGCACTCAGACCGAGCAGGCGCTGCAGGACCTGCACGTCGAGAAGCTGTTCTTGGCCGCCGACGGCTTCGATATCGAGAAGGGCATCACCACACATTTCGAGCCCGAGGCGCTGCTGAATAGAATGATGTGTCGGGCAGCCTCGGAAATCATCGTGGTCACCGATTCCTCCAAATTCGGCCGGATCTGCTTGCACCGGATTCTCGAACCGCAAGGGATTACGAAACTCGTGACCGACGCCGGCATTCCCGACTCGGCCCGCGAAGCGCTGGCACGTATCGGTGTCGAAGTCATCATCGCATGAAAGCACTCCGCGAAATCATCGCGCAGCACAAAGCCGGGCGTTCCGTCGGAGTCTACTGCGCATGCTCCGCGCATCCGTTGGTGATCGAGGCCGCGCTGAACCACGTACGGAGGCATTCCGGCCCGGTCCTGATAGAGGCCACCTCCAACCAGGTCAATCAGGATGGCGGCTACACGGGCATGCGCCCGGCGGATTTCAGTCGATTCGTGCTCGCGATCGCTGCGCGTCTCGGCATACCGAAAGAGCAGGTGCTGCTGGGAGGGGATCACCTGGGGCCGAACTGCTGGCAGGATTTACCCGCGGAGGCGGCGATGGCCAAGTCGGAGCAGCTCATCGCCGACTATGTCGCCGCGGGCTTTCGCAAGATGCATTTGGATTGCTCGATGCCCTGTGCGGGCGATCCGACGGCACTGAGTGACGCCACCGTGGCTGCGCGCACCGTGCGCTTGTGCGCGGTGGCCGAGCAAACATGGCGGCGCGTCGGCGGAGATGCGCCGGTATATGTAATTGGCACCGAAGTGCCTGTCCCCGGAGGCGCAAAGGAATCGCTCACCGAATTGGCGTTGACCGAGGCGACGGCCGCCTCCGCGACCATCGACGCGCATTTTGGCGCGTTCAAGGCTGCGGGATTGCACCATGTCTGGCCGCGTGTCATCGGGCTCGTGGTGCAGCCGGGCGTCGAGTTCGATCATTACAAGGTCATCGACTTTCAAGCTCCTCGAGCAGTCGACTTGGTCACCGTTATCGAGGCGCAGCCTTTCATGGTCTACGAAGCTCATTCCACCGACTATCAGACCCCGGCCAATCTGCGCGCGATGGTGCAACGACACTTTGCGATACTGAAGGTCGGGCCGGCGCTGACCTTCGCCATGCGCGAGGCGCTCTGGGCGTTGGACCAAATCGAGCGTGAGTGGCTGGGATCGGACCAGTCGTCCCGGCTGCGCGAGACCATTCACGAGGCCATGACGGCGACCCCGCGATTCTGGAACAAATACTATCTTTCCGGCGGCTGGCAGCTGGCACTCGATCAACAGTACAGCCTGAGCGATCGCATCCGCTACTACTGGCCGATGCCCGCAGTCGAAGCGGCGCTGAATCGCCTGCTCGCGAACCTGGACGCGAATCCGCCGCCGCTCACCATGTTGAGCCAATATCTGCCGCAGCAATACGATGCGATTCGCGACGGCCGGATCCGTCTTTGCGCACGCGAGCTGGTATTGCACGCCATTGAACGGGTGCTGCAGCAGTATTCAGCGGCCTGCATCGACGAGGCGAGCTGACATGACGACCTGCCTGCAACTGGACGAAACGGCCTTGGATGGTGCCGGCGCACTGTGGACCGCGCGTGAAATCGCGCAACAGCCGGCGAGCTGGCGGCGCACGCAGGACTTGCTGCGACAGCAGGCGTCGCTGATTGCGGGGTTCCTCACGCCCTTGCTGGCCAGGCCGGATCTACGAATCATTCTCACCGGGGCGGGCAGTTCGGCATTCATCGGCGAGTGCCTCGCGCCGCTGCTGTTGCAGCAGCTCGATCGCCGAGTGGAAGCAATCGCGACCACGGATTTGCTGTCCGGTCCACGTCAGTATTTCCAGCACGACGTGCCCACGCTGCTCGTTTCCTTCGGTCGCTCGGGCGGCAGCCCGGAAAGCGTTGCAGTCGTTGCTTTGGCGGAACAGATGCTGCGCGAGTGTCATCAACTGGTAATCACCTGCAATGAACACGGAGCCCTGTATCAACGCTGCCGCGAACGGCCTAACAGCCTCGCGATCTTGCTGCCGGCCGAAACGCACGATCGGGGCTTTGCGATGACTTCCAGCTTCACCTCCATGATGCTCGCCGCGTGGATGGCGTTTGGCGGCGCCGACGATGGAACCCCTGAGGTGGCCCTAATTGCCCGGGCCGCGGAGGATGTGATCGATCAACACAATCCGACGCTGCGAGAACTGGCCGCCAAGAGTTATTCGCGAGTCGTGTATCTGGGCAGCAATGGCTTCAAGGCGCTGGCGTGCGAAGCCGCATTGAAATTGTTGGAGCTGACGGACGGCAAGGTCATCGCCACATTCGATTCACCGCTGGGTTTTCGCCACGGACCGAAGACCATCGTGACGCGCGACACGCTGATCTTCGTGTTCATCTCCAATGATCCCTACACGCGCCGCTACGATCTCGATTTATTGTCCGAACTGCGTTCGGACGCTCTGGCGGCCCGGGTCATTGCCATCACGGCTCAGGTGCACGATGCAGTCACGCAGAGCGAGTACCTGCACGTGCAGCAGCTCACCCGCGCCGGCGATGGTGATCTTTATTTTCCGTACATCGTGTGCGGTCAGCTGTATGCATTTCACCGATCGCTGTCGTTGGGCAACAAACCCGATCTGCCGAGCAATTCCGGTACGGTGAATCGCGTGGTTCGCGGCGTGACCATCCATTCGCTGTGACGGGGGGCAGCCACCATGTATCTCGGTGTTGACGGAGGCGGGACCAAGACCGCCCTGGTGATCATCGACCGCGATGGCGCGATCAGGGCGACGCACCAGGCCCCGGGTTCCTACTACCTAACGATAGGGCTCGATGCGCTCGGCACCTTGCTCGCCGACGGCGTCAACGCCGTTTTGGCCAAGGCCGGCCTGCGCACCGCAGATCTGGATTTCGCGTTCTTCGGCCTGCCCGCCCATGGCGAAGATACGGCTCTCATCGGCGCATTGAACCGGCTTCCCGAAAAATGTCTGCCCGCCGATGCCTATTTATGCGGCAACGACATGGTATGCGGCTGGGCAGGCTCGCTACTCTGCCGCGACGGCATCAACATCGTCGCCGGCACGGGCTCCATCTGCTACGGCGAACGCGGCGGCGCCACCGCCCGCAGCGGCGGCTGGGGCGAGCTGTTCAGCGACGAGGGTTCCGCCTACTGGATCGCCTGCCGCGGGTTGAACCTGTTCGCACGCATGAGTGACGGCAGAGCGGCTCGGGGCCCCTTGTACGAGATCGTCAGGCGATGCCTGAACATCACCGAGGACCTGGATCTGTGCGGCCACGTCTATTCGCGCCTCGAAGGCGACCGGGCGCGCATCGCGCAATTATCCAAGTGGGTCACGCAAGCCGCACACGAAGGCGACGGTCAGGCCATGGTCGTCGTCAGGGACGCCGCCCTGGAGCTCGCGCTCATGGTCGATGCGACGCGCCGCCAGCTGGGATTCGCGGCTGCGGAACCAGTCGCGGTCTCCTACTCGGGCGGCGTCTTCGACAACGTCAGCGCGATGCTGCTGGAACCCTTTACGGCATCCCTGCAGGCGTGTCATCCCGGGTACCGGGTTTGCGAACCGGTGCTGCCGCCCGCGGTCGGGGCAGCGCTGTACGCCGCGAAACGACACCGCCAACCCTTGTCGGACGCGGCGATCGAGCGCCTGCGCGCGCAGAGCGGCGCGCTGCGGCGCGAGCTCGACACATGACGCGAAATCGATTGATGACGAATACAACAATGCGCTGTGTATTGGCCTGCGCTTGGTCGATACTCGCGGCCGCCCGTGCCTGCGCCGCAGGCGTCGCCCCCGACTCGTTCACGCTCGATGATTTCGCCTCCGCGGAAAAGGTCGATGTCCACGTACACATCAACTCCTCCGATTCGGCGTTGATCGATCAGGCGCGCCTCGATCGCTTCCGCCTGCTCACCATCAACGTCGATTACCCCGATTTTCCGCCGCTCGCCGAGCAGCTGCAAATCGCGCAGACGCTTGCCGCGAGCCACCCCACGCTGGTGGCGTATGCCGCCTCGTTCTCCATGCAGGGCTGGGACCAGCCGGGGTGGCAGCAAAGCGTGATGCGAGAGCTCGATGCCGCCTTCGCGGCCGGCGCGGTCGCCGTGAAGGTCTGGAAGAACATCGGCATGGACTTTCGCGATGCGAACGGCCGACTGCTGATGATCGACGACCCGGGATTCGACCCCCTGTTCGACTTCATCCGGCAACGCCACCGGGTCTTGATCGGGCATCAAGGAGAGCCGCGCAACTGCTGGCTCGCCATCGCGGACATGAGCGTGAACAACGACAAGGAATATTTCCGCGATCACCCGCAATACCACATGTTTCTGCACCCGGAACTGCCCTCCTACGAGCAGCAGATGGCGGCACGCGATCACATGTTGGCGCGAAATCCGCAATTGAAATTCATGGGCGCACACCTGGCCAGTCTCGAATGGAGCGTGGACGAATTGGTCGCCTTCCTCGAACGCTATCCCAACACCGTGGTCGATCTGGCCGCACGCATGGGACAGGTGCAATTCCAATCGAACCATGATCGCGGCAAAGTGCGCCGCTTCTTCATCCGCTATCAGGATCGACTGCTTTACGGCAGCGATCTGACTCAGGAACCAGGCGGGGATCCTGCGGAGCTTCGCCGGGAGGCGCACGCGACCTGGCTGCGCGACTGGCGGTACCTGAACACCGGCCAGAAATTTCGCGTTCCCGAACTCGATGCGCCGGTACACGGCCTGCGGCTGCCGAAGAGCGTGGTCCGGAAGATCTACAGCAGCAACGCCGAGCGGTGGTTCGGCGAAGAAACATGGGGATCGAAATGAATCAGTGGCCGAAATGGTGTCTATGCGTTGTCCTCGCCTCGGGGGCTCCGGTCGGTTGCGGCACGGCATTGGCGGATCCACAGGCGCACGCAATAGCGTCGATACGGGGAATGGCCTTGTCGGTGACCTTCGACTCCGACGGGTATTACTCCATCACGGCGCCCGGCATTCCAGGCACGGTGGTTCGCTCCGACGTGGAGGCGGACGTCGACTCTCGGGTACTTCGCTCCTCCGCGTACCCGCAACACATGATTGCGCAATCCGAGTTTCAGGACGACTTCGGTGCGGGATCGGCGCTGACCGTCACTCACACCGGCGTTCCTGGCACACCGGACCTCGTCTGTACCGTACGGCTGTTTCGTGATCAATCGTGGGGGGAAATTGAAGTTCGGGTGCGGAACTCGACCGATCGTGCAATCTCCGTTGAGTCTATTCGCAGCGTTCGCGCCACGCAGACTCCGGTCATCAATCTGAACGGGCCCGCTTCCGCCGACCGCATCCTGTCCGACAGCTATAGTGAGGACAGACCCCAGCTCGCGATTCTCGACCTCGGCCGCGCCCCCAATGGCGTGCATCGCGCAGTCGGCAGTCAACTCATATTTAATCGCCACAGCGGCCAAAGCCTGTTCCTGGGCGCGCTCACCTCCGATCGGCTGCTGACGATCTTTCACCTGAAGGAACAGTCTGCCGGCGTCAACGCGGGCGTCCTGTCGTACGAAGCCGTGGCAACGGGCACGACCGAAATCATGAAGGGCGAGTCGCTCAAGGATTCGCCGGCATCCGAACAGGTGGCACTGAGCCTGCGTCTGAATTCCGGCGAGAGTCTTTCGTCCGAACGGCTGATGTTTGCCGTTGGCAAGGACTACCACGCGCAGCTGGAGCAGTACGGGCGCGTCGTGGGGCAGCTGCATAAGGCGCGGGTGGACGCCGCGACACCCATCGGCTGGTGGAGTTGGACCGCTTACTACTTTGGCCTCAATCAGGGAACCGCCGCCACGAACGCGATCTGGCTTGCCGAGAACCTGAAGCAAATGGGGTACACCTACTTTCAAATCGACGAGGGGTATCAATATGCGCGTGGCGAATACACGACCGCCGACGCAAAGCTCTTTCCTCTCGGCGTACCGTACATCGCGGATCTGGTGCGTCACGCCGGCCTTGCGTTCGGATTGTGGGCCGCTCCCTTCGAAGTATCGGAGCGTGCGTGGGTGTTTCAAAACCATAAGGAGTGGCTGCTCCATAACGCCGCGGGCCAACTCATTCACATTGGTTACGTCACGGAGAAGCAGGATCCGCTCTATGTGCTGGACACGACCAACCCCGGCGCCCAGGATTATTTGAGGCAGACATACAGCACGCTGTACAAGTGGGGTTTGCGCTTTCTCAAGATGGATTTCATGGATGACACGGCGGTCGAGGGATCCTACTACCGTCCCAACACCACGGCTCTTGAGGCTCAACGGATCGGCCTGAAAATCATCCGCGACGCCGTCGGCGACAGCGTGATGCTCGACAAGGACGGCAGCCCCATGCTGAATCCCGTCGGAATCGTGGATGCGGGCCGCATCTCCCAGGATACCGGGCATAGCTTCGATGCCAGCCGAGACGCCGCCTCGGGTATTGCGGCGCGCTATTACATGAACCGCAATTTCTTCATCGCCGATCCGGACGCATTCACCGTATCCACCCAGACCGTCGATGACCAATCCTGGCACGGAGGGCGGCGTCCGCTGACTCTCGATGAGGCGAAAGTCTCCATTGCGCTGGCGGCCATTGCAGGGGGTATGTTCGAGATCGGCGACGATCTTCCGACACTGGGAACTTCTCCGGAACGATTATCTCTGGTACGAAATACCGATCTCATCGACGTGGTCCGCCTCGGCCGTGCATCCACACCCGTCGATCTGATGACCTATGCACTGGGCGACAAACAGCCGAGCGTTTTTCTGCTCAAGGAAAACGATCGCCAGTCCATTCTCACGGTCTTCAACTGGACCGATGGGGAGTTAAAGCGCGCGATCAATCTGCCGAACCTGGGTCTGAAGGAACCCGGCAGGTATCGAATAGTGGAAGTTTTCGGCGATCAAAGCTGCTGTAGCAACTCGTCGGAAACGCTCAATCTGATCCAGAAGCCGCATTCGGTCCGCATGCTCAAGCTGATCGACGATTCGGTCCCTGCCATCCAGCCTCCCTTTGAGATACGGTCGGCGACCAGCGCAAAGGCGGGAGAAACCCTGACCTTCAGGGCGGCCGCCGGCTCTACCGCAGCACCCGTGCTCAGGTGCCACTGGGATTTCGGCGATGGGACCAGCATGGATGGCATGGAAGCGCGGCACGCATTTACCCACTCGGGAAATTACGACGTGCATGCGACCGTGACGGGTCTGGATGCGGCCACGAATCGCAGGACACTCATGGTCTCCGTTTCCGGCGATGTCTCGACACGATTCGAGCATGGGGAAAAGCGGCGTCCCGAGTGACATTGACGTACCGCTGAAACTGCCGCCCGCCGCCTTGGGGAGCGCGCCCTCGCCGTACGCTGGATAGGATGGCGCGTCATGACAAGTGCGTGACGCAAATTGATCAGCCGCATCCACCGACAGTGACCATACTTGTGGGCGGAATTCCGTGAATCCGTAGCGCCTCGGCGCTCGAAATGACGGCCCCTCAATTATCCGGGAGAGCGACCTTGGATGAGCCACAAACGCAAACCAGTCACGCGCGCCGTCCCAGCGGCCGCGATGCAAAGCGGGCTTCGCGTGCCGCCCGCGCCGCCTCCTCGATTCCCTATATCACGCGCAACATTCCCTACTACGAGGTCCTGAGCGAGGAGGGCCTCGCGCTGCTCGAGGCCAATGCGGACACCATTCTGGAGGAAATCGGCATCGATTTCCGCGACGACCCCGAGGCGCTCGAAATCTGGAAAGCCGCGGGCGCGGACGTCAAGGGCGAGCGCGTGCATTTCGCCCGGGGCATGTGCCGCTCGATCGTGCAGCGCTCGGCGCCGCGCCAGTTCACCCAGCATGCGCGCAATCCCGCGCGCAGCGTCGTCATCGGCGGCAAGAACACCGTATTCGCTCCGGCTTACGGCTCGCCGTTCGTGCGCAATCTCGACGAAGGCCGCCGCTA
>DAINPA010000013.1:0-26278 GCA_036743675.1 Steroidobacteraceae bacterium
ACCACGTCCTTCTTGTGCTCGACCAGGCGCTTGGCCTTTTCGATGACCATTTCGGCCACCTGAACGTGGCGGCTGGCGGGCTCATCGAACGTGGACGACACCACTTCGCCCTTCACGGTGCGCGCCATTTCAGTCACTTCTTCGGGCCGTTCATCGATCAACAGCACGATCAAATAAACTTCAGGGTGATTGGCGGTAATGGCGGTGGCGATGTTCTGCAACAGCATCGTCTTGCCGGCCTTCGGCGGCGAGACGATGAGGCCGCGCTGACCCTTGCCGATCGGCGCGACCAAGTCGATGGCGCGCGCGGTCAGGTCTTCGGTCGAGCCGTTGCCCCGCTCGAGCTTCAGCCGCTCGGTGGGGTGCAGCGGAGTGAGATTCTCGAACAGCACCTTGCCGCGCGAACTCTCCGGGGAATCGTAGTTAATCTCCCCCACCTTGAGCAGCGCGAAATAGCGCTCGCCGTCCTTCGGCGGACGGATCAAGCCGGAAATCGAATCCCCGGTGCGCAGATTGAAGCGGCGAATCTGGCTCGGCGACACGTAGATGTCGTCCGGCCCCGCGAGGTAGCTGGAGTCGGACGAGCGCAAGAAACCGAATCCGTCCTGCAGGATCTCCAACACGCCGTCGCCGTAGATATCCTCGCCCTTGCGGGCATGCGCCTTGAGCACGCCGAAAATGATGTCCTGCTTGCGGGAGCGGCCCATGTTCTCGAGGCCCATGCTCTCGGCCAGCTTGACGAGATCGCTGATCGGGCGCTTTTTGAGCTCCGTCAGGTTCATCGAACTGCGGCTGCGCGCCAGATCCGTCGGCGCGATGATCTCTAGGTCATCGCCGCCCTCGGGCAGATCGCCGTAATCCTCGTGCGAGGGTCGGCCGCCGTTGGTATTGCCGTTGCGGTTGTCGTTGCGCTGTCGATTGGATCGGTTCGAGCGTCCGCCGCCCTGGCCACCGCCACCCTGCTGCCCGCCTTGTCCGCCTTGTCCGCCGCGGGACTGATTGCCTAAATAGCCTCTCACAGGTTGCTGTCCAGAAACGCCGCGAGCTGCGACTTGGTGACTGCTCCCACCTTCTGGGCCTCCACAGTGCCGTTCTTGAACAGGATCAGCGTCGGAATACCCCGAATATTGAACTTTGGCGGCGTCGCCGGATTATCGTCGATGTTGAGTTTGGCGATCCTGATCTTGTCTTTGTATTGGTCGGCAATTTCATCGAGGATGGGGGCGATCATTTTGCACGGTCCGCACCATTCCGCCCAAAAATCGAGCAGTACGGGCTTTTCGGACTTCAGCACGTCCTTGTCGAACGTGGCGTCGCTGGTGTGAACGATACTTGGGTTATTCACTGCGGATATACCTCCTTTTGGAGATTTGAATTGATGTTGAGCGGGGTTTTTCGTGGAACAGCAGAGCCCAAGCTAGCGCGAAGTGACGATGCGCGGCCATTCGGGCACAATACAGCGACTTTAGCGGTCTTGATTACCTTACAAGGGTACCGATGATACGGTTGATGGGAGCGGATAGACCAGCTCCGAATATGCCGTATTGTTAACCGGTCCCCATCATTTTGCAAGTCTCTGCAATCCACAAAGCGAAAATGTCAGACGCCCATCTCAGTCAGCTCACGTTCGAATCCCTCAACATCCCCGAGCCCATGAAGCGGGGCATCGCCGAACTCGGTTACTCCCGATGTACGCCGATTCAGGCGCAGACCTTGCCCTTGGCGCTCGCCGGCCGGGATGTCGCGGGTCAGGCACAAACCGGCACGGGTAAGACGGCCGCGTTTCTCATCGCCCTCTTCAATCGCCTGTTGACCGACCCCGGCTCCGCCAGTCGACCGCAGAACGCGCCGCGAGCCATCGTCATCGCGCCGACGCGCGAACTCGCCGTGCAGATTCACTCCGATGCCGAGGGCCTCGGCAAATTTACCGGCCTCAAGCTCGCTATCGTCTTCGGCGGAGTGGATTACGACAAGCAGCGGCGCATCCTGGAACAGGGCGTCGACGTGCTCATCGGTACGCCGGGGCGCATCATCGACTATTTCAAGCAACATGTGTTCGACCTGAAGCATATTCAAGTGGCGGTCATGGACGAAGCGGATCGCATGTTCGATTTGGGATTCATCAAGGACATTCGCTTCATCCTGCGCCGTCTGCCGCATCCCACCCATCGCCTCAACATGATGTTTTCGGCCACCTTGTCCCACCGCGTGCTCGAACTCGCCTACGAGCACATGAACAACCCGGAATTGATCCGCATCGAACCGGACAAAATGACCGTCGATCGCGTCCGGCAGGTCCTGTACTTCCCCTCCACGGAGGAAAAAATCCCCTTGCTGATGGGTCTTTTGCGGCGGATCGACGCGCGCCGAACCATGGTGTTCGTCAATACTCGGCGAATTGCCGAGGTACTCGAACGCACCTTGACCGCGAATGGATTCGTGGCACAAGCGATTTCGGGCGACGTGCCGCAGACCAAGCGCCTGAAGATGATGCGCGACTTTCACAATGGCGATGTCGCTGTTTTGATTGCAACCGACGTGGCATCGCGCGGCTTGCATATTCCGGACGTGAGCCATGTGTTCAATTTCGATTTGCCGAACGATGCCGAGGACTACGTGCATCGCATCGGACGCACGGCTCGCGCCGGCGCCGAGGGTGACGCCATCAGCTTCGGCTGCGAGGAATACGCGATCTCGCTGCCCGACATCGAGAGCTTTATTGGCCACCAAATTCCGCGCGCCGCGATCGACCCTGCGGATTTGGCGGCCGTTACCGCGCCGCCTCCCGCGCAGTGGCGCGAACGCGCGCCACGCCAAGGCCAGTCGCGCAGCGGCGGCCGCGGCGCGCCGGGCGCCAGGTCCGGCGGGCCGCATCGACCCGGCGGTCGCCAGGGCGGCGGACCGCGACGGCCTCCGGCCGGCCCGAGAGCGCCGCACACCGGTGCAGCCGCGCACACGGGAGCCTCCTCGCCGCAGCGCGGAGCCGCAGAAGGCGGCGATGCTCCCGCAACCGCAGGCCCGACCCGACGCCGGCGCAGACGCAATCGCGGCGGCGGCGGCGGCGGACCTGCCGGCGGGGCACCGGCGATCACATGAGGTCGGCCACTCCGTCGACTGCCGCGTAGTGGCCGGTGTCTTGCGCCGGCCCTGCCGAATCCGGGAGCCGCACGGCGCGCAGCCACGCGATGCCAAAGCGGTGCGCGGCATCCAGCACCGGAATGCTGTCATCGACGAATAGGGTGCGCTGCGGAACGAACGGCTCCAAGGCGTTGAATCTCGGCCAAAATGCCGCGTCTTCCTTCGGAGCATGAAACCAGTGGGTCGAATAGCATGCGTCGAAATAGTCGCTGAGCCGCACCTGTTCGTTCTTGATCGCCAAAGTCACCGGATGCGCGTTGGTGACGAGCACCCGGCGCTTGCCCCGGAACTCGAGCTTTGACAAGAATTCTTGCGCTCCCGGCAGGAAGCCCACCTGCTCCAGGGTGGTGCGCTTGATGCCGGCGATATCCAACCCCAGCTCTTCGCTCCAATACTCGATGCAATACCATCGCATCGTGCCCATGACCGCCCGGAATTTTGGAGCCAGCAGCGCCGCCGCTTCGGGCTGTGTGATGCCGCGCGCCCGCGCATACCGTTCAGGAATCAGTTCCCGCCAGAACCAATTGTCGAAACGCTGATCGAGCAATGTGCCGTCCATGTCCAGCATGACGGTGTCGATTGCCGACCAATCGAGTGCCTTACCTTGCAACATCTGCGTATCATAACAACGGATGCGAAATCTTCCCGACCTGGCCCAAGCGCTGCTTCCCATCGTTGCAGACGCCAGCGCTGCGATCATGGCGGTGTACGACGGCCGATTCGCGGTGCAGCACAAGCTCGATGACTCGCCCCTGACGCTGGCGGATTTGGAGTCGCAACGGGTCATCAACGACGGCTTGAGGCGGCTGTGGCCGGACATACCTATCCTGTCCGAAGAGGCGACGCAAGCCCAATGGAGCGAACGCCGCAAGTGGCGGGAACTCTGGGTGGTCGACCCGCTCGATGGAACCCGCGAGTTCGTCAAGCGCAATGGCGAGTTCACGATCAATATCGCTCTGGTGGTCGAGCATGAGCCGTTGCTGGGGGTGGTGGCCGCGCCCGCCCAGGGGCTTCTGTACTGGGGTGCAGCCGGCATCGGTGCATTCCGGCAGCAGGGTTCGGAGCGCAGGCAAATTCACGTGACGCCGCCCGCGACACCGATCCGCGTGGTCGGCAGCCGCTCGCACATGAGCCCGCAAACCGCCACTTATTTGTCGACCCTTGGGCCTCATGAAATGACCGGGGTCGGCAGCTCGCTCAAATTCTGCCTGCTTGCGCAGGGCAATGCCGAACTGTACCCGCGCTTCGGGCCCACTTCGGAATGGGATACCGCGGCGGGCCAGGCCGTACTCGAGGCCGCCGGCG
The DNA here is from genome assembly GCA_036743675.1 of Steroidobacteraceae bacterium. Lineage (GTDB taxonomy): Bacteria > Pseudomonadota > Gammaproteobacteria > Steroidobacterales > Steroidobacteraceae > Bog-1198. The sequence goes on from DAINPA010000013.1 coordinate 4,444, forward strand.
GTCACGTGACCCTGATCGACGGTCATCGCATGCGCTACAACTGCCGGGAAAGCCTCCTCAACGGCGATTTCGTCGCGTTCAGTCACGAAAGCGTGCTGCCGCGCCCGGCATGAGCGCCGGGCGCGCCCTTGCTTACGCGTGTCCCGCCGGCTGGGCCAATTGCAAGGTCGTATCCAGCAATGTGGGTATGTCGAACACCACTTGATTCTCGGCCACCGTGAGCCGGGCCACGCCGGCCGCCGCGATGAGCGCCGCCGGCACGTGAATTTGATCGGACTTGCGCGGTTGGGTCCAGGAACCGACCCGCGCATCGCCAAACGCGCGGTTGAGCGCGCTCCAGCGCATGTGGGCGGCACGCGCCAGCGGCGTATCGCCTCCCCATTGCCGCTGGGCGAGCACAACCGGGGCTTCCGATGGTGCGCCGCTCGGGATCATCATCAAATTGTGGACGTACTGCACCATGTCGTCCGGATCGACGCGCACGGTGAGGGACGATTGTAGGTCATTTGCCATAGGGCCCTCGAACGTTAGATTGCTATGCTACCGCTATGGGGGATATTCGACGGAATTCCAGGGTAAGCTCGGGCGCATGAACGGCGATCTTCTGTTCCTGGTTATCGGGACCGGCATTTTGGGCGTAGCCTATAAGGTATGGGAAAATTCACTGGATGCGCGCCAGACCGCCAACCGCATCGCAATGGACGCCTGCTCGCGGGCGGTTGTGCAGTTTTTGGACGGGACCGTGGCATTTGCCGGATTTCGACTCGGTCGCGACTCGCTCGGCAAACGGCGGCTGCTGCGCACTTACACTTTCGACTACACGAATGACGGCTTCGAAAGAGCCCAGGGCTTCATCGTACTGGCGGGCCACAGCGTGCAGGCGATCGGGCTCGCGGGGAGCCCATCGTGACTCATAGCGCCGCGGTCGACTTGCATGCGCATTCGAATTGCTCCGACGGCTCGCTGAGTCCCGCCGAGCTGGTGCAGCACGCAGCCGCGGCCGGCGTCGCCATGTTGGCGCTCACCGACCACGATACGGTTGCGGGTCTCGAAGAGGCGCAAAACGCCGGCGGGCGCGCCGGCGTCCGGATCGTTCCGGGTGTCGAAGTCTCGGCCTCGTGGCGCTCCCAGGCCATTCATGTCCTGGGGCTTTGGATAGATCCCGCCTCGGCACGGCTGCGGAGCGAGCTTGGTTCGCAGGCCGAGCGACGGCGGGTCCGAATGCGTAAGATCTGCGCCGCGCTGAGCGATCTGGGACTGCCGGGCGCCGCGCTGCTCGCGGCGGTCGAGGCCAATCCCGGATTACCGACTCGCTCGCACCTCGCGGCTGCGCTGGTCGAGGGCGGCCACGTCGGCCGCACAGAGCACGCGTTCCGCAAGTACCTGGGCGCTGGCCGTGCAGCGCACTTCGCCGCCGAATGGCCCGCGCTAGCGGAGGTGGTCGCGTGGATTCGCGATGCCGGCGGCATCGCATCCTTGGCGCATCCGGCACGCTACGCCCTGTCAGCGGGCGGCCGAAGGCAGCTTCTGGCCGACTTCGTGGCGGCCGGCGGCGGTGCGCTCGAGGTGGTGACGGGCGGTAACGGCGCCCAACACTGCGAAGCCAATGCCATGCTCGCAATGCAGTTCGGACTATTAGGATCCGTCGGCTCGGATTTTCACGATCCGCGACTCACTTGGAATCCGTTGGGCCGGTTGGCTAAGCTACCGGATTGCGTCGTCCCGGTGTGGCGCAGCCACGCCTAAGCAGAAGCAGCCGCCAAAGTGACCGACGAAGAAAGCAACGTCAACAGGGATCTGTTCAAGAACATCGAGCGGTTGCGCCAGATGCGCATCGAACACCGGGACCTCGACGACGTGATTTCCCGTCTATCCATGGATTTCAAGGTCGATGAGCTGCAAATGAAGCGACTCAAGAAGCGCAAATTGCTGCTCAAGGATCAAATCGCGAGGCTCGAAAGCCAATTGATTCCGGATCTTAACGCATGACCGAGTTTTGGCTGCACCTGGACCGATTCGTCGATATTTTGTTCACGCGTAATGTGTTGACGGAGATCCTCGCCGTCGCCATGTGCATAGGGATTGGCCTGGTGGTCGGCGGCGCATTGCGCAAGCGCCACGATCGGCTCGGAGTCGAAACCCCCACCGCGTTGACGCGCCACCACTTTGCCTCGCACGGCCTGATGGTGATCGCCCCCGTGATCGTGGCATTCGTGTTGGTGATCCTGGCTCGCGGGGCGCTCCATGCGGCGCACTACGATGTCACGGTGTTGGACTCTGCCATGCACTTGATCGGCGCGTACATCGTGGTGCGCGTCGGCGTGCTGCTGTTCGCGGCCAGTCTCGGCAATCAGTCGTGGATGCAGCATCTGGAAAATCGGCTCGCCCTGCTCATCTGGCTGGTGATCGCCGCCGAATATCTCGGTTGGCTCAGTCCGATCATCGCCGGCCTCGACAACATCGGCATTGCGGCCGGCAAGAGCCGGGTCACGGTGTGGTCGGTATTGAAGCTGCTGTTCACACTGACGTTGTTCGTGCTGGCGGCGGCGTGGATCAGCCGCTGGATCGACCGCCGCTTGAAGAAGCTCAGCACTCTCGAACCCTCGACCCGCATCGGTGTTGCGAAGTTCGCCAATGCCTTCTTGATCGGGCTCAGCATTCTCATGGGCTTGAATGCGGCCGGCGTCGATCTTACCGCCTTGACGGTGTTGACCGGCGCCATCGGCTTGGGATTGGGCTTCGGCTTGCAATCGATCGCCGCCAATTTCGTCAGTGGCTTCGTGCTCTTGATGGATCGCTCCATCAAGCCGGGAGATGTGATCAGTTTGTCCGGGCAAAGCGGCACCAGCACCGAGAATTTCGGTTGGGTGCAGGAATTGCGGGGCCGTTACGTGGTGGTTCGCGACCGCGACGGCATCGAAATGCTGGTGCCGAACCAGCAGCTCATCTCCAACGCAGTGATCAACTGGAGCTACACGGATCCGCGGATCCGCCTCAAGTTGCCGATCACGATCAGCTACGGCGACGATCCGGAATTCGCGTTGGAGATCCTGATACACGCGTGCGAGCGCCAGCGGCGCGTGCTCAAGGATCCGCCGCCGGTGTCGAGATTGATGCAGTTCGGCGACCACGGCATCCAGTTGGAGCTGCGTTTTTGGATTGCCGATCCGCAGGAGGGCGTGAACAACGTACGCTCCGACGTCAATCGGACCATCTGGGCGCTGTTCCAGGAGCACAAGATCACGATACCGGTGGCACAGCGCGAAATTCGAATGCTCGGCGCGCGCGTGGAGCGCGACTGACGACATCCCCATGCCGTTGGTCATTTCACCGCAAATCGCGATACCGGACGACGAATTCGAATGGAAATTCATCCGCTCCTCGGGGCCCGGGGGCCAGAACGTCAACAAGGTGGCGAGCGCAGTACAGTTGCGATTCTTGCTACCCGTCAACACCAGCCTGCCGGTGGCGGCCAGAAATCGGTTGCGCCGCCTGGCCGGACAGAAGCTGAACGATGACGGCAGCATCCTCATCAGCGCCCGAAGCGCGCGCAGCCAGGAGCAGAATCGCCGCGAGGCGCTCGAGCGGCTCGCGGAATTGATCCGGGCCGCGACGGTCGAGCCCAAGCTGCGCAAAAAGACCCGGCCGACGCGCGCATCCCAGGAACGCCGCATCGAATCGAAGAAGCGCCGCTCCAGCACCAAGCTGCAACGCGGCGGACGCGCCTGGGACTGATTCGGCCCGCGGCCGAATTCCTTCCGTCACTGCCCGAGCGTCACCTGCAGGATGTCGTGCCTTATCTGCTCCGATAGGACCAGTTGGGCGTCGGCGGCAACGCCCAGCAGCGGCTCCCCGAAGGTGAGCGTGCCGTCGTCGGACGCCGTTATCACCGCGCGGCAGCACAGCAGTTCGATGAAATTGCGGAACAAGCTGCGGTCGAAGAACTCGGGCGAGTTCAAACCATAGACCAAGGACATGCGCTGCGCCATCAAATGGCAGCGCTCCTCGAGCGCCTGTTGACCGACGTTTCCCGAACCCGCCTGCAGAAGGAGCGCGATGACTAGGTAATAGCGCTCGACCGTTTGAATCGTGGCCTGGGCGAGCAACGACAACTGCAGGGCCTCGAACGAGGTGGGCGCCGGCCGCTGCCACTCGCTGCGATCCTCATTGACGTGAAGCAGCTTCGAGCGCACGAATGCGTCCAGAAGCGATTTGGCCGCGGCACCGACGTCCGTTTCCGGCCAGCGCAGGGCCAACTCCGCGCGAATGTACGGATAGACCCGCCAAACGAGTCGTTGAATGTCCTCCGTCCGCATACGCGCATTGCCGATGAAACAGCACGCAAGCAGCGAGGGCATCGCGAATAAATGCAGAATGTTATTTCGATAGTATGTGGCGAACACGGCACTGTCGGCACTCATGCGGATGATGTCCCCGAGCGGGTGCGGCTGCCGCGCGATCATGCCCATCGATTCGACGTAACGGATCATTTCCGCGCCGCTCTGCCCGGCCACGGTGACCAGCGGTGCGTACGGAGCGTCGCGCAGCAGCCTCTGGTACAGCTCGAGCTGACGCGTGAGGTCCGCTTCCGACATCGCTTGGCGCGGCGTGGCCAGCATCGCCGTGGCGACCAGATTGACCGGGGTCACGACGGCTGCCGCGTTGATCCCGGCGGCGATGCTCGCCGCGAGATCGGCGATCGCCTCGCTGATCCAACCGGGCGGCGACTGCTCATGTTCGCAGGGCGCGCTCGGCGCGCTGTGCCAATGCGGATTGTGCTTTTGCAACAACTCGTCCAGAGCGATGGGCTGCCCCAAGTTGACATGCACTTTGCCGAATTTTCTGCGCAGCACGGACAACGACTTGATCAGACCGAGTATGCTTTCCTTCTGCTTCTCGCGGCCCGAGAGTTCACCGATGTAGGTCCTGCCCTCGACGATGCGTTCATAGCCGAAATACACCGGCACGAACACCACGCGACGCTTGGGGTCGCGCAGGAAGCTGCGCACCGTCATCGACAACATGCCGGTGCGCGGCGACAACAGGCGGCCGGTGCGGCTGCGGCCGCCTTCGATGAAGTATTCGAGGGGATGGCCGCGCGCCATCATGAAACCCAGATATTTGGCGAATACGGCGGCATAGAGCGCATCCCCCTTGAAGCTGCGCCGCAAAAAGAACGCGCCGCCCTTGCGCAAAAAATGTCCGATCACCGGCAAATTGAGATTCATGCCGGCGGCTATGTGCGGAACCGCAAAGCCCTTGCGGTAGATCACGTACGAAAGCAGCAGGTAGTCCATGTGGCTGCGATGGCACGGAACATAGATGATTTCGGCGCCATCGCCGATCTCCCGCAATTTGTCGGCATGCTCGAACTCGACGCCGTCATACAGGCGATTCCACAATCTGCCCAACATCAACGCCATGAAGGTGACGAAGGGCTGGGAATAATTCGCGGCGATTTCCAGCGCATACCTGCGCGCCGCGAGCAGGGCCGCGCGGCGCCGCTGCCGCGGTGTCGATCCCGCGCGGCTCTGCTGCGCACGCTTCTGCATTTCCCGCCGCACCGCATTACGCACGGCTTGGGTGTTCAAGACATGGGCAACCATGGTCCGGCGGTGCGACAAATCGGGTCCGATGGTCGAGGCACGTTGGGCGCGCAGCTGCGCGCGCAGCGAGCGCAGCAGGCGCCGCACGCCCCGCTGCGGGGGCTGGTCGTCCAGCGCATCGTGCAACCGGATCGGCTCGCCGAACTGCACCACGGTATTGCGCCCGTTGAATACCACGTTGAGCAGCTTGCGGAAGCGTCCCGTCAACACCCAGTCTTCGGTGAACAGCAGCCGCCACAGGCTGACCTCCTTGAGCGGAGCGCGGCCCCAGAAGATCGAGACCGGTACCAGGTCGATGTCGAATCCCGAATTTGCGGCCGCCGCTTCCACCAGTTCCACCAGGTAGCGGGGTGCTCTTAATTGGTTCCGGGCGCTGAAACGCGCAGTGCGTCGCGGGAGTGCGAAGAACGACGTCTCCGCGCCGCGCTCGCCCGTCGTCAAACGCCGCTCGGGGCGCGGCATGCCCAATTGAACGCAAGCGTTGTCGAGCACCGCAAGATCGGCATGACTCTCGCGCTCGAGCACGTAGCACACGGGACGCGAGCACGCCGCAATGGCCGCCGCGGCCGCCTCCGGCTTAATGGTGGCCCGGACCCACGAGCTCAGTATCTTGCGAACGCTCCAACGCCAGGCTCCGGTCAAGCCGTCAAAAACGCTCATGGCGGCGCTCGCGGCTCACGTGGAATGCTCAGACAGGCTCCTATGGAGAACTGTCGCCGCGTTCTTGCGACTCTACCGCCGCGCGCGTTTTGTCCGCGCTTTGATCGATGGTCTTTTGCACGTCGCGGGCCCGGCCGAGCTGTTGAGTCATGGGATCGAATACCGTTTTTGCGGGCGGCGGCGGGTCGGGCGGTTGCCCGGAGGAGCAACCTTGAAGAAGCGATACCGCCAGCGACAGAGCCGAAAATTTGAGCACGCCCATTTGCAACCTCGTGGCAATCTGCCTGCGGAGGCGTTAAGTGTACAATTGTCGCGGACCGGCGGTCACTTGGAGTTCGTGCATGGGTCGTTTCGTGGTGATGTTGTTGTTGGCGAGTTGCATTCACGCCGCGGAATCGACGGTCGATATTGACACCGCGGCGAAGATCTACCAAGCGGCCGCAGTACGCGAACAGGTGCGCGCCTCCTTGGGCGCGATGCCGGAGCATATGCGGTCGCTATTCGCCCGAGATGTCGCCTCGCAACTTTCCGATCAGCAACTCGCGGCGATCACGGCGGCGGCGAAGCGCGGGTTTCGCATCGACGTCTTCGAGGCGCCTGCGCTGCAGGCGCTGGCGGACAATCTGGATCCGGCCACGGTGATCAAGGTGCAGGCGTTCCTGGCGAGCGACTTGGGACGGCGCATGGTGGCCGCCGACGTCGCTGAGGCATCGGTCGGCGAGGAGATCAGCGACAAGATCATGAACCGCCAAATCGAGGTTCCCTCGACACCGAAGCGCGACCTCATCATCGAGAAATTGGAGCGTGCCACCCGCTCCACCGAATCGCAGGTGCAGATCTATCTCGCCATGGGCGAGGCCGTGGCCATCGGCACGGCCATAGGCTCAGGCCAGGACCCGACGGGCGTCGCCGAGCGCGCGCGCAAGACCGGCGAAGCCAGCCGTGCGGGATTGGAGCAGAACATGCGGGTGCCGATGCGCAAGATTCTGGCCTATGGGTACCGGACGTTGAGCGACTCGGATCTCAATCGCTTGCTCGCGTTTCTGGACTCGCCCGCCGGAAAGCGTTATGTGACCGCTTACAACGCATCGATGGAGGCGGGTTTCAGCGCCATGGGTAAACGCACCGGCGAGCAGCTCGGCGAAGCGTTGCGCGAAATGGCGCAGGCACAGCTTGAAAAGCCGGCCGCGATTCCGCCGCCGCCGGACATCGCGGCGCCCACGGAGCCGCCCGCCGCGCCCCGAGATCCCTAAAGTTCGGCCAGAAAATTCCGCAGCAGCGTGCATATCGCCGGGATCCGATCCTCCAGGCGATGGTCCGAATCCAGCACGTGCAGCGCCGCCTGGTGCTCGCGCGCCCAGCGTATGCCGTTCTCGACCGGCACGATGGCATCGCGCCAGCCATGCACGATGGCGGTCGGGCAGGCGACGTCTTGCGGCGTATGGTCCTCGAATCCCGGCATATAGAATGCGGGCGCGAGCAGAAACAAACCGCGCGGCCGCACCAAGGCAACCGCGGCCGCCGACACGTGGCCACCCATGCTGGATCCCACCAACACGATCGGTTTGGGCATTCGAGAGGCGGCGGCGATGAGCATCTTCACTCGCGCACGGGGATCATCCACACCGCGATAATCCACCGATTCGACCGCGTAACCCAGATCCCGCACCACGGCCGCCATGGCGGTGATCTTGCTGCCCCATGGGCCGCTTTCCTTGCCGTGGGAAAAGACCACCGTCAACGGGACAGGCGCGGAATTCATGCCATCTTGGCGAGGAGCCTAGGGCCGCTCGAGCCGGCTGGCCAGATTCTCCACCCACTTGAGCTCCTCAGGGCAGAACTCGGCCAAATTTCCGCGATTGAGGCTCGCCGCCTGCACCTTACTGCCCGACGGCGAGTGCGAAATGCGGAAGCTGTGAAATTCCGCGGGCCGCGTGCCGGCGAAGCCGACCAAGAATTGAAACTCGTTGCCGCCTGCAGTGCCCGGCGAGTTGCCGCGCCGATCGCATATCACGAAGAACGCTTGCTCGATGCGCCGCCCGGGAAACGCTCCGGCTTCGTAGAGTTGCTCGAAGAACGCCCGTGTTTGAGTCGAGACCGCTTCCGCGACATCCAGCTGCGGTTCGGCGCTGCATACCCAGCGGGTGCCGTGCTCGATGCTGTTGACGATGAACAGCGCCAAGCGCCGCGCCGCAAGGCTTTGCCAGTCCTGCGCGCCCGCGCCACCCCGCGCCAAGGTGCGCGGCTTGGCGCCGATGCGGCTGACGGATCGCACCGCTTGAAGCGTGTTCACGCCCCGCATGGCGAGCTGCGCGCGGCGGTCCTCCGCAACCAGGCAAGTCGGCCGGTACCCCGGCCGCAGTACCGCGTCCTCGAGTTTCGCCGGCCCCCAAACGGGGAACGACTCGTCGGTACGCGCCAGCATGCCGGCGACGGCGCCGCAGGGCGCGAAGGACTCGAAGTGACCGCGCAATTTGTCGTGCGCCAGGATCCGCGGGAAGTACATCAGCGCGTCTTCAGACGAAAATTCCCAATCACGCATCGCGCGAAACGCATCGTCCGCGGTGTGCCACGCCGAGGGCGGATCGACGATCAACAACGCGCCGCGCTCCTTGCAATATCGCGTCGCGACCAGCAATGCGCCCGGCCCCACGTCTTCTTCCTGCGAAAGCGGCGGGAGGCACAGGAAGTTGAAGTAGTCCACGCTCCGCAGGGCAAACAAGCCGGTCTGGTCGATCTCGGAGCCGATCAAATCGTAGACGCTGAGCGGTGCCCCGTCGTCACCGTCCGTATTGCAGTTCACGTAGGCGGCCGCGCGGTGGCCCGTCGCATCCAGAGTGCGCTCCGGCCGCTCCGTCGGCAACTCTCCGACGAATCGAATCAGCTCCGAACGCGCAAGAACGGTCTCGATGTACCGGTCCGATCCCGGCGCTACCGACAGCTGCGGGAATATTTCCTGATCCTCCACATGGCTCCCGTCCAGGATACGCACGCGCTGCACCGTGAGATTGAAGCGCAGCGCGTCGTCGGGCGGGATGCCGTCGTAATCGACGCTGGCGCGCAAGAATTCCCGCGTGCCCGGGCTCACGGCCCGCAGCGTGATTTTGCCGCCGCCGGCGTGCAAGGTGAGGGTCGAGGAGCGCGCGCCGTTGACGACGCGCACGACTAGCGCTTCGCGCCCGCCGTTGTCGAAGAATTGCTCCACCGCGTATCCGAGCGTGCTCGGCTGCCACAGGCCGCCGAACGTGTGCTGGAATTCCGCAAAGTTCTTCAGGAGTACGGGATTGTTCACGGGGCCGCGCAGCGTGCGTCCGACGAACGCGGTGCGCGCCGTGCCCAAGCGCGTAATGGACTGATCCGGGCGTGATTCTTCTTGTACTTTGAGCCCTAAGCTGCTCGGCGTCACCACATGCTTTCCTCGAGGAGCGCCCCTCGATCCAACTTTAGCACATCCGATTCGGCTTAGCGCCTGCGTCTCAGGAACCGAACAACTTGACGTCGCGTCGCTTGAGCAAGGGTGCGAGCAACAAGCCGGTCAAAAACCCGCCGATGTGCGCGCCGAACGCGACGCTCGCGCCGGGGCCGGAAACCGCGAAATCCCCGATCAGTTGCGCCGCGAACCACAACAGCAGCAGCAGCATGGCCGGTATGCGCAAGGTCGTGACGAAGAACGGCAGCAGCACCAGCGTCAGCACTTTGGCGCGCGGAAACAGCAGCAGATACGCCCCCAAAACTCCGGAGATCGCACCGCTCGCGCCGATGATCGGATACGGCGACCCGGGATTGCCCAGTGCCTGCGCGAAAACCGCCGCGATACCGCACACCAAATAGAACAGCAGAAAACGCAGATGCCCCAATCCGTCCTCGACATTGTCGCCGTAGATCCACAAGAACAGCATGTTTCCGAGCAAATGCATCCAGCCGCCGTGCAAAAACATCGAAGTGAACGGAGTCCCGTACCGCGGTATCCACTGCAAGTCTTGCGGCAGGCGGGCATCGGTCGTCAACACCGCGGGAATGGCGCCAAGCGCATCGACGACCCGGCGGGCTTGCCCGAGATCCAGCGACCGCTGCCACAGGAACACCCCGCAGCACGCCGCGATCAGCGAAATCGTCACATACGGCCTGAGGCTGGATGGCGTGTCATCCTTGAGCGGGATCATCCGTCGGGCGCGCCGTCGAGCGGCGTCGCGGCAGGCGCCGCGGCTTGCTCTTCGCGGCGGCGCTCGTGCTCCAGTTGCGCCTGCTCGGCTTCGGCTTTTTTGCGCTCGATCTCATCGAGCATCACCTTCATCCACTCACTCGTCATCTTGTCCCTCGTGCGCGGGGTTGACGATTGGATCGAGGGCCGCGACGGTTTGCGGATGGTAGCCGGGCCGCGCCAGCGCGAATACCCGCTTCGCCAGCGTGGCGCCCGCCGGCGTTTTCATCAATTCCTGGTACAGCGGCGTGATCAGCTTGCTGCGGCCGATCGTTCTCAGGTATTCCTCGAGGCGCGCAATACTTGGGCTGTATCCGTTGCGGATCACCAGCATGAGCCAACTGCGGGTCACCAGCGCGTTGCTGCTGCGCGTCAGGGCAAACGCCTGATCGAGGTCGGCGAGTTGCTCGCTATGCAGCGTTTTCGGCATGTGGTCGAGGAAATACTGCCACTGCGGGGTCAGCCAATCGCGGGTATCGAGCTTCTTGGCGGGCAGCTTGCCGCCCTGCCAGCGGCCGCGCGCCTCATCCACCGCTTCGAGGGCATCGGCCGCCGGCAGCACCGCATCGGCCGGGATACCGGGCGCCAGCACCCACTGCCTGACCTCATCGGCGCTGACGATGTTGGGATAGCGATCGAGCAGATTGGTCTTCAAGTACGCGAGAAACTGCTCGGTGCTGATGCTGTTCCCGGCAAACTGATCGAAATACTCGCGCATGAAGGCATCGAAGCGTTCGCGGCCGAATCTCGCATCGAGGAACACGAACAAGAGCCGCCCCTTCTCATAGACCACGTCGTTGAACGCGAGGCCCGGATCGCGGTCGCGCAGGTCGATCGCGAGCACTTGATCCTCCGGCTTCCGCGACGCGAGCTCATCGCGCAAGGCCTGAAGACCCAGCACGCGGTCCATGGCGTCGCGCCGCTCGCCGTACACCTCCTCCACGATGCGGCTCTGCAAGTACCCGGCGAATCCCTCGCTGAGCCATAAATCCCGCCAGCTTGCGCTGCTCACCAGGTCTCCCGGCCAGGAATGCGCCACTTCGTGCGCGATGACGCCGAGCGGGGATTTGTCCCCCGTGATGATCGTCGGGGAGACGAACGACAGCCGCGGATTCTCCATGCCGCCGACGGGAAAGCTCGGCGGCAGCACCAAGATGTCGTACCGGCTCCCGGGATAGGGTCCGAGGATTTTTTCTCCCGCCCTCAGCAGGCTTTCCGCGTCGGCGAATTCCTTGGCGGCCGCCGATATCAAGGATCTCTCGGCATACACGCCGGTCCGCGGCCCGGTCTCCTTGAAGCGCAGATCGCCGACCGCCAAGGCGATCAGATAGGGCGGGATCGCGTCCGGCATGACGAAGGAATAATCGCCGTTGCGCTTCGCCTTCGGGTCGTTTTTGGCGCTCATGACGGCGAGCACATCGGACGAGGTATGAATATGGGCGCTATAGGTGAGCCGCGCCCGCGGGGTGTCCTGCAGCGGAATCCAGCTGCGGGTTCCGATGGGCTCGGAGAGCGTATACATGAGCGGATGGTGCCGGTCGGGATTTTGCTTTTCGGTGAGCCATTGCAGCGCCGATGCCCCCGGCGAGGTGACGTACTCGATTTTTATCAAGTGCGTGGTCCTTTTCGAGGGCGGCAGTTCGATGACCAACGGACTGCCCAAGATCGGATCCGCCTTTTCGAAATGGAACGGCCGGCTCACCCAGGTCGTCTCGCTCTTCGAGGTCGCGCCGAGCACATCGGTCGCCCGTTCGCTCACGTCCCTGATGTCGAGATCGCGCGTGTCGAGAACCAGTTCGGTGGCGCGCGGGTCGAGCCTCTTGATTTCGAGGGCAACGGCCCCGAACAGCACGGTGTGCGGGAAATCAACCCTTAGGTTCAACTCCAGGTGGGTGATGCGAAACTGCTCGATGTTGGCAAAGGAGTGATAGTCGAGACCGGACTGAATCGGCGCCAGGCGCGCATCGGCGTTCACGGCCCAGGCGATGCCGGCCCGACCCGAGCAGGCCAACAGCAGGCCCAAAACAACCAAGCGCACCTTGAGATTCACGCTATTGCGAGACGGATTGCGTCTGCGACGCCGCCGGGGGGCTGGCGCGACTGCCGAGCATTTCATTGAAAGTCTTTTCGTCGACCAGCAAGCCGGTCTGGCCGTCCCAGTTGGACCCCTTCGGCAACGTGTTTTGCACCAGCAAGGATTGCGCCAGCACCGCATCGAGCCCGTCGTGACTGCCGGTGACCGGCACCGGCAGCGCGCGCGGCGAGTGGGCGAGATCTCCGACCCGCTGCCAGTCGATATCGCTGTCGTGGCCTTCGATCTGCTGTCTCAACCTGGGGGCCAACAGGTTGGCGAGCAAGCGCTTGCGGTTCTTGTCCCAATCGCGCGAATCATCTTCCATCACCGCATAGGGCTGCACATACAACGTGCCGTCGCGCCAACCGAACATATACGGCTGATTGACGACCGTCACCTTGGTGCCAATCGGTATCAAATCGAAGAATTCCGCGATGTCCTCCGGGTACAGGCGTATGCAGCCGTGACTCGAGCGCATGCCCACGCCGTAGGGCTTGTTGGTGCCGTGAATCAAATAGCTCGGCCAGCCGAGCCGAAACTCATATTCACCCAACGGATTGTCCGGCCCCGCCGGCACCTTGTCGGGAAGCATGTCGCCGTCCGCCGCGTGTTCTTCGCGCACCGATTTCGGCACCACCCACACCGGGTCCTTCTCGCGTCCGACGATCTTGGTCGTGCCTTCGGGAGTCTTCCAGCCGACCCTGCCGATGCCGATCGGATGCGTGTAGACGGTTTGCGGCTCGCCTTTCTTGTGCGGCGCATAGTAATAAATGCGCATGGCGGCCACGTTGATCACGACGCCTTGGTGCGGCGCCGCCGGAAGCACAAATTGCGTCGGAATCACGACCTCGCGTCCGGCGCCCGGCAGCCACGGATCCACGCCGGGATTCGCCAGGAGAATTTCCTCGTATCCCACGTCGAAACGGCGCGCGATGTCCGGCATCGTGTCCTCTTTGCCGACGATGGTCCTTTGCACGTACCCCACGACATCGCCGCTGGCCGCGTCGAGCTCGAAGCGTTGCGTGGCAGTGGGCATCGGCAGTGCGGGCTTGGGCGGCGCCTCAACGTTTACGACCAGCGGCGGCGGCTTGCGCTCGGGTCGAAACAGAGAGCAGCCGGCGGCGCAGACGCCGAGGGTGAGGGTGAGGGCCAAGATCAGTCGCAGCGGGGAGGAAGCGGGGAAATTCGCGGTCATTGGACCTATCTACAGCAAAGTCGGCCGGTCAGGCAATTGGTTCTGCAAAACGCGTCCCTCCGCCCGCTCGCCCGCCGCCGGAAAGTGCCGTGCGAGCAGCGCGCCGATGGCATCGACTCCCGCGATCGAGCCGGCCTCGAAGCGTCCGCCACGGAAATGCTGTTCCATCAGCCGGCATACCGCATCCCACTCATCCTGACTGACCCGCCCCGCAAAACCCCGATCCGCGACAATCTCCACACTGCGATCCGCGAGCTGCACATAGATCAGCACACCGTTGTTTAATTCGGTGTCCCATACCTTCAAGTGAGCGAAAGCCTCGAGCGCGCGGGCGCGCGGTGTAACCCCGCACAACACGTGCCAGGGCGTCAGCGCCGTTTCGATCGCGAAGCGAATCTCGCCCGTATGCGTGGCCTCGACGCGTCCGATCGCCTCCTCGATGGCATCGAGCGTACGGGCCGGGAATAACATCCGGGTGCGCCAATGGGTCGCCGCCACATGTTTGATCAAGCGTGCGAGCTGCATCACCAGCTACCCGAGGCGCCGCCGCCTCCGAACCCGCCGCCGCCGCCGCTGAAGCCGCCGCCGCCGAAACTCCCGCCAAAGCCCCCCAGGCCGCCGCCGAAGCCCCCGCCCCACCCGCCGCCGCCCGCCGACCAAGCGCGAGTGGACCCGAGCAGCATCGCAAACAAGAATGCAAGAAAACCGGCACCCGCACCGACCAGCAGCAAATTACTCAGGAGCCAGGCGATACCGCCGACGAGGCCGCCGGTTGCAATCGACCCGAAAAGCCGGCCGAATATCGCCCGCAGCACGCCGCTCGCGACGAATGCCGCGACCAGCAAGAACGGCAGCAGATGGCCTATGCCGCCGCGGTGCTCCCACTTTTCATCCGGCGCCGGCAGCGGCTCGCCGTTGACCACGGACATCATTTTATCGATGCCGGCTTCGACGCCGCCGTCATAGTCGCCCAGCTTGAAATGCGGCGTGATGGTCTCGTCGATGATGCGTTTCGCGATCGCATCGGGCAGCGCACCTTCCAAACCGTAGCCGACCTCGATGCGCGCACGGCGATCGTTTTTCGCAACCAGCAGGATCGCGCCGTCGTCGACCCCTTTGCGCCCGAGCTTCCATTGTTCGGCCGCACGGATGCCGTATTGCTCGATCTCTTCGGGCTGCGTCGTCGGCACCATCAGCACGGCGATTTGGCTGCCCTTCTTCGCCTCGAAGTCCGCCAGCCGGGTCTCGATGCGATTGACCGCCCCGCCGGACAGGGTGCCGGTGAGATCCACGACGCGCGCCGTGAGCGGCGGCACGGCGACATCCGCGCACGCCAGCATCGCGGCGAGGCTCGCCACCACGCCTGCCGCGAACCGGCCCACTAGTGCGCCGGCGAAGCGGTCGGCGGCCCCGAGAAATCCACGCTGGGCGGCTTGGAGATCGCCGCCTCGTTCTCGACCGTGAAATTCGGTTTCGGCTTGTAGCCGAACGCCATCGCCGTCAAGTTGCCCGGGAACGAACGCACCGTCACATTGTAGTTCTGCACCGCCTGGATGTAGCGATTGCGCGCCACCGTGATGCGGTTTTCCGTGCCTTCCAGTTGAGCTTGCAGATCGCGGAAATTCTGGTCGGACTTCAACTGCGGATAGTTCTCCACCACCACCATCAATCGCGACAATGCCCCGGACAGTTCGCCCTGCGCCGCCTGAAACTTGGCGAACGCCTCGGGATTATTCACCAGCTCGGGCGTCACTTGCAGGGAGCCGACTTTTGCCCGGGCCTGTGTCACGCCCAACAGGACTTGCTGCTCCTGGGCCGCGTAGCCCTTGACCGTATTGACCAAATTGGGGATGAGGTCGGCGCGGCGCTGATATTGATTGATGACCTCCGACCAAGCCGACTTGACCTGCTCGTCTTGCCCCTGCATGGTGTTGTAACCGCAGCCCGACAACAACAACGCGGCAACTGCAGCCAAACCGATAGCGGATCTACGCATCACTCGCTCCCCTTCGTTGGCCCCGATGTGGGTACGCCCTCGATATGGGGACGCCGGATGAGTTTACCACCGCCATAAAAAAAGCCCCGAGGGATGAGTTCGGGGCGGAGGTGCGGACTTCAATGAAGGGAAGTAAAGTCCGCTAGGGGATTCAGTGCAGCTGGTCCCATTGCAGCACTTGGATGTCGTTTTCCTCGAGATCGAAGCTGCGCGCCAGCATCCTGGCGATCTCGCGATCGCCTCGTACCGACCCACACTGCCCGAGCAGTTCGACCACGCCGCGGTACTCGCTGTACTCGATGGCGCCGTCCGATTGCGCGATGAAGTGGGTGTAATATTTGGCGCTCATGGGTAGCAAGCTTAGGGACATTGGGCGCTTGATTTCTGTGACCAGGCGCTCAGTCGACCGGGCAAGCCCAAGAACCGGTTCACGTCTTTAAAATCAACGGGGTTTATTGCACCGTGTCAAGATACCGGGCGCCCACGCCGCCCGCCTCGAAGTACATCACCCCGGAGGGAGCCAAGCGCCTGCGCGATGAATTGCATGATCTGTGGCATATCGAGAGGCCGCGGGTCACCGCCGCCGTAGCCGAGGCGGCGGCGCAAGGCGATCGATCCGAGAACGCTGAATACACCTACGGTAAGAAGCGTCTGCACGAAATCGACCGCCGCGTGCGGTTTCTGCGCAAGCGGTTGGAGGGCATGACCATTGTCGACATCGAGGCGGCGCACGGGCGGCGCGACCCGCAGCGGATTCACTTCGGAGCGTGGATACAGCTCGAACAGGTCGGCGCACCGGCGCGCTGGTACCGGCTGGTCGGGCCGGATGAATTCGACATGGCAAGCGAGTACATCAGCATGGACTCACCCCTCGGTCGCGGCTTGCTCGGCAAACGTCAGGGCGACGAGATAACGGTCGCCCTGCCCTCGGGATCGCAGTCCTTTATCGTGGTCGCGATCCGCTACCAGCTCATACGACCCGAATGTTCTTGAACTGCCAGGGATCCGTCGTATCGAGATCCTCGGCAAACAGCTCGCCGCGCTGATAAAGGGGCGTCCAGTCGGTGTACGCGCCGACCACGGTGCCGAGATAAGGCATGCAGATATCCAAGAGGCGCTTGTAGTCCATCTCGTCCGGTTCAACGATCCCGCATTTGGGATTTTCCATGGCCCAGATCATCCCGGAGAGCGCCGCCACGGTGACCTGCAAGCTGGTCGCGCTGTTGTAAGGAACCAATTTGCGCGCTTCCTCGATCGACAGCTGCGAGCCGTACCAGTACGCATTCTTCTTGTGTCCGGCGAGCAATACGCCGAGTTCGTCGATGCCCGCGGTGATTTCGTTGAGCATGATTCGCTTGTTCTTCTGCATATGCCAGTTGCGCCCGGCAAGCTCGTGGACCGACATCACGGCGCTGTCGCTCGGATGGTAGGCATAGTGCGTGGTGGGGCGGTACACGACCCGCTCGCCCTCGCGCACGGTGTAGTAGTCGGCGAGCGAAATCGCCTCCGAATGCGTGATCAAGAAGCCGTGAAAATTCCCGGCCTTGGGCGTCCAGGTTCGCACCCGGGTGCTCGCGCCCGGACGATTCAAGTAGATAGCGCAGCCCGATCCCTCTTTATGCCGGCCGCCGTCCGCCGGGAAATGTGTCTCGTGCGTGCCCCAGCCGAGTTCGGCGGGCTGCGCACTCTCGCTGACGAAGCCGTCCACCGACCAGGTATTGACGAACTCGTCCACCTGCTTTGGCACGTTGGTGATTTGGGTGTCGCGCTCGGCGACATGAATCACCTTGATGCCCAAGGTGTGGGCGAGCTTGGCCCATTGCTCCCGGCTCACGGGCTCGCCCGCATCTACCCCCAAGTCCTTGGCGATGTTGAGCAGCGCCTGCTTGACCAGGTGCGACACCAAGCCGGGATTGGCGCCGTGGGTCAGCACCGCCGTCGGGGCGCGCTTGGTCGCGTCGCGCAATGCCAGCGCCTCCAGGCGCATGTGGTAATTGCTGCGTGCCTCGAGCGCGAGCTTGCCGTCGACGTAGCCGCCGGCCCATGGCTCGATGCAGCTGTCGAGATACAGCGCGCCCCGCTCCTGCGCCAGCCGGATGAGCGCGACACTCGACACGTCCACCGCCAGGTTCAGCAAGAAATCGCCGGCGCCCAGCAACGGCTGCAGCACCTGCCGGTAGTTGTCGCGGGTCAAAGCGGAGTTGTGGAATTTGACGCCGAATTTCTCGGCTTCGGATCGACCGGCATCCTCCGCTGTGACTATGGTGATGCGATCCGCCGAAATGCCTATGTGACGCAGGATGAGCGGCAAGACTCCTTGTCCAATGCTGCCAAAACCCACAAAAATGATCCTGCCCGCAAAATTCACATGCACTTCGTGTTTGCTCATCAATGCCTTCCTGTGTTGACTCATGCGTGGCCGCGACTCCCTCCCTCAGCCTACCTGGGGGCGCGCGAAATGCTCAAGTTTCGCCGCCGCGGCTGGGATTCTCGCGCCAGTGAGGCGGATAGGTCCGCTCGTAGCCGGGCAAGGATTCGATGCGGCGGACCCAGCGCGCCAATGCCGGGTAGTTGCGTTCCATCGGCAGGAAGCGCTTGCCGAGTTCGGCGGCCGCGCGCTTATCCATCGCGCGCCGCAACAGCTGGATCCACGGGAAAATGACCATGTCGGCCGCGGAGTAGTCTGCGCCGACGATCCAGTCCTCCTTGCTCAATCGACCTTCGATGGTGCGCGCCTCGCGCCCCGCCACATGCATCGCGTCGCTCAGTTCATCGATCGCGCCGGCCACCTGGCCGGTGAACACGGCGTTCACGATCTTCGACAGGGCCGGCTCGGCGTAGGCCTGAAATTCGCAGATCACGCGCATGATGACCCCGGCCTCCTCGGGATTCGTCCCGAAGATCGGCGCCTGCGGATATTTCACCTCGAGGTAATAGAGCACGGCGAGCGATTCGAACACCACATAGTCGCCGTCCTTCAACACCGGCACCCGGCCGCGCGGGTTGAGTTTCAACATCTGCGGCGACTGATGCTCTTGCTTGTCGAAGTGCAGGAGTTGCGACTCGTAGGGCAGGCGCTTGTGTTCCAACGCCAGCAACACGCGCCACGAAAATGGACTGCCGCTGCCCCAATAAAGAGTAAGTGCCATGGAAGCCGATTGTAGCGGATGCGGTTCGATCGGCGGCGCGCTAAGCTCGAAACATGCATTTCACGACCACCATCGATGTCGCCTCCCTGAAGTCGTTGATCGGCAATCCCGGGGTCGCGATCCTCGATTGCCGGTTCGATCTGGCGGCGCCCGGGGCCGGCAGGCAGGCGTATTTGCGCGAGCACATTCGCGGCGCTCGCTACGCGGACTTGAACCGCGATCTGTCGGGGCCGGTGACCTCGAGCAGCGGCCGCCATCCCCTGCCGGCGCCCGATCTCATCGCCGCCCGGTTGGGCGAGCTTGGCGTCGGCGATGCCTCGCAGGTGATCGCCTACGATGAAGCCAACGGTGCCTTCGCCGCGCGGGCCTGGTGGCTGCTGCGCTGGCTGGGCCACGCCAAGGTCGCGGTCCTCGACGGGGGCTTCAGGGCCTGGATCGCCGCCGGCGGCGCGCTCGACTCCGGCGAGCCGCAGGGCGGCGCTGTCCAGAGGTTCACCCCGCGAATCGACCATCAGGCCGTGCTCAGCACCGTCGAACTGATCGAAGCGCTCAAGGATCAGCGCCGCCTGCTGGTGGACGCACGCGCCGAGGAGCGCTTTACCGGCGCCGTCGAACCCTTGGACCCGGTGGCCGGCCATGTGCCCGGAGCCATCAATCATCCGTTCGCGGCCAATTTGAGCGCCGATGGGCGCTTCCTGCCGCCCGACGAACTCGAGCGCCGCTGGCTCGCGCGTCTCGCCGGCGCTGAACCGGGCAAAGTCATCGCCATGTGCGGCTCGGGCGTCACCGCCTGTCACAATTTGCTGGCGCTCGAACTGGCGGGATTAAACGGCGCCAAGCTCTATGCCGGTTCCTGGAGCGAATGGATACGGGATCCCAAGCGTCCCGTGACCCGCGGCAAATGAACGCACGAGGGCATCGCGGGCTCCGTCATTTACCCTCGGTCATTTACCCTAAGTCATTTACATAGGGCCCCAATTTGCTATGGTGCGCGCACGTGAGCACACCCGCCAAACCGCTGCCCGCCAATCACAATTGGAACATCGAGGAGTCGCTCGATCTGTATCAGGTCGAGGCCTGGGGCAAGGGCTACTTTTCGATCAATGCCGGCGGCCATGTGGTAATCCGGCCAAGCATGGACCCGGGCCGCGAAATCGATTTGCACGAAGTCGTGCAGGGGCTCAAGGCGCGCGACCTGCATACGCCGGTGGTCATTCGATTTTCCGACATCCTCGCCCACCGGCTTCGCCATCTCGCGGAAGCCTTCGGCAACGCCATTGCGGAGAACGAGTACCGCAACCGCTATGCGGCGGTATTTCCGATCAAGGTCAATCAGCAGCGCCTGGTGGTCGAAGAGGTCTACCGCTACGGCAAGGAATTCGGCTTCGGCCTGGAGGTCGGTTCCAAACCGGAGCTGCTCGCCGTCATGTCCATCACCGAGGACGCGCCGGACCGCATCGTGGTGTGCAACGGCTTCAAGGACGACAGTTACATCGAAGCCGTCATCCTGGCCACCAAGCTCGGCCGCACCATCATTCCGGTGGTGGAGAATTACGAAGAAATTCACTTGATCCTGAAGCACGCACATAACTATGCGGTGCGCCCCAAGATCGGAGTGCGGGTGAAGCTCGCCAGCGAGGGTGCCGGCCGCTGGCGCGAATCCGCGGGCGAAAAATCCAAATTCGGCCTCTTCATCAGCGAGATTCTCGATCTGTATGCGCTGCTCAAGGAGCGCAACATGCTCGATTGCCTGCAGCTCGTGCATTGTCATCCCGGAAGCCAGCTGCAGGACATCCGGCGGGTGAAAGACGCCATTAACGAGCTGGCGCACGTGTACGCGGAGCTCAAGATCATGGGCGCGGGCCTCCAGTACATCGATATCGGCGGGGGGCTCGGCGTCGACTACGACGGCAGCGGCACCAACTACGAGTCGTCGATGAATTACACGCTGAACGAATACGCGAGCGATGTCGTGTACCGCATCAAGAGCGTCTGTGACGCGCGCGACGTCCCGCATCCGATGATCGTCAGCGAGTCCGGCCGCGCCATCGCGGCCCATCACAGTCTGCTGGTGTTCGACGTCTTGGGCGCCTCGAAACTGGATCAATTCAAGGTGTCGGGGCGGCCGGAGGAGGACTACCACGGCCGGCAGGAGCTGCCCCAACCGGTGCGCGATCTCATCGACTGCTACCGGTCGGTCAACGAGCGCCGGCTGGTCGAGTGCTATCACGACGCGCTGCAGGCGCGCGAACAGGCGCTGCAAATGTTCAACTGGGGCTATTTGAGCCTCGAATTCCGCGGACTCGCCGAGAAGCTCTATTGGGCGACCTGCGTCAAGATTCGCGACTACTGCCGCAAGCTGGACCGCGTTCCGGAGGAGCTGGAAAACCTCGAAGATATTCTGAGCGACATCTATTTCTGCAACTTCTCGGTGTTCCAGTCACTGCCGGACAGCTGGGCCATCGGCCAACTGTTTCCCATCATGCCGATTCAGCGCTTGGGCGAGCGACCGAGCCGCAATGCGGTGCTCGCCGACATCACCTGCGACTCGGACGGAAAGATCGACCGCTTCGTCAATCCGCGCGTGACCAAACGCACCCTCGAGGTGCATGAGCTCATCGCGGGCGAAGCCTACTACCTGGCGGCGTTCCTGGTCGGCGCATACCAGGAGACTCTCGGAGATTTGCACAACCTGTTCGGCGACACCCACGTGGTCCATATCCGGCTCCAGGAGGACGGCGGCTGGTGGATCGAGGAAGTCGTCAAAGGGGATACCGCAAATAAGGTATTGGAGTATATGGAGTACGACACCGACGAGTTGTATCCGGGCATCTCGCGCGACTGCGAGCGGGCCATTCAGGAAGGCAGAATGTCGCTCGCCGAGGCGCAGGCGGTGAAGCGCTTTTATGAAAACGAGCTCAACGGCTACGCCTATCTCGAGGTCGAGTAGCCCT
>DAINPA010000013.1:26378-36523 GCA_036743675.1 Steroidobacteraceae bacterium
GTTACTTAACGAATTCTGGCGTTTGCCAACAATAATCCCCTGGCGTAGCATCGGATCGTAGGTCGTTCTCTGGCATTCCATGGCTCAAGTGCGCGACCTTAAGGTACGGGCTGCGCCGCTGCGGCAGTGGCGACGTCGTCCGCCGTGAAACCGCGCGCGAGCGGCATCATCCCCGCGCCTTGCGCGCACTGTCAGTGAGACCAGTTGAATGACGACGATCTATGTTGGCAACCTGCCCTTCACCGCTACAGAAGACGAAGTGCGTAGCCTGTTCGAGCGCTACGGTAAAGTCGAATCCGTCAAGCTCATCAACGATCGCGAAACCGGGCGCCCGCGCGGCTTTGCGTTCGTGGATATGGCGGCCGGTGAGGCACAAAACGCTATCCAGCAAACGAACGGCTTCCAGATGGGGGGGCGTCCGCTGCGCGTGAACGAGGCCCAAGAGCGGCCGCCCCGATCCAAGCCCGCTGGTGGCGGTGGCGGTGGCGGCTCGCGCCGCTGGTAAAGGCGCGGGAGTAAGGCACCGATCGATCAGCCAACAGTAGATCCGATCGCGCCCTTAAGCGGCATTTGAAGACCCGCGATGGCGACCTTGGGGGTCCCCATGCGCGGGCGCGGTTGCTCACCACATTTCCTTGAGCTGTGAGACGACGTCCACCGCCCCTATAGCGTCCGAGCGCTCATGCGCGCGCAAGCTCTCGGCGCCGTGCAGGCTGCGGAAGGTGGTGTGCTCGAAGCAGGCGAGCACCTTGTCGGTCATGAACCGGCTTTTTGCGCCGTAGACATGGGCATCGCCGCCTTTGGCTTGTTGAGTGACCGCATACCTGAGCGGCGCGCACAAGTGCAGCTCATTGCGCGCGCGGGTCATCGCCACGTACAGTAAGCGTCGCTCTTCCTCGATCATCTTCGGCTTGCCGGCGGAAAATTCCGACGGAAAATTGCCGTCGGCGACGTTCAGGACGTAGACGATGTCCCATTCCTGGCCCTTTGCCGAATGGATGGTCGAGAGAATCACGTAGTCCTCATCCTTGGATGCGGAAGCGGATTTATCGCCGGTGACCACCGGCGGATCCAAGGTGAGTTCGGTGAGGAATCGCTCCCGGCTGGAATGCTGCGCGGACAAATGATCGAGCTGTTCGAGATCACCGGTGCGGCTGAATGCCGCGTCGTAAATTCGTTCCAATTGCGGCTTGTACCATTCGCGCACCAACCCGACCTGACCCGGCCAAGGGGCGCTGGGGTCGGCGAGCTTCTCCAGCAATGCGCAGAATCTCTTCCAGTCCATTTTGTTGGCCTGCGGCGCATCGAAGCCCGCCAGACTCTTGACGCTGAAGCCCTGCGCCTCGAAATGCTCGAGCGCCTGCTTGGCGTGAGCCGGGCCGATGCCGGGCACGAGTTTCAGCACCCGGAACCCCGCGACGGCATTGCGCGGATTGTCGACCCAGCGCAGCAGCGAGAGCATGTCCTTGACGTGCGCAGCCTCGAGAAACTTCAGGCCGCCGTACTTCACGAAGGGAATGTTGCGCTTCGTCAGCTCGACTTCCAGCACATCGCTGTGGTGCGAATTGCGAAACAAAATGGCATGGCGCTTCAATGAGCCGCCGATCTCGCACGTCGCCAAAATCTTCCCGACGATGTATTCGGCCTGGCCGACGGCGTCATCCAACGTCACGTAGAGTGGTTTCTGAGTGGAATGGCGCGTGCCGAGCAGCGTCTTGCGGTGCTGGCGAGCGCCCTCCGACATCAGGGCGTTGGCACAATCCAGCACCTGCTGCGTGGACCGGTAATTCTGCGCCAGCACCACCATATCGGCTTTCGGCTTGTAGCGCTCCGCAAACCCCAGGATGTTCTCCACCGCAGCCGCGCGGAACGAATAGATGGCCTGCGCGTCGTCGCCGACCACGGTGACGCCGCTGCCGTCGGGCTTCAGCGCATGAATGATCTCGCCCTGCAAGGCGCTGGTGTCCTGATATTCATCGACCAGCACATGGTCGAAATTGTTGGATAAATTCTGCGCGAGCGCGGGGTTCTTCATCATCGCATGCCAGCAAAGCAGCAGATCGTCGAAATCCAGCACGTTGTTCTTCTGCTTGCGGGCGACATACTCACGGTACAGGCGGGTCAGATCCTGTTCCCATTCGCTGACCCACGGAAATTGCTCCTCGAGCGTCTGCTTGAGGGACAGCCGGGTATTGACCCGGTAGCTGTAGATCGACAGACAGGAGTCCTTGCGCGGGAAACGCTTTTCCTTGCCCGAAAAACCGAGTTCGTGCCGAATCACATCCATGAGGTCGGCCGCATCGGCGCGGTCGAGCACCGTGAATTTCGGATCCAATCCCAGATGCCTGGCGAACTCGCGCAAGATCCGGTTGCCCACGGAATGAAAAGTGCCCGACCACAGCAAGCGGGATTGCACGCTGCGATTGCCCATTTTGCCGCGGTCGGTCAGCACCTCCGTGACGATGGTCTGCGCGCGGCGAATCATTTCCTGGGCCGCCCGCCGGGTGAACGTCAGCATCAGGATGCGCGCCGGATCGACTCCGTTCAGCACCAGATGCGCGGTACGATGTGCCAGGGTGTTGGTCTTGCCGGTGCCGGCGCCGGCCAATATCAGCAAGGGACCGGCGGTGATGCCCTTGTCCTTGGCGGGGGTGCCAAAGGTGGCCGCGCGCCGCTGCGCCGGATTGAGCGTATCGAACGCGCTGGCGGTCTTGGCCTTCATCATAAGAAAACTATACCGCTGAACTGTATATATATCCAGATCGTGTTACGTAATTCCTGGGTCGAGGATCGCTCATTTGAGCCGGCCGGTGCGAGGAGACAGGTCACAGGCGCCAATTATTTAGGGCCTTGATGAGTTCGGAGTACGCATCGGGCAAGCCGCCTCGCAAGCGTCGTCTTGCCGCTCGCCGGACTGCCGAGAATGATCGTAATATCCTTGAATTTACTCATTACTCTTCACCGCCAAGGGCCCACATGCTGAAACCAACGACGATCGCAAGCAGCCGTATCCACCGAGGTCGCGTGATCGATGTGTCCAGCGAACGGCTGAGATACGCCAACGGCCGGGTGCACGAGATCGATTTCGTGCGCCACCCGGGCGCCGCCGCGGTGGTGGCGGTGGATGAGGTCGGCCGCGTGTGCCTGGTGCGTCAGTATAGGCACGGCATCGGAGATTTCTTGTGGGAGATTCCCGCCGGCAAGCTCGATCCCGGGGAGGCCCCCGAAGCGTGCGCCGTGCGCGAGCTCAACGAGGAAACCGGCGTGTCTGCGCAGCGTTGGACTGCCCTCGGCTTGTACATTCCAGCGCCCGCCATATTCACTGAGGTGATCCACATGTACCTGGCGCGCGAGCTCGAGGTGGGAGCGCCGACACCGGACGCCGACGAGGAATTGGAGCTCGCGTGGATGCCGATCGGCGAAGCGATCGACAGGGTCTTACGCGGCGAATGGGACGACGGAAAAACCGCTTTGGGGCTGGTGCGCGCCCAATATCAGCTGCAACTGTGACGAGGCGCAAGATTCCGCAGCGTGGCAGTTGACTTGCGCTGAGCATTGCCAAAAATGGGTAGCATGAGCAAGCAACCCCCGAAACCCAACACCAAGGCTAGCGCGGTCTGCGCGAGTTCCGGCAAACCGTCCCGTGAAGTGCGGGTAGATCGGAACGTCACTGGTCGCGTGCAATTCGACGATCGCGGCAACGCCATTTGGGAGTGGTCGGTCGCCACCGGAAAATTCGGCCGCGAGGTGTCGAGCGAGCGCTTGCGCTCGCTCGAACACCCGGCTCTATCCCTTACCGAGGAGGCGCTGAAGCCGATGGGCCATGTCACGCCGAATCCCCAGGGCACGGTGAAGGGCTACAACCCCTATGACAGCGGCAAGTTGGACAAGAAGCCGGAAGCGGCGCGCAAAAAGGATCTGCACCGCTTGAGCGAGTGGCTCAAGTTGAAAAAGCAAGCCGGCAACCGCGACGACGACTAGCGGCGAGCGGGCTAGGCGCGATCGGACTGGCCGCCCGCGATCCTCAGGACAGCGCGTAGCGCAGCTTGGCGGCGCAGCCCAAGCGGTAGAACTTACGCAATTCGCGCACCAATCCCTCGACTTGAGCCTTGCCGCGGTTCACGAACCGGCTTTCCAGCCGTCTGCAAAAATTCGCCGCACAGCGGTGCGCGGTCCGGTAGCGGTCGTATTGTTCCGGCTCGAGACGCTCGTCGAAATTGATCCGGTCGAAGAGCCACGCGTGCACCTGCGCCGGATAAGATCCGCCTTGTTGATCGGCGACCAGAAATACCGTCGCCGCATATTTGTCGACCTCGGCCTGCGTCTCCAGCTCGAGCAGCGACACCGGCGCGTCCCAATTCAGCCGCCAGGTCGAGTAGAGGAAATGGCTGACGCCTTCGAGCGCCGTGCAGTAGTCGGCCAGGTTGCCCTCCGTCAGAGAGCCCGTCGGATCCGCGTGCTCGAGGCGCAACAGCACGTTGGGGTCGATGTACAACGCCACTCCGGCGCCATCCACGGTCTCCGCAAGCAACAACTCCTCGTCTGGCGCGCGGCGGTCGTTGTCCGGGATCACGTCCGCGAGCTCGCGCCGGTCGGTCACCAGAAAATCGTAGACGTCGTAGTCGAACGAGACGTCGTAGAGGCGGCCCAACAGCGACTGCAAGCGGCGCAGCACCATGGCGGGCTCAATGCTCGAGGCGTAGACCGCCGTGCTTCACGGGCTGCACACCCAGGCGGTTGAGCAAGCCGTACGCGTGCTGGCTGCCGGACTTCATCCATATTTCATAGAGCCGCAGGATGTCCGCGTCCGTATGACAGTACGACATCTCGCTCACCTCGTTGAGCGCGTCCACCAGGCGCTGAAACTTCTGCGCAAGCTGCGCATAGATGGCCGCGATGCTGCGCCCGGCCAGGGTGCGCTGCATGGTGTCCGCCAATGACCCATAAGCATTCCCGCCCATCGCGATGTGATAGTCGATGTCGATCAATTTTCGGGCAAAGCTGCGCGCGAAGAATCCGGCGATGAACAGCGAGACGTCGCCCAACCGCTGCAGTCCGCGCTGCCGCGCCGCCGCGCTCGGCGCCTCGAGCGCTTCGGCGAGCATATGCGCCAGCGGCCTGATGCGCAGCCCATCGGGTGTCTTCTCGTACAGAGCGTCGGCGCGCGAGAACATCGTCAGCAGGTTGACCACGTATTGCTCGGCCTGTTCGTCGATGTCGAGGTGTTGGTGCTCGCTCGCTTCGTGAAACGCGTCACGAAAAAATTCACGCAGGGAACTGGCGGCTACCAGAGTCCGATCGGGCAGTGCTTGCATGCTCGGTGTCCTTTTGTGACCCGGCACCATCCTATCGGCAATGCGGACAAGAAGTGAAGAGGCAAAGTGCGAACTGCTGTGCGGAAATGCCTATAATTCCAGTGTTTTTCGTATCAGCAAACGAGCGCGTAGGCTGCTAACGCCGCGCGCGCCATTGTGGTGCTAGAGGATTTCGGCGAGCGTCGAAATGGTGCATGCCGGCGGCGCAACTCGCGCCGCGGTGCCGGATGCGGCCCGGAATATCTCAATCCGGCGGGTTACGCCAAGCACAACCCCATCGATTATGAGACCACGCTCGCTTGGATGGACCGCTGGACTCGGCATTAGGCGTCGAGGCCGCGCCATGCCGCCGGGTAATTCGCGCCGAGCTGCAAGATTCGATTAAGCACCTCGGGATAACGCATACCGGCGGTTAGCGCCGACTGCGCGAAGTCCTCGCCCGCCGATAGATTGGGATTCGCGTTTGCTTCGAGCGCGTACAAGGCGCCGTCCGCGCGCAGGCGAAAATCCATGCGTGCATAGCCGGTCAAATGCAGTGCCCGAAAGATGCGCTTCGACAGCCGTTCGAGCCGCGCCACGGTGCCCTCCGGCAGGTTCTCCGCGGCCGCGGTGGTAATGCCGTATTTCTGTTGATAGCCTCGGTCCCATTTCACCTTGCGGGTGGCGATGGCGGGCAGGTTTTCCGGCAGCGATCCGAAGGTCATTTCCCAGACCGGTAGCACCTTCAGCCGCTCGTTGCCGGTCACCCCGACATAGAGCTCGCGGCCCTCGATGTACTCCTCGACCAGCGCATCGGAATGAGTTTGCTCGTGAATGAAGGCAATCCGCTCCTTTAGCTGGCGCTCATCCACGACCACGGAGGCTTGCGCGATCCCGAGCGAGGCATCCTCGGTCGAGGATTTCACGAACATCGGAAAGCGCAGGCGCTTCGGAATCCGCGGCGTCCTGCCGCGGGCGAACACCATGAATTGCGGGGTCGGCACCCGGTGATAGGACAGCAATTGCTTCGACAGCACTTTATCCCGCGACAGCAGCATGCCGCGGGGATTGCACCCGGTATACGGCTGATGCATCAGTTCCAAGAAGGCGACCACATGCTGATCGTAGGTGACGATGCCGTCGAATTCCTCGAGCAGATTGAACACGATGTCCGGCTTCCAATCGATGATCGCGCGCCGCAGCTCCGACAGGTTATCGCTCAAGCCGAGCGGCATCACCTCGTGGCCGGCGGCCTTCAGATGCGAAATGACGTCGTATTCGGTGCGCCATTCGTCGATCTCTTTCTCGGACAGGCCGCGCAACGAATCCGGCGGCACCAGCGTGGCATGCACCAGCACCAGAGCCCGCATCTTCTTCACGGCGCGACCCGTCTCACAGCGCCACCCGCGGCAATTGGCGCTCTTCGTAGGACTCGGCCAGACGGCCGATGACCCACAGTAGATGCGCCTTCAGTTCGCGGCGCGGGCCGCGGATGTGCAGGTTCAAGGATTCACAGCGCTCGATCATCAGTCGCATGACCTGATGCACCAGGTATTCGCTGAAGGCTCCGGAGCGCACGATCTGCTGCCGCAGCGGATGACGCAGCTCGCGCAGCACGCTCGCCGCTTTCGGCGCCGAGCGCGAACGCGGCGCCGCGGTGAACACCTTGAGCAATAATTCGTCCGCGCCCGTGCGGCGCGGCATGCGGTAGCGTGCCAGCTTATCCTCGTAGTGCTGGCGCAGCGTGCATGTCTCCTCGGCGATGTCCTCGATCCGGCTGCGGTCGATCACCAACGGTTTGGCCTCGCCTATTTCGGCGGCCAGCTCATCGATGAACTCGAGCTTGGCATATGCCGGCCATCCGAGGTATTCCCGGCGCCACGCCGACTTCGGCTTGAGCCAAACCGCGAACGTCTCCGCGAAATCCTCGGTGGGGTGCGCTTGGGCGTACCAAGCTCCCAAGTGCTGCACGAAGCGGCGGCTGCCCGGGCGCGGCCGGTAGGTGTCGGGATAGGGCAGCGATGCCGGCCCAAAGGCTTTGCGCCAACGGCCCTGCCGGCGCAGGCGATAGGCCGAGTCGATGGCGTGGCCCGCTTCGTGGCGCAATATGCGCATCAGCCAGTTGCGGTTGCCGCCTTCCGCTTCGCGCATCAGCCGCCGCTCGATGCCCATGAGCCGGCGGTGCGCGAGATAGAACGGAATCGCGATGCCGGGAATGCCGTCGGGGGAAAACCATTCCTGCGACAGCCAGAAATGCGGCCGGAAGCGGATGCCGCGCGTGTCGAGTTCGCCGTACAGCCGCTCGATCGCCCGCTCGAGATCGGTACCCTCGATCGCCAATTTCAGGTCGCAAAACCGCAAACTGAGCAATTGGTCGTCGGCGAGCGTTTCCCAGGGGTAATGCCGCTGCGAGCGGCGGGATCGAGGGGCGATGCGTCGGGCTTGCGGCACGAACTGCTCACTCGAAAATTGGGGCGAGCTTGGCCATGACCTCATCCATGATCGCCGCCGGTACGCTTTCTGAACTCCGAGCATTGCGCGCACGCAGTTGCTCTAGTCCCGCAAAATCGAACAGCTTCGGATCGGCGAGCTGCGAGGCCGCAACATTGCGCATGCTGGAGAAAATGGTCTCTATACGGCCGGGGAATTTCTGCTCCCAATCCTTGAGCATGTTCTTTACGACCAGGCGCTGCATATGCATTTGCGAGCCGCACAGCGTGCAGGGAATGATCGGGAAGCGACGCGCCGCGGCATAGCGCTCGATGTCGCGCTCCGCCACCAGGCACAGCGGCCGTATGACGATGTGCCGCCGATCCTCGCTCAACAGCTTCGGCGGCATCGCCTTGAGCCGGCCGCCGAAGAACATGTTGAGGAACAGCGTCTCGACCATGTCGTCGCGATGATGCCCGAGAGCGATCTTGGTGATCCCGTTCTCGGCCGCGAAGCGATACAGCGCCCCGCGTCTCAAGCGCGAACACAGGCCGCATAGGGTCTTGCCGTCCGCAATGACGCGCTTGACCACGGCATAGGTATTCTGCTCGATGATCCGGAACGGCACGCCGAGTGCGGTCAAATAATCGGGCAGCACCTCGGCGGGAAACCCCGGCTGCTTCTGATCGAGATTGACCGCGACGATCTCGAAGCGGATCGGCGCGCTACGCTGCAAGCGGAGCAGCATGTCGAGCAACGTATAGGAATCCTTGCCGCCCGATACGCACACCATCACCCGATCGCCGTCGGCAATCATCCGGTACTCGCCGATGGCTTTGCCGACGCAGCCGCGCAGCTGCGCCTCGAGCTTGTTGAAATTGTTCGAGCGAGGCCGCACGGCGACATGGACGGTATCGGCGGTGTTTGAGACGCTCACGGCGCTTCCAGGTATTTCGATTCGAGGTAGCGCAGGTAGGCCGAAGCAGTGAGCGGCTTGCCGGTGGCTTGCTTGATGAGCTCCTGCACCGGCAATCGGGCACCCACGCAGTGCACGTTATCGCGCAGCCAATCCATCACGCCGCCGAATTGGCCGGCCGCGATCTCCGCATCGAGAGTCGGGCGTTCCGCGCGCAGCGCCTCGTTCAATTGGCCCGCAATGACCGCTCCCAGCGCGTAGGAGGGAAAATAGCCGAAGTGCCCCACCGCCCAATGAATGTCCTGCAGACAGCCGTCGACGTCGTTGCTCGGACGTATGCTCAAGCGCTGCTCGATATTCGCGTTCCATGCCTCGGGCAAATCCGCAACCGGCAGCGTGCCGTCAAGAATTTTTTTCTCGAGTTCGTAGCGCAGCATGATGTGCACGGGGTAGGTGAGCTCATCCGCATCCATGCGAATCAAGCTGCGCTTCACCCGGATCAGATGCCGGTACAGATTCTCCTCGCTCCATTCATCGCCGCTCACTTGCAGGAATTTTTCCAGCAGCGGCTTCAAATACTTGACGAAGGAGCGGCTGCGGCAAAGATTCATCTCAAAGAGCAGCGACTGGCTTTCCTCGAGCGCCAGCCCGCGGTCGCGGCCCACCGGCTGATCGCGCCACTTGGGCGGCATTCCCAAGTCGTACATGGCATGGCCGGTCTCGTGAACCGCCCCCAGCAGACCGGAAAACGGATCGTTGGGGTCGAATCGGGTCGTGATGCGTATGTCGCCGGGCACGCCTTCGGTAAAGGGGTGTTCGCTCTCGTCCAGCCGGCCCCGATCGAATGGGAATCCCATGGCCTTGAGCACCTCGAGCGACAGCTGGCGCTGGCGAGGCGTCGTGAACTTGCCCGTCAAGGGCGCGGGGGCGCGTTCCGCCTGAACTTCAATGGCCTGATTGATCAGCCCCGGGAGCTTGCGCGACAGGGCCTTGAAAATGGTGTCGATATCCGCGGTCGAGATGCCGGGCGTAAATGTCTCGACCAGGGCATCGTACGGCGGCAAGCCGCGCGCCTGCCCCAGGAGCGCGGCCTTGTCGCGCACCAGATGCACGACCTCCTCCAAGTGCGGCGCCAGCAGCTTGAAGTCGTTGGCCTTGCGCGCCTCGACCCAGAAGACTTCCGCGCGCGACGTCGCCTTGGCCAGGCGCGCGATCAGCGACGGCGGCGTTGCGATGGCATGATCGCGCTGCCGGCGCATCTCGCGTAAATTCGCGCGCGGCCAATCCTCGAGCTGCGAGGCGCCGGCCTCGGCCCGCTCCAGCAGCCGCGCCACCTTCGGGGTCGTGAGCAGGGCGTGGTGTTCGGTCTCGAGCGCCGCCAATTGCTCGCCGCGCACGTCGGAGCTGCCGCGCGGCATCATCACCGCTGCGTCCCAACGCAATAAGGACAATGCGCCGCGAAACGCATGCAATCGACGAAATTCCTGTTCCAGCTGTTCGTAGGG